>NZ_BCWK01000018.1:0-55992 GCF_001592165.1 Caldimonas taiwanensis NBRC 104434
TACGTCGGGCTGCCGCTGGAGTCCTGAGTCGCGGTTTGACGCGCACGACGCGGCGCCGGCCTCACTGCAGCATGAAGGTCTGGTATTCCAGTTTTCGGAACAGCCGCTGCACCAGGGTCAGGCCCAGCAGCAGCGCACCCAGCAGGGCCAGGGCCAGGCCGTAGCCGAAGAACTCGGCCCCCAGCTCGATCGACCAGCGAGACAGCACGAGGTTGAGCACGACCAGGCTCAACGTGATGGCCACCACTTCGCGCCGCCGGTCGAGGTAGTACAGCACGTTCAGCACGGCCAGCAGCATGACCTGGAAGCTGGCGGCTGCTGCTTGCACGAGGAACAGCGGAATGTACAGATCGCTGATGCCGATCCAGTCGAACAGCGACGGGACGAAGGTGTAGACGGCCAGCAAGGTGATCGTCTGCACCTTCATGATCTGGTACAAGCCTTCGCGCACGGTTTCTTGCATGCGGTCGTGGTAGTGCGCGATGTCGTACAGCGAGCCGCCTTCGCGCACGGCGTTGTAGAACTTGTCGTACCACTCCACGAAGTCGGTTTCGAATTTGACCAGGAAGATGCCCATGCCAGGGATCACGCACAAGTAGGCGAGGAACACCGGCAAGTCGTAGATCACCGAGGCGCGCATCCAGCCGATGATGTGCTGCGAGGTCGCCTCCGACCACCAAAACACCAGCTTGTCGATCCAGACACCCAGGTTGTAGAACAACCCGGCCCACAGCAGCTCGGGGTACATCTGGCGTCGGCCGAAGCAGGCCAGCGAGATCGGTTCGCGCAGCGGGAAGTTGCGCAGGATGAGGGCCACCATGCCGAACCACAGCGCGAACTGCCCGCCCAGGAAGCCGGCGAACAGGCCTTCCATGCCCAGGGGGCGCAAGGCCCATGCCAAGCCCACCGACAAGCCGTATCCGCCACCGTACAACCACAGGATCGCCCGATACTGCTTCAAGCCCGACAGCAAGACCGTGGCCACCCAGATGTTGTTGAGCAGCGCAAAGCCGCACACCAGCAGCACACGGTACAGATGGCTGGCCTCGCGAAAACCGAACCAGGCCACGACCCAGGCCAGCGTGCCGCTGAGGGCGGTGGTCACCAAGGTCACCCCCAGGAAGTTGGGCACCACCACCTGGGGGCGTTTTTCGAACAATCGGTCGGCCACCCAGCGGGTGAATGCCAGTTGCAGGCCGCCGGTGAAGATGAGCGAGCCCATGATGAGGTGCGTCACCGTCACCTGGAATTGCACGATCAGCACATCGGGGTAGACCGTGCCCAGCGACAACACGCCGATGGCGATGAGGCCGACGATGGAAAACACCCACGGCCCGGAGCTGATGATGGAGGCGTAGGTATAGGCCCGCAGCAGCCCGAGGTAGGACTCGGTGCGCAGCAGTTTGCGCAGCTCGAAGCCGATGCCAGCCATCAGTGGGTTCCTCCAGCGTCTGGCCAGGGGGCTTCGCCACGCAGGATGGCCGCGACTCGGCCGACCTCGTCGGCCTGCCCTTGCGCTCGCTGGCGGCTGCGCGCCAGCGCATCTTCATAGACCAGGCGGTACTTGTCGAACATGAGCGGTTGGGTGTAGTAGCGCTCGACCCGGGCGATGCCGGCGGCTTGGGCGCTGCGGTAGGCGCCGGGGTCGCCGAGCAGTCGTGCGCAGGCCATGCCCAGCGCTTGCGCATCGGCGATCCCGACGACTTGGCCGGCAGCCCCCAGGGCTTGGTCCTCGGGCCCCAGGCCCTCGATCAATTGCCGGCATGAACCGACATCGGTGGTGACCGCGGGCACGCCGGCCGCAAAGCCTTCCAACAGCACCAAGGGCAGCGCTTCGCTGATCGAAGACAACACCACCAGCCCGATGCGCGGCATCAATTCCACCAGCTTTTGAAAGCCGAGGAAGCGCACCTTGTCTTCCAGCTCCAAGCTGCGCACCAGCTCGTGACATTCGCGGGCGTAGTCGGGGTTTTCGTCTTCGGGGCCGGCGATCCAGCCTTGCAGCCCGGGCACGCGATTGCTGGCCACGCGCACGGCACGAATGAAGGTTTTGACGTCCTTGATGGGCACGACACGCCCGATCAGGCACATCACTGGCGGTGGGGGGTCGGGGCGCTGCGCGCGGGTGGCGGCCAATGGGGTGATGTTGATGCCATTGGCGATGTTGCAGGTGGTGCGAGGGTCGGCACCGTCGGCGATCTGTCGCTGGCGATTGGCCTCGTACAGGGCGATGACCGGGTCGGCGGCGTCGTAGCACATCTGTCCCAGCGACTCGAACATGCGAATCCACAGCTCACGGAAATAGCCGGTTTGTCCCGCGCTGCGTTCGAGCACCGGCAAGTTGTCGCTGATCCACTGTGCCGAGAACAGGTCGATGCGGCGCTCTTTGGTGTAGATGCCATGCTCGGACAGCACCAGCGGCCGGTCGTGGCGGCGTGCCAGCACCGCGCCCAAATAGCCGGCATAGCCGGTCGAGACCGTGTGATACACCTGCGCCGGCGGCAGTTGCTCGGCCAAATCGGCCAGGGTCCACAGCGGGGTGTGCATGGTGCGCACCGTCCAAAAGTAGTCGACGAAGGACGGGTCGGTGCAACGCAACTGATACTGCTCGGTGAGGTACCGCCAGGCCTCATGCGAGTGCAACAGATACGACAGGGTCATGTCCTCGCGCATGAGCTTGAGGCTGCGCGCCAGCAGTTCGGCCCGGGCATGGGCGTCTTGCTTGCGGCGCAACTCCTCGTGCAAGCGTTCGACCACCTCGGCCGTGCGGCGCTGGCCACGCCATTCTCTGGGCGCAGGCAAGGCCGACTCGGCAAACAGGTAGTGGTGCGTCAAGCCGACCACGTTGGACGGCATTTGGTAGCGCGGTGCGCCGTAGTCTTCGGGGCGCGACCCGATGAACACGATGTGAAAGCGCAGGTCGGCAAAGCCGCTGACGATTTGATGCACCCAGCTGGAGACGCCGCCGGACACATAGGGGTAGGTGCCTTCCAGCAGCAGCATCACGTCGATGCGTTGGCCAGGGGCAGGCACACGGTCCAGTGGGGGGCGACTCATACCAGGGCCTCGGTGATGTCACTCAGCGGGCGCGCATCGCTCAAGGGCGCGGGCCGCGAGACGCGTGGCTCGCCGCGCTGCGGGCGCGCCCACACACGCACCACCGGGCGCAGGCGCGGGGCGACTTGGTCGGCGTGCATCGGGCGCAGCACCTCGCGCACGTCTTGGTAGCGTCGTTCCTGCCACGCCAGCTCGGCTGCATAGGGACGCCACATCGTTGGGCTGGCATCGGTGGCGCGCAGCCGCAGCAGCATGTCGCGCGCTTCGCCGTGCGCCCCTTGGGCCAGACTCAGGCGCAAGTGCATCATCAACAGGCTGGGCTCCTCGGGGGTGGCTTCCAAGGCGATGCGGCAGTAGGTGCGGGCTTGATCCATCGTGAAGTCGCGCAAATCGCCTTGGGCCAAGCCTTGGTAGACGAACTCGAGCTGTAGCTCGGCCACTTGCTGGGCTGCGCGCGACAGCACCGGGCCGTGGGCGCCTTGCGCGCGCAAGGCCTGCAGCTCGCGCAGGGCGGCTTGCAGCTTGGCGGTGAGCTCGCGCTCCCAGACCTCGACGATGCTGTAGGCCAGCAAGCGGATTTCTTCGTCGGGGTCGGCCAGCAGCGCACGCAGGGTGGGCACGGCCACGCGCGGGGCCATCTCGCGCAACGCCAGCACGGCCCGGATGCGTTGCGCGCGCGCGCGGCCCGGATCGCGTGCCATGCGGGCGACTTGTCCAGCGGGCAATTCGTCGGGGCGTTGTTCGATGTCCAGGCTGATGGCAAAGACCTCCAGTGTGGGCGCCTCGCGCAGATGGTCGCGCCGGCGCACGCGCGCTGGCAGCGCATGGGCCAGCCAAGCGGCCAGCACCACGCCCACCACCCCCAACACGGGCATCATCAAGGCCACGGTGTAGGACAGGGCCAGCGACCAGCGCTTGGGCCGTTGCAAAGGGGGCGGCAGGAGCTTCCAGCCCAGCAAGGCGGTGGGTGCGGCCGCTGCGGCGTGGCCGGCCCAGAAGGCCCAGTACATCGCCGGATCGGGGCTCCACAGCAGGGCCAAAGCGCCAGCTTCCAGCGCCACTGCGCCACTGGCCAACTTGCTCAGGCTGGTCGTGTCCATGGCGGCTCAAGCGGTGGTGTGCAAATGGCGTCGCACCTCATCGCGCAGCTGCGCGAAGCTGTGCGCGGCCTGGATGTCGTAGATCGACGGTTCGAACTCGCCGGCCAGCGCGGTTTGCAAGACCTCGCGGGCTTGTCGCAAATACGCGTCGAGGGTGGCTGCACTGCTGAGCGGCAGCACGGTCACCCAGGCCACGCGGCCCGTGGGGCCGGTCAATTGCCAGCTTTCGCTTTCCACCGGTTGGGCCTGCTCCATGCGGGCACGCGCGTCGGCTGGCAGGTCTTTGGGCAAGGCCCACAGCACGGCATGGCTGTGCAGCCGAGCGCGGCGGCTCAGGCGGACCAGCGCCGTCCATTCTTGTTGCAACTCGATGGGGGCCTCGGGCCAGGTTTCTCGCTGCTCACCGACGCCTTGTTCCCGTTCGACGAAGTCGCGATAGGCATCGACCAGCACTTGCAGGCGCTGCAGATTGGTGTGCTCGAAGGCCATGAAGGGCATGGTGTGGGCCACCAGCAGGGCTTGCACTTGGCCTTGTTCGTCGCTGCGCAAGACCGCGGCATACACCCAGTCGCTGGTGTCCACATCGCCCAGGGCTTCCTGGGCGATGTGGGCCGCATGGCCATTGTCCAGCACGGTGGCGATCAGGGGATGGGTGTCGTCGAGCTCGGGCAGCTCGTGGCCGAGCACCGCGGCCTGATGCCAACCGCTCGGTTGCGCGGGATCGCGCACGAAGATCGCGGACTCCACGACCCGGCACGATTGGCTGAGCAACTGCAAGAACCCGACGGCTTGCGGCAGACGGATGCGTTCGGCGTCGTCGGCCTCGGGGTGGGTGCGCTGCCACTGCGCGCACAGTTGCCGAAAGTCCAGCAAGGCATCTCGCAGCGTCAAGGGGCGGTCCACCAGTTCTTGTTCCAGCGTGGCCAAGGCTTCTTTGACGATGAACAGCCGGCGCTTGGTGCGCTCCAGGCGCACGCTCAAGTCCCGGGCGGTTTCTTGGTGCAGGCGTTCGCTGCGCCGATACGCGGAGCCGAATTCGCCGAGCACGAGCGTCATCAAGGTGCCGCCGAGAAAAAATTCGCCGGGAAAGTGCCCCCCGCTGGGCCCGAACAGTGCCACACCGGCCACGGGCGCGCCGTGTTGCCACCACCACACGATGGCATACAGCGCCGCGCCGGCCAGTCCATAGCCCGCCCCGTAGCGCACGGCCGCCAGCCAGGCGCCGAACCACACCCACGGAAAGGCGGCATGCAGCGCCAGCGGATCGGACGGGTTCAAGCGCCAGGCCACCCCCAGCGCAATCACCGGCAGCAAAGCGCTTTCGGTCCAGGCCCACCAGGCGGCGGTGGTCGCGCGCGGGCGCCACACCCGGCTCAGCCAGGAGCGACGGCGGCGCAGTCGGCTACGGGCCCGTTTGGACAGCATCAGCGCGGGCCCTCGCTGGTTCCGGCAGCGCGCACTTGCACGCCTCGCAACAGCTCTTCGATTTGCGCTTGTCCCACGGCGGCCAAGGCTTGATAACCCCAACCGGTGCGTGCACCGGTGGCCGACCAGACGACCTCGCCGCTGCGCAGGTCGATCAGTTGCAGGGTCAGACCGACGGCGGGCTCACCGTCCACGCCGCTTTTGTAGCGCCATTCGGTGACCGTGCCGGTGAGGGCCCAGGTGGCGCCTTCGCGCCGCGCCCACTGCAGGGCTTCGGACGTGCTGGGCGGCACACTGGCCTGCAGCGGGTTGTCGGTGGGGGCTTGGGGATAGAGCGTGGTTTTCAGGCCGCGCTGTTGCAGCAGGGACAGCAAGATGGCCTGGGCGCGTCGGTCGGCGTAAGCCGCCTCGGTGGCATTGTGCAAGGGCAAGACGGCCAGCGTGTCTTGCGCTGCGATCGTGAAGGCGCGCGGCGGCAGGGCTTGCACCGCGCAGGCGCCCAGGCTCAGGCTCAGCAGGATCGTCCAGCAGACGCTCCACCAGCGGCGCGTGGTCATCGAATCGTTCATGGGCGAGGCTCCTTGGGCATGTGCTTGGTCGGGTGGGTCAGCTTGAAGGGGGTCATCGATCGAACCAATGTCGGTATTGCCATTGCACGGATCGGCTGGGGCCGGTGTCGGACTGACTGTGCTGCACGCTCAACTGCCACTCATCACCGCCCAGCAAAGGGCCGCGCCAGCCGAGGGATGCGCTGGGCACCAAGCCGTTGCGGCGGGAGTGCGCCAGGCCCAGTTCCAACTGCGGCCACCAGCGGCGCGAGGCCAGACCGTCGGCTTGTCCCCAGCGCACGCTCAGTCCGACTTCGTCTTGCGAGCCGGGCATCACTTGCGCGCCGGACAGCCCGGTGTCGCCCGAGGCCAGCCAGCGGCCCAGCTCGGGGCGGGGGGTGTCGTCGGTCCGTTCGCGCCGCACCGCAGCATACCCTCGCACGGCCAGAACCGGTTCGGTGCGGCGCAGCCAGTATCCGGCCTCGGCGCGCCATTGGCTGGCCTGACCGAGCCGGCCGCCGGCGTCGGTGTGGTAGCGCGCCAGGCTGAGCTGGGTGCTGGCATACAAACGCCCATGCGAGCCTTCCCACTGGGCTTGTAGCTGGTGACGGCGGGCTGCCACGCGCAGCAGCTCGGTGTCCAAGACAGGCGCATCCAGTGCGACATGCAGCTGCAGGCGCTGATGGTCGGTGAGCTGGTAGCCGGTGTCGAGCCCCCAGGTGTTGCGGCGCGCACCCAGTCCGTGGGTGCGCCACCAAGCCCCCAGCGACCAGCGTTCATCATGCCAAGTGGCGCTCAGTCCCCCCATCCGAAGGTCCGAGGGCAGGGGCGCCAGCAGGGAGTCTGTGCGGCGCCTCAGCTGCTCTTGGCCCAGGTGCGCTTGCAGGGTCCAGCGTTCGCCCCAGGCCAGGTCGGCTTGCACTTGGGTGCGTTGTATCGACAAGCCGGCCAGCGTGTCCTGTGTTTGCTCCAGGCGCAGTTGATGCGCTTGCTCGCGTTGCCGCTCGGCCGTGAGGGTGGCGATGCTGCGCAGGCGCTGCGGATCGTCGTCGCGCGCGGCGGCGGCTTCCAGTTGTGCGCCCAGCGCGGCCAGGGCGCTGCCGCGCTGGCCGATCGCCCAGGCGGCTTCGGCCTGGTCCACCGGGCTGAGGGCGGCGCGGCCGGGGTCCAGATGGTCGCGCACGCCCTGGACGTCGCGGTGCGCGAGGGCGCGCAGCACGCGCAAGCCCGCGCCGAGGGCCCCGCTCAGGGTGCGGCGGGCCAACCACCAATCGGCCCAGGAGTCGAGCTCCATCGCCAACAAGGCGTGCACCAGGTTGGCGTCGACTTGCGTTTGGCTGTCCGCGTCGAGGTCCCCCAGGCGCAGGCGCTCGCGCAGCCCGGCCAGCAGCGCTTGTACTTGCTCTGGGGGCATGCGCCCGGTGGCCAGGCGCAGTTGCAACAACTGCGCTTGCAAAGCGCGCGCGGCCTGGGCCGCATCGGCCGGCGCGTCGGTGCCGGAGCGAGGCGCTCGCAACAAGGCCCAGGCGCGCTCACGCGCGTGTCGGGCCTGAGCCTCCTGGCCGAGTTCTTCGAGCACCTCGGCATAGGCGGCCAGCCACAGCGGGTCGTGCTGGCGTTGCTCCCGCTGCGCGCGCATCAGCCGCAGCGCCCAGGCCGGGTGGTCGAGCGCGCGCACGGCTTCGGTCAATACCAGGCGCCCTTCGGGGTCGCGTTCGAGCCGCTGGGCATGCTCGGACAAGGTGTGCCGCAAATCGTCCCAGCGGCGCTGATCGACCAGCCAACTCACCCAGTCGGTCAGGATGGAGACGTCTTGCGGTGCCAGCGCGTGGGCGCGTCGCAGCAAGGGCTCGGCGCGCTCGCTGCGGCCCAACAACCGCCACACCGCGGCTTGGCGCTGCAGCAGGCTCGGTCGCTGTCGGACCAAGGCCCCTACGGCGGTCTCGGCCATGGCCTGTTCCCATTGACGCAAGGTGTGCACGCTGGGCTGCTCGGCAATGACATCGAGCCACAGCTCGGCCAAACCTTCGGAGGCACCGCGCAGCCACAATGCCGGGGCCAAGCGCAGGGCGGCTGCAGCGCCGTCCAGGCGTCGCGTCAAGGTCAGCAGACGCTGGGCCCGATAGTCACTCATCTCGGCATCGTTGCTTTGGGCTTCACGGTACAAGCGTTCGTAGTCGCGCCGGGCGTCTTGGTGTCGGCCCAGTTCCCAGGCCAGATCGGCGCGCAATTCCAGATAGCTCTCGCGCAGCGCGGCAGGGGTGGGTGCCGGGGGATCGGGGGCGAGCAGGCCGGCGGCTTCTTCCAGGCGCAAGGCGATCAGCATGGCGCTGGCGGCTTCCAGGCGGGCTTCGGTGTCGAGCCAGCCGCCGCGTGCGGCGCGCCGGTATGCGGCCAGGGCGTCGTCGATGTGTCCTTCGTTCCACAGCAAGGCGGCCAAGACGCGATCCAGCGCGGGGTGCTGGGCCGCGGCCTGTCGTGCCACTTCGACGGCTTGCTCGCTCAGGCCTTGCTGGCGCAGCAAGTCGATGTAGCTGCGCCACTCTTCGGCCGACAAGGTCGATGTGGCCGCGCGCGTGCGCCAGTAGCCGATCAAAGCGTTCCAATCGAACAGGCCGGGAGCCAGGGCGCGCACCCTTTGCTGCGCCAGACGGGCGACAGGGCCGCGCATCAGCTGCACCCACAAGGCCAAGGCCTCTTGGGGGCGGCCGCTCCATTCGAGCACGCGGGCGTGCCGTTCGGCCCACACGGTGCTGTGGGGCGCGAGACGGCGCGCTCGATCGCTGATGGCCAAAGCAGCGGCATGGTCCCCTGCACTGACGAAGATCGCCCAGGCTTCTTCCAGGGTGGCTTCATCGAGGGTCGGGGCTGCGCCCAGCCTCTCGGGTTCGTGCAGCCGCAGGGCCAGGCGCAGCCAGCGCGCGGCGGTTTGCGGCTGATCGGTCATCAAGGCCAAGCGGGCCAGCAGCCAGGCGTCGGCCTGTGGCACCGGTGTGCGCGCGGCCAAGGCCTGGGCGGTGTGCCAGGCCCGCAGGGGTTCGTTGGCGCTCAGCCAAGCCTGGACGGCGGCGCGCCACAGGGCCGGTTGGGCCGCCGCCGTGCTGGCTCGCGCGGCTTCGGTGAGCAGCTCGGCCGCTGCCCGTGGGCGCGCCAGCCCGAGCAAGCGGCGCGCCAAGGCCTGGGCTTGCGAGGGCGCACGGCGTCCCCAGGTGCCGGCTTGCTTCAACCAAGGGCTTTCGGCCTCCAGGGCCTCGAGTTCGTGCAGCCGTTCCAGCGTGTCGATCCAGGCCTCTGCCGAGGTGGGGCGGCGCTGGGCGAGGTGTCCCAGCAGCCAGCCCCGCCAGCGCTCGGCCTCTTCGAGACGGCCTTCGGAGCGGGCGGCGCGCCAGGATTGCAGCGCCACGCGCTCGCGCAGGGCCTGGGCCGAGGCGTCCTCCACGGTTTGCAACACGTCCCAGGCGCGCTGCACCTCGCCGATGGCCAGATAGCGCTCGGCCAGCAGCCGCAGCAGCCGTGCATCGCCCGGGTGCAAACGCAAGAGGTTGTGCAGGTAGTCGATGGCCAAGGCATGATTGGCCGAGCGTTCGACCAAGCGCATCAGGCCCTCGCCGGGAAAGACGATGGCCAAGACGGCCAGGCACACGCCGCCGACGCCCAGCAAGGCGCCTCGCGGTAGCAGTCGGCTACGGCGAGGGTCGTCGGGCGACACACTCAGCAGTGGGGCCCGGGGCGGAGCCTCGGCGGTGGAGGCTGGCGTGTTCAACCCGGCAGGCATTGCACCTCGAGCCAAGAACTGGCGCTTTGCATCACGGCCAACGGGCCCTCTCGCCGCAGGCGCGCAGAGGTGAGCACTCGCCAACCGGCGGGCAATTCCACGCGCAATTCCACCGGCACATGGCCTTGTAGCCGGGCCTGCCAGCCGCCGTCGGGCCGTTGTCGAAACGCCACGATCGCGGCGTTCGCATCGACGATGCGAGCGGCCGCAGCGCCGCTGCGCAGCTCGGCCCGGTCGGCCGTGAGGTGCACATAGCGCAGCGGGCCATGGTCCTGCCAGCCGGCCACCTGTCGGCTGCGACTCACCGAAGGCGGCTGGGCGGCGCGGGGCTGTCGCCATTGCCGCAGCGGCGCAGGGCTGCTCAAGCGCCAGCTGCCGTCCAGCCGCCGTCCGACGGCCGCCGCCCGCCACGCATGCACGGTGTCGTGATACTGACGCGCGGTGATCGGATGCAGGGCTTGGTCCAGCGCCCAGGCAAATGCCGCATGCAGCGCCTTGGCGCCGGCCGGCTGGGTCACGAGATATGGATGAAAGTAAATGTTCACTGGCTTGAGTCGGTAGGGCCCATCCGTCATCGTGAAGGTATCGACCACGTGTTCGTAGCCGGTATACGGGGGCTGCCAGTTGTTCGTGTAATCCATCTCATTGGATGCGGGGGCGTAGACCTGGTACTCGGCTTTTTTGGGCAGGCCCATGGGCCACAGCGCGGTCAGGCTGGGGCGCAGGCGGCTCATGGTGCCACCGCCGCCGTTGAGCGTGCCCAGGCCGGCTTGCCGCGCCAGTGCCAATGCCGAGGGGGGCGGGTTGCAATCCCCCGACCACAACAACATCTCCACCGGTTTGCCGGGGGGGCAGAGGCGATCGGCGATCCAATCCTTGGCCCCGACGATTTCGGTGCGCATGTCGAAAACGTAGCCGGGCAGCTTCAGGTGGACACCGTAGTGCAACTCGTAGGAGGCATCGGCCTTGCCCGAGGCTTCGCCCCAGTGAAACGGATGCGACCAGGTGTGGCTGGCGGCTTGCACATGGGGCAGCGCCAGGGCTTGGCGCGCCCATTCCTGGGCCAGCGCAGCCTGCTCGGGAAACACCCCTTGCTCGCTGAGTTCCCCCACGATGAACGAGGCGGTGATGGGGATCCGGTAGCGCATCAAATACTCGCGCACCAGGTACTCGCCGGCCGTGGGCGTGCCAGGCAGGTTGCAGCGATTGAGCCAGCCGTCGCCGTCGAAATGCACGAAAAAGGCGCGGCGGCCCACGCAGGTGGTGACATCGGGCATGGGGTCGAGTCCCCGCCGCAAGGCGCGGCGCAGGAACTCGATCGGCTCCACGCACCAACGGTGGCCCAGCCCCCCGGGCAGGTTGTACAGCGCAAAGCCTGGCAAGGCGTAGCCGCCCCAAGGCGTGATGGCCGCACCGTCCATGCGGCGCCCCTGGTCGTCCTCGGCCCACAGCCACACTTGCGCCTGGGCGTTTGCGCGCAGCAACACGGAAGCCTCGGGCAACACGCGGGGCAAGGCTTCGGCGGCTGGAACGTCCGGGGCGCGCCGCACCTGCACCGGCGCTTGCAGCCGGCCCGAGGTCAGCGTGGCGCCCCAGCGGCTCAGCAGGGCCGCGGGCACTTGGCCCAGCAGCACGACCGGCACGCCCTCCGACCGGGCACGGTCCAACAGCGGCACGGCAGCGTCGGCATGGGCCACATTGTCCAGGTAGAGCACCACGCCGGCGTAACGGCCCGCCAGGGGGCCGACCGGGGCCGGCGCATCGACCGCGAGGTAGCGTGGCACCAGGCCCAAGGCTTCCAAGGGCAAGGCGCCGTACAAATGGGCCGAACGCTGTCGGAGCTCCAGATGGTGGGGGTCGACCGGATCGTGCAGCAGCAGCACCTCGCGCGGCACGGCTTCGATGGCGCCCACCCCGAGCGTCTCCAGCGCCGGATCGGCCACCCAGGGGATCAATCCATGGGCGGCGATGCGTTGCGCCGTCTGCCGGGCCAGGTCGCGCTGGCCGAGGGGCACGTAGTCGATGGCGATGCCGGGCAGGCCCCGGCGCTTGAGTTCGGCCCAACGCTGCAACAGCCAGCGCCGATCGGCCTCGGGCACCTCGACATAGGTGTTGCTGGCGGCATCGTAGCGCCGATACAGGGATTCGGCGGCCACGGCCACCACGTGCGGGGTCAGCTCCTCGTCGATGAGCTCGAACCCACGATTGAGCATCAGCCGCACCTGCGGCCAGCGCCGCACCATGGCGCGCAGGGTCTCGCGCAGGGCTTGGGCTTGGGCGCCGCGGCTGGCCTCGTCCGTGGCGAACAGCAGGTAGGCGTCGAGCGTGTCGAGGAAGAAGGCTCGAAAGCCAGCGTTCCACAGCGGCGCAATCACCCGGTCCAGGAAGAAGGCTGGCCAGCCCGGCGCGCTCTGGTCGATCACCCAGGAGCCCCAGGCTTCATTGCGTTGGCGCACCCAGGCCGAGGGCAGGGCCGCAGCATAGGGGCGCTGAGGGTGGACCTCGCCCACAGACACATAGGCAAAGGCCAAGCTGTGCGGCGCCAGCCAGGAGGCCACGTCGGCACGCGCGGCCAGCGCGTGCTCGGGTTCGAGCACGACCCAGTCGTACAAGCGCAAGGCATCCAGCGGCGGCTGCGGGCCATAAAAGAAGGCAACGGCCGGATCGTCGCCGTCGCCGACGATCATGGAACTGGGGGTGGGGCTGGTTGTTTGGGCTTGGATCAGCGGCCAGGCGCTCCATCCGGCGGCCCATGCGGGCCATTGCCGCAGAAAGTCGCGTCGATGCATCACGGGGCGCATTGTCGTTCAGCCCCTGGCAGCGCGCCGTGGCGGCGCGCCAAAGCCGGTCGGCTGACTTGGGCTTACGGGTTGGGGCCGCGCGGCCTCGCACCACCGGTCAGTGCACGAACCCGATCGGGCTGCGACGTGTGCCCAGATCGGGCAGGTCGCGCACCTCGATGCGGCTGCGCCGCTCGAGCTTGGCGTTGCCAAAGGCCGTCATCCAGGCGCGGCGCATCTCGCGCGGGGCCAACTCGGCCAAGCGGTCCAGCACGGCTTCCTGCGGTTCGGGCTCGAAGCGCGCGCCCCAATCGTGCTCGGCGCGGATGGAGGCATACAAGCGCAGCGCGATCTTGCGCGCGGCCTCGCGGTCCGGCGCGGGCACGGTGTAGACGTTCATCCGGTTCAGGATCGGCTCCGGGATGGCGCGCTCGTCATTGGCCGTGGCCACCCAGATCACTTGGCTGGCGTCGATGGGGACTTCGGCGAACTCATCGGTGAAGCTGCCGGCCGTGTCGTGTTCGAGCAGGCTGTACAGCGAGCCCAGCGGATCGTAGGTCGAATCGGCCGAGGCTTTGTCGATTTCATCGACCACGATGACCGGGTTGGCATACTGACCTTCCACCAAGGTCTCGAAGACCTTGCCAGCACGCGCGCCCTTCCATTGCGATGAGGCGCCCGAGAGCACCCAGCCGGCGGTCAGGGAGCTCATCGCAACGAACCCCATGCCCGTGCCCAGCAGCTGCGCCAGCCGCCGGGCAAAGTGTGTCTTGCCCACCCCGGGCGGGCCCAACAGCAGCATCGGCGTGATCTCCAGCGCGTCGCGGCTGTCCTCGCACAGGGCGAGTTGGCGCTTCACGTCGTCGAGCACTTCGGTGAAATTGGGCAACTCGTCGTACAGCGGAGCCATCGCCGGCAGGCCCGAGGGCTTGACTTGGAAGCGCTCGGGGCCGCGTTCGATCATGCGCTCATACGTGGCGCGCAAATGCTCATGTTCTTTTTGCGGCAGCTTGTCCAGCCGGCGCTCCACGTCGCTGAGGCGGTAGACGCTGCGCATGTGCGCGATCGGAATGGTGGTGTCTTTCACGGGAACCAGATCATGCGAGCTCATCGACAACCTCCACTGCTGCGGCCGGTGGGGTCATTGCAGCAAAGCCTAGCGGGATGCATGTCCCGATTAAACGGGGAAACCCCCGCCTGTTGATGGCCGAAGCCCGGCCCGGGCCGCATCACGTGAAGATTCGCACATACCAAAAGCCAGTGGTCTTCGGGGGCTTTGCGCAACCTGCCGTGCGCATCGACGCATGAGAGCCTTCCCGCGGCCCGCCTGTTCCCCTGCTTGAGCCCCGTCCCTGCGCCCCGGGGCTGCGGTGGGCCCGGGGGGGGGGCTGCGCGGCTTGCCGGGGTCTACTTCACCCAGGTGTTGAGCTGGATGATGGGCAGCAGCACCGCCAGCACGATGAGCATGACGATCACGCCCATGCCCACGATGAGCACAGGCTCCAGCACGGTGGCCAGTTGCAGGGCTCGGCGTTGCACCTCCTGGCCCAGTTGGGTCGAGGCCCGCGCCAACATCGTGGGCAAGGTGCCGGTTTGCTCGCCCAGGCGGATGAACATCGCCAGCAAGCCGGGAAAGCGTTTCTTGCTGGCCAGTGCCGCGGCCAGGGGCGCTCCTTCGCGCACCTGCACCAGGGCGTCCAGCGCATCGGCACGCAGTGCGCGATTGCTCAGCGTCTCGGCTGCGGCTTGCAAGGCCTTCAGGATGGGCACCCCCGCGCCGGCCAGCATGGCCAGAGTGCCGGCAAAGCGAGCGGCGTTGTACCCGCGCGAAAGCCGTCCCAGCAGGGGCAGGCGCAGCCAGGCCGCATCGAAACTTTCACGGAAGCCGTCATGGCGCAAGGCATAGGCCAGCAGCACGCCAGCGCCGGTGAGGCCCAGCGCGGCCAGCCAGCCCCACTGGCGCACGAAGTCGCTGAGGCCCAACATGGCCACCGTCAACCAGGGCAGGGCGCGTTTGCTGCCGGTGAACACCGAGGCCACTTGGGGCACCACATAGGTGACCAGAAAGACCACGATGACCACGGCCACCAGCGAAACGATGGCCGGGTACAGCGCCGCACCGACGAGTCGGGCCTTGAGGGCTTGGCGCTCCTCCAGGTCGTCGGCCAGCTTTTCGAGCACCTGACCCAGCCCGCCGCTTTGCTCGCCTGCGGCCACCACGGCCCGGTAGATCTCGTCGAACTCGCGTGGGGCCGTGCCCAGGGCTTTGGCAAAGGACGAGCCGGCATTGACCTCGCTGCGCAGATGCGCCACCAGTTCGCGCTGGCGCGGGTCCTCGGCCTCGTCGGCCAGTGCGGTCAGGGCCCGCTCCAGCGGCAGCCCCGAGCCGACCAGCCCGGCCAGCTGGCGGGTCCAGATGGTCAGGGCCGTGGTGCTGAACACCCGTCCACGCAGACGCACCGCACCGGGCGTGTCGGCGACGGCCCCGATGGGGCTGACCGACAGCGGCACGAGCTTTTGCGCGCGCAGTTGCGCACGCGCCGCCTTGGCATTGTCGGCTTCGATCAGGCCGGTGCTGGTGCGCCCGGCGGCATCGAGGGCTTCGAAGCGGTAGGCCGGCATGGGCTCAATCCCGCGTCACGCGCAGCACCTCTTCCAGCGAGGTGATGCCTGCTTGCACGAGGCGCTCGCCGTCTTCGCGCATGGTGCGCATGCCGCCTTGCTCGGCGGCCACGAAGATCTGCGATTCGGCGGCGCGGCCGTGGATGAGCGCACGGATCTTGTCGTCGGCCACCATCAGTTCGTAGACGCCGGTGCGGCCTTTGTAGCCGCTCATGCCGCATTCCTTGCAGCCCACCGGATGCCAACGGCCGGATTCGTCCTGGCGCTTGCAGTGCGGGCACAGCTTGCGCACCAGGCGCTGGGCCAGCACCCCCAACAGGCTGGAGCTGAGCAAGAAGGGCTCGATGCCCATGTCGATCAGCCGGGTGACGGCCGAAGGCGCGTCGTTGGTGTGCAGCGTGGCCAGCACCAAATGGCCGGTCAGCGAGGCTTGGATGGCGATTTGCGCGGTTTCGAAGTCGCGGATTTCCCCGATCATGATCACGTCCGGGTCTTGCCGCAAGATGGCGCGTAGCGCCTTGGCGAAGGTCAGGTCGATCTTGGGGTTGACTTGGGTCTGCCCGATGCCGGGCAGTTCGTATTCGATCGGGTCTTCCACCGTCAGCACATTGCTGGTGCTGGTGTCGATGCGGCCCAGGGCGGCATACAGTGTGGTGGTTTTGCCGCTGCCCGTGGGGCCGGTGACCAGCACGATGCCGTGAGGCTGGTCGATCAACCGAGAAAACCGCGCCAGGGTGTCGCCGCCCATGCCCAGGCTCTCCAGTGTGAAGCGGGTGTCGCCCTTGTCCAGCAGGCGCAGCACGGCCCGCTCGCCATGGGCCGAGGGCA
This sequence comes from Caldimonas taiwanensis NBRC 104434, assembly GCF_001592165.1. Taxonomy (NCBI): domain Bacteria; kingdom Pseudomonadati; phylum Pseudomonadota; class Betaproteobacteria; order Burkholderiales; family Sphaerotilaceae; genus Caldimonas; species Caldimonas taiwanensis. Next base: position 16,136 of record NZ_BCWK01000018.1, read on the forward strand.
GGGTGGAGACGCGCACATCCACCCCGCGGCCGCCAATGCGCAGCGAGATGCGCCCGTCTTGCGGCAGACGCTTTTCGGCGATGTCGAGCTCGGCCATGATCTTCAGCCGGGAAATCAGCGCCGCATGCAGGGCCTTGTTGGGCTGCACCACTTCGCGCAAGGTGCCGTCCACACGGAAGCGCACCGAGGAGCTGCGCTCGTAGGGCTCGATGTGGATGTCGCTGGCTCCGTCCTTGGCCGCCTGGGTGAGCAAGGCGTTGAGCATGCGGATGATGGGCGCATCATTGGCGGCCTCCAGCAGATCCTCCACCGCAGGCAGGTCTTGCATCATGCGCGACAGGTCCACGGCGCTTTCGACCTCGCCCACCACCGCTGCGGCACTGGACTCGCCGCCGGCATAGGCCGCGGCGATGCGCGGGGCCAGGCTGGCCTGGGGCTCGTGTTCGAGGCGGTCCACCCGGAAATGGCGCAGCACTTCGGACAGTGCCGGGGCGGCGGCCTGGGCGTCGGCCCACAAGGTCAGCTGTTGGCCATCGTCTTCCAGCAGCAAGTGGTGGGCCTTGGCGAAGGCGTAAGGCAAAGGGTATCGGGCAGCCATCGCGACGCGGGCCTCTTCAGTTCGGGGGCGCTGCAGGGGCCGGCACTGGGGGTGTGGCGGCATCGGCCGGTGGCGGCAGCTCGCGCGCAGGCAGCACCGGGGCTTCGTTGACCGGCAGCAGCACCCGTGGCACCGGCTGGGAGGCCAGCTGCTGAGCGCGCATGTGGTCGTAGCGGTCCCAAGACAGGCGGTTGGAGGCGTCCTGATCGCGCATCACCACCGGACGCAGAAACACCATCAGATTGGTTTTCACGCGCGAGCGGTTCTCGCTGCGGAACAGTCCGCCAAGCACCGGCACGTCACCGAGCACCGGCACCTTGTCGCGGTTGTCGGTGAATTGGTCTTGCATCAGCCCGCCCAGCACGATGATCTGGCCGTCATCGACCACCACGCTCGATTCGATCGAGCGCTTGTTGGTGACCAGTCCCGCGGTGGCATCGGCCACGCCTTGCGAGACGTTTTGGTTGACCACGCTGGAGACTTCTTGATAGATCGTCAGGCGCACCGTGCCGTTTTCGCCGATTTGCGGCTTGACGCGCAGGGTGATGCCCACGTCCTTGCGTTCGATGGTTTGGAACGGGTTGACCGTGCCGCTGCTGCCGGTGTTGGCGTACTGGCCCGTGACGAAGGGCACGTTCTGGCCGATGGTGATCTTGGCCTCCTCGTTGTCCAGCGTCACGAGATTGGGCGTGGACAGGATGTTGCCGTCCACGTTTTGCTCCAGGAAGCGCGCCAGCGCAGCCAGCGAGTAGGTGCCCAGGAAATTGCGCACGATGCCCACGTTCAGGCCGGCCGAAGGCAGCGAGCCGCTTTGCCCGCCGGTGGCCGCGGCCAAGGACAGCTGGATGATGTTGTTGCCGCCGCTGCCGAAGTTGGTGCCGCCGATCAGCCCCCATTTGTCGCCGTCTTTGCCCAACAGCCCTTGCCACTGGAAACCCACGTCGGCGGCCTTGGTGGCATTGACCTCGACGATCATCGTCTCGACATAGACCTGGGCGCGTCGCGAGTCGAGTTGGTCGATCACCGCGCGCAACTGGCGGTACAGCGGGTCGGGGGCGGTGATGATCAGCGAGTTGGTGGCCGGGTCGGCCTGGATGAAGCCGCCGGTGGACGGCTGCGCCGTGGCGGCCACCGGGGCCGTGGCCTGGGTCGAGCCGAGGCTGCTGCCGGCGGCGCTGCCCAGCGTGGCGCCGGTGGCGCTGGCCGGCGCGCCGGTGAGCGTGCCGCTGCCACTGCTGCTGGCGCTGCCGCCGCGCCCGTCGCTGGGGAAGGCAGCGCGCAGCACCTGGGCCAGCCGCACCGCGTCGGCGTTCTTCAGATAGACCACGTGGATGTTGCTGCCGCCGGCGCCGGCAGCACCGGGCACGTCGAGCTTGGCCACGATCGAGCGGATCAGCGCCAAACGGGCCGGGTTGGTGGCGCGCACCAGCAAGGCATTGGTGCGTGAATCGGCCAGCACCACGCCGGCCGAGGTGCTGCCGCCGGCCACGGCTTGCGCGGCGCCTGGGGCGGCGGCGGCCGGGGCGTTGCTGGCGGCCGTGGCGGTGCTTTGCTGATCGACCAGGCGCTGCACCAGCACGGCCACGTCGGCCGCCACCGCGTGTTGCAGCGGGATCACTTCCACATCGGTGGCATTGGGCAGGTCCAGCGCGGCGATGATGCGCGACAGCCGCCGCAGGTTGTCGGCATAGTCGGTGATCACCAGCGAGTTGTTGCCCGGGTTGACGTTGATCGTGTTGTTGGGGCTGATCAACGGGCGCAGGATGGTGACGAGGTTGTTCGCGTTTTCGTGTTGGATGCGGAAGATCTGGGTGAGGATGGTGTCTCCGCGTGCGGCCACGCCCGGCCCGGCGGACACCACGCCGGTTTGCAGCTTGGCGTCGGCTTCGGGCACGATCTTGTACAGGCCCTCGACCTCGACCACCGCAAAGCCCAGGCCGCGCAGCGCGGCCAGGAAGCTCATGTAGGCCTCCGCACGGCTCATGGGCTGCTCGCTGTACAGCGTCATTTGCCCTTTGACGCGCGGGTCGATGACGAACTGGCGGCGCAGGATCAGGCCCATCGCGCGGGCCACGCCGTCGATCTCGGCATTGACGAAATTCAGCGTGACTTGGCCGCTGGCGTCGCCGGCTGGCGCCTGCGCCCAGACCGCCACAGGGGTGCACAGGCACAGCAGGCCGGCGGCCAGGGCCGCTCGCAGGGCTTGCAGGCCACGTCGAGCCGAAAGAATGCGTTCCATGCTCATCCGATCGAGATGACCGAGCGCGCGCCATCACGCCGCCCGATGATGTTCAGAAGATTGTCCAGCGCGTCCTGGAAGCCTTCGCTGGCGCGGGCCTCGCCTCGGAAGCGTACGCCGCTGGGCCCCCAAAGGCCATCGCCACTGAGCTGCAGCGCGCCTTCCCGGGTGGACAGCACGATTTGCACCTGGCCCTGCTCGTTGCTGAACAGGCTCAAGCGATAGCTTCCCAGCTGACTGAGCGTGACCAGGGGCGAGGACGCGTCGAGGATGTCCAGGTCGGCGCGGCCTTGCACCAGCCATCGGCCGGCGGCGCTTTCCAGCGTCAGGCCCGGGCTGGACAGCCGCAGCACGCCGCCGAGCTGCAACGTGTTCCAGGGCGTGCCCAGGCCGCCCAGCAAGGCGCTGGGCCATTGAGCCGCCCAGTCCGGCGGGGCTTGCAGTTGCACCGACAGGCGCGACCAACCGGCGCGCACACGCAGTCCCACCTCGCCATGGAGACAACAGGCCTGGCTCAGCCGCACGCTGACGCCCAGACCGGCGGGCCGCAGCCTCCAGTGCAGGCGCCCGGGCAGGGCCGTGGCGTCGCGGCTGCCCGGGCCGCCAGACAGCACCAGCACCGCATCGCCATTCCAGACCGTGCCCCGGGCCTGCGCCAGCAGCACGCGTTCGCCGCTGGCGGCTGCCACGGCCGAGGCCAGCCACGTGGCCGGGGCGTACAACAGCACGGCCAGCAGCGCACCGGTGAGGGCGCCGGCCCAGCTCCAACGGCGCAAACGGGCTTGGCGGGCCCGGGCGGCGGCGCTGGCGGCCGAGTCCAAGCGCGACACGGGGAAGCGCGAAGCGCCGAAGCGGGACGGTCCGAACTGCGAGACCGCAAAGTGCGAATCCCGTGCATCGGTCCGACGGCGGCCGGCGCGCCAGCGGCCCAGGCGGGTGGCCAGCCAGCTCATGGCGCGTCTCCACCGAGCACCAGCACGATGGTGCCGTTGTAGCCATTGCCGCTGCGGGTGAGCTGCACATCCACCGGACGGGCCCGCGCCGCATTGCGGGCCTCGCCCAGCCAGGTCCACAGCAGGTCGCCGGGCACGCCTTGCACGACCAAGGTGGCCTGCGGCCCCTGCAGATTCAAGCGGGCTGATGGGCCCAGCCGCTCGGCGGCGGCCTGCAGGGCCCGCGTGGCCTGCGCCATGGCCACCGTGGGCGCTTCACGCAGGCTGCGGGCCTCTTGGGCCAGGCGCTGCATGTGTTGCAATTGGGTGCTGACATCGGCCAGCCGCGCCGGGGTGTCGCGCAAGGTGCGCAGCGCCGGTTGCAGCCCCACGGCCCACAGCAGCGCAAGCAGCACCATCGTGGCGGCGGCGCGGATGAGGCGGCGTTCACGCTCGTCCAGCGCGCTCCAGCGCGAACGCAGCCGTTGCTGCCAGTGCTGACGCAGTTCCTCCAGCGTCATGAGCGCCCTCCCATGGAGCGTCGCACGGTGACTTGAGAGCCGTTGCGCTCCACGGCCCAGCCCTCGGGGGCGAGCTGCCGGGCCAGCTCGGCGATGGCCTCGTCGGGCCAGTCGCCCACCGCCAGGGTGAGTTGCCCGGGCTCGAATCTCAGCCCTTCGAGCACCCGGCCTGGCGGCCAGGCCCGGGCCACCGCTTGCAGCATCGGCTCCAGATCGGTCTCCCCCGGGCGGCCGGCACGGGCACGCAGCAGCTCGATTTCACGTTGCATCTGCACGGGCGCGTCGAGCACCGCGCGCACGTGCGGAAACGTGGCCTGCAGCAAGGCCACTTGTTCGGCCCGCAAGGCTTGCAGCTCCTGTCGCTGTTTCCAGGCCCAGGCATTCAGCCCCACGAGCTGCACGCCCAGCAGCACGGCCAGGCCCAGCCGCACGGGACGCCACGTCGGCCCAAGCAGGGTGCTCCAGGCTTTGCGCAGTGCGCGCACACCGCGCGGCCGACTGCTCAGCTCGAACTGGCGCAGGTTCCAGGCCGATTGAGCCGCCTGCAGCGCTGCCTCGGGGCGCGGCCACACGTCCACGGGCTGTCCCAGCATGGCCTCGGCAGCGGCCACGGCCGCCGGTTCGGCGGCCCAGGACACGCCCCAGTCCCCCGATTGCAGCTCGCTGAGGCATTGGCGCAGCCAGGTGCCCGTCGGCTGCAGGGACAGCACCCCGTCGGGGCGGGCCCACACCATCCGCAGACGTTCGTCCTCGCCGGAATCGTCGAGGTAGAAATACGCGCGGCTGGGCTCGCCGGGCTCGGCCGGCGGGACGACCCGATCGACGACGACGCCAGCGGCCTCCAGCGCGGCCAGCTGCGCGACCAACCAGGCCCGGTGGGTCGCGATCACCCAGGTGTCTTCCCCGGCCCGCGCGGCCGGAGCCACTGCCAAATGGGTGTCCTCGGCCTCCTCGAGCAACATCTCCTCCAGCACCCCGACCAACGCGGCCCGCAGGCGCGCCTGCGGGGCTTTGGGCAAGGTCACGCGGTGCCAAGACACATCTTCGGCGGCCACCACGGCTGCGACGCTGTCGGCCCGGGGCAGCAGGGCGGGCGCACAACGGCCGTGCCGGTGGGGCGTCAGGCCGTCGCGGCTCCACACATAGTCGTACTCGCTCGGCGCGCGCAATGCGGCGGCCGACTCTGCGGCGGAGTCGCTGTGCGCACTCAGGCGCGGCCTGGGGGCCAGCGAGATGACGAGCACACTCATGGAAGGCGTTTCAAATCAACACATTATGCGCATCCCTTCACCCCTGGTGTGAAGAAATGTCGCGGCCATGTCCCCGGGGGGACATCGCCAGCCGGCCCGACCGGGGGCTTCAGCGCCCCTGGTCAAGCACCAGGGCGCTGCGTTCGCGCCACAGCGACACCACCTGCAGCCCCCGTCGCTCCACCAGCGAGCGCTCCTGCACGGCGCGCTGATCGATGCGCAACTGCCCCAGCACCTCGAAGAAGTCCGAACTGACGCCGACTTGCTGGTCCGACAAATTCGTCCCCGGGGGCAACAATGGGGCGGCTTCGGCCAGGCTGCGAAACGGTGAGCGCTGGCGATGCTGCACCAGCCGGTCGGCACTGGCCAGGTCCACGCCGAGCACCGCAGCCAGCACCTCGCGCGAGGCGGTGTTCAGATTGACCGGCGTGGGCCGAGGCAGCACGGCCACATAAGGGGCCAGCGCCTGCACCGTGGCGGCATCCAAGCCGAGCCAGCCCAGCAACTGCGGGGTGGGTGGCATGAGGGGGCGATCGGCGGCGGCGTCTTGCCCGGTGGCCGGCGCGGCAAAGCCGGCGGCGAGCCGATCGGCCGTGCTCGGGTCCACATGGACCAGCTCGCACAAGCGCTGCAGCGCTTGCCGGTGGGGCTGCGCGGCATCGGCGGCTTGCGCGAGATTGGTGAGATTGAAGCGGCCTTGCAAGTCGCTCATGCGTCCGGCCAGAAAGGCATCCGGCGCGGCCTCCGCGTCGCCGGGCTGGACGGCCAGAAAGGTGGACAGACGTGCTTCGGCCAGCGGCGTGGCCCAGGGCTCGGACAGGTGATCGACCGAGCCGGAGCGCCGGTCTTCGCGCAGGATCAGCCGGGCCCAGTCCAGCGCGCCGGTGAGGATCCACGACGCCTGCGCACGGCTGCGCTCGGCCGCTTCGATCTGCACCGAGCGCCACTGCCGCCACAGCATGCCGCTGGCCAAGGTGGCCACCACGGTCACGATGATCATGGCCGTCAGCAACGCGGCTCCACGGGGGCGGCGGCGGGCTGCGGTTCTCATTCGGCCCTCAATCGCAACACGATATCGCGCGTGACCTCGCCGGACAGTCCCGACTGCGGCGTCAGCGTCAGCACCAGGCGCACGCCCTGGGGCAGGGCTTGGCTGCGCGGGTCGTTGGCCGACGGGTCGCCCGTGGACTGGGGATTCGTCCAGGCGTTGTTGCGCCAAAAATAAAGTTGCCACTGCGCCACGCCGGGCAAGGCGGCCAGATCCCCCACGTCGCCGTCCAGCAACTGCAACGAGCGCATCCAGGCCTCTTGCAATTCGGCGCTGCGCGTCACCGGCGCGCTGCTCCAGCGATGCCATTGCTGAGCGCGCAGGCTCCACACCACCATCTGCACGCCTTGCTCGCTGCGTCGCGTCAGCCGCGCGGCGCGGCCGTCGAAGCTGAGGGCCGGCACCACCCGCGTGTCATGCAGCGCGGCCAAATCGGCTTCCCATTGCGCCAGCACGGTGTTCAGCCGCAGCATCTGATCCAGCCGGGCCTCGGCGATGTCCTTGGTGCGCACGATGCCGTCCACCCCGCGCCAACCCATGGCCGCCACGATGGCCAAGATGCTGACGGTGACCAGCACCTCGATGAGTGTGAAGCCTCGGCGTGGCCGCATCTTCAGTACCGGGGCAGGATGGTCGACAGGCTCACCAGCGGCAGCCCCTCGGGGGTGCTGACGCGGGCATCGACGCGCCGGAAATTGGGGTTGGGCGTGGGTCGGATCTGCAACAGCCCCACATACGCCCGGCCGGCTTGCTCGCAGGCGAAGCTGGCGTCCCCCACCGAGGGGAACTGCCGCGCCAGCACCAGGCCGGCGAGCTGATTCTCCGCGCACCACTGCGCGGCCATGTTGTCGCTCAGACGCTGCGCGTTGCTGCTGAGCGCACCGGCGGCTTTGAAGCCGGCGGACAAGGCCAGCGCCACCACCGCCAGCGCCACCAGCACCTCGATCAGCGTGAATCCTCGTGTCCCAGGCTTCATGGCACGATCGCAAAGGCTTGCAGACCATCGGTGGCCACGGTCAGACGCCGGTCCTCCAAAAACAGCGTCACGCGCTGCGCCCCGATCAGCGGGTCCGGACCGAGCGTCAGTCCACCGGCCCCATAGACCTCGGCACGCACCCCCTCATGCAACCAGTGCGTGGGCAGCGCCAGGCCATCGGGCAGGCCGACGAAGCGAAAACCCTGTTCGGTCGGGACCCAGCGCACCCCCACGCCCGAAGCCCGTGACTCGACCCGGGCCGATTCCAGCAGCGCGGCCAAGCGCTCGGCCTCGCGTTCCAGCGCGGTGGCCTGCGGATCGCGCACCGCCAGGCTGAGGGTGCCCACCACCACGGCCATCAGGCTCACCACGATCAGCAGTTCCAGCAGAGTGAAGCCGCGCCGGCGCGCCCAACCGAGGGCACGGCCGCCGCACCTGGGAGCCGCCCGCATCATCGCCAACCCTCGCACCGACCTGGCGGATCCGGCCGCGCCGAGGGGGCCGAACGAGGCCATGGCACGCACACCGCAGGCGCCACCGGGCCCGGGGCGGTCACTGCCAAGACCCGATGTCCGCGTTCAGGCCGTCTCCGCCGGCCTGGCCGTCGGCGCCGAAACTGAACACGTCGATCTCGCCGCGCACACCGGGGTTCAGATATTGGTAGGGGCGTCCCCAGGGGTCATTGGGCAGCTTGTCGAGGTAGGGCCGCCAATTCGGCGGAATCGGCGCCGTGGTCGGCTTGGCCACCAGCGCCTGCAAGCCTTGCTCGGCCGTGGGATAGCGTTGATTGTCCAGGCGATACAGCTTGAGCGCCTGCATCAGATTGTTCACGTCGGTGCGCGCGGCCGTCACCCGGGCGTCGTCGGCGCGGTCCAGCACATTGGGCACGATCAGCGCGGCCAGGATGCCGATCACCACCAGCACCACCATCAGCTCGATCAGCGTGAAGCCGCCGTGGTGGCAGGGACGGGCGGCGCGCGGCCGCCAAGAGGTCGAGGTCGAAGTCATGGGTTTCGCGGGTTCAGGGTCCACCGAAGCAGCGGCAGCAGGCCGCCGTCTGCGCGCAGCATAGCGCCAGCGCCGAGCCGCGCAGGTGAGAGCCCACCTCGCCACTGCCGACGGCCATCCATCATAATGGGACCATGATCGCCCAACTCGGTGCCTTCGTCATCTGGGCCTTGGCCGCCGCCAGCATGGTGTTCTGGGCCTTGCGCCTGGGCAGCGCACCGCTGCCAGTGCCGCCGCATGCCGGCACGGTGGTGGCTTCGTCCGGCAGCGCCGTCTCCGTGCTGCGCTTGTTGGGCGGTGGCCCCCAGCCAGCCGGCCCGGCGGCTCCGGCGCCCAGCGCACAAAGCAGCCGCTTCAAACTCGTCGGCGTGATGGCGCCTGCGCCCGGCAGCCCCGCGCCAGGCGCGGCGCTCATCGCGGTGGACGGCAAGACCCCTCGCGCCTATGCGCTGGGCAGCGTCGTCGATGGCGACCTCGTGTTGCTCGGCCTGAGCCACCGCAGCGCATCCCTCGGACCCCGCGAGGGGCCCGCCACGCTCACGCTGGAGCTGCCTGCGCTGCCGGCGCCTCAAACCGGCACCTTGCCGGTGGCACGTCCCGAGGGCCGCACGTCCTGAGCCCGGCCCCGGCTGCGTCGCTCGCCCATGGACACGTCGGCCCCACCTTCCACCCCCCGTCCCGGGCGGCCGCAATGGCTGGCCATGCTGCAGCCGCATCCGCCGTTCTCACAGATGCAGCCGGACCATGTCGAGCAGCTCCTCGAAGCCGCGACCTTGCTGCGCTGCACCAGCGGCCAGGTGCTGCGCCGTCCCGAGGATGGCCCGGTCCACACCTTGTACGTCGTGCTGGCCGGCGCGGTGACCGGCCGACGCGGGCTGGCCGATTTGGAAGCCACGGGTTTCCAATACGAACGCGGCGATGTCTTTCCCGTCGGGGCCTTGATGGGCGCCCGGCCCGTGACCGCCACCTACACCGCCACCGAGCCGGGCTGGTGTTTGCTGATCCCACGCCCAGCCGTCGATGCGGTGGCCGCGCTCAGCCCGCCGTTCGCCGATTTCCTCAGCGGGCGCATCCTGCAATATCTCACCCTGTCGCGTCGTGCCATCCAGGCCGATGCCGCATCCCAGACCCTGGCCGAGCAGTCCTTCGAGACGGCGCTGGCGCACCTGGTGCGCCGCCAGCCCGTCACGTGCCGGCCCGACACGCCGCTGGCGCAGGCGCTGCGCACCATGCACGACCAGCGTCTGGGTGCGATGCTGATCACCGACGACGGCGGCCGCCTGCAAGGCATCCTCACCCGCCAGGATGTGCTCAGCCGCGTGGCCTTGGCGCAGCGGCCGTTGTCCTTGCCGGTGGCTGAAGTCATGACCCGGCCGGTGCACACCCTGGCCGCGCACGACACGGCCCAGGATGCCGCCTTGCTCATGTCCCGTCATGGGATTCGCCATGTGCCGGTGCTCGACGGCGAGCGAATGGTGGGCCTGCTCAGCGAGCGCGACCTCTTCGCGCTGCAACGCCTGTCGCTCAAACAACTCAGCGCCGACCTGCGCCATGCCCGCGATCTGGCGGCGCTGCGGTCGGTGGCCCCCGACATTCGTCGCTTCGCGCGCAGCTTGCTGGCCCAGGGCCTGCGCGCGCGCCAGCTCACCGAGCTCGTCAGCCATCTCAACGACGTGCTGACCTCACGCCTGGTGCAACTGATGGCCCAGGCGCATGGCCTGGACCTGCAGCAAGCCTGCTGGATCGCGCTGGGCTCCGAAGGTCGGGGCGAGCAGACCATCGCCACCGATCAGGACAACGGACTGGTCTTCCACAGCGATGCGCCCGAGCGCGAGCGCGCGCGCTGGCTGGCCTTCGCCCAAGCCGTCAACGAAGGGTTGGCGGCCTGCGGCTATCCGCTGTGCAAGGGCGGGGTGATGGCGATGAACCCGCAGTGGTGCTTGACCCCGCGCGAATGGTGTGCGCGCTTCGACCACTGGATCGAGCACGGCGCCCCCGAGGACTTGCTGCATGCCAGCATCTTTTTCGACTTCCGAGCGCTGGCCGGACAAGCCGCGCTGCTGGAGCCCATGCGCCAGCTCGTGCATCGCCGGGCCCGTGCCGTGCCGCGCTTTTTGCGCCAGATGAGCGAGCTGGCGCTGCGCTTGCGCGTGCCGCTGAACTGGTTGGGCGGGCTGGACACCACCCGCGACGGCCCCCACCAGTGGCTGGACCTCAAGATGCAAGGCGCGGCCTTGTTCGTGGCGGCCGCCCGTGTCTATGCGCTGGCCCATGGCGTCACGGCCACGGGCACGCGCGCGCGCCTGGAGCAGGCTGCGCCGGCCATGGGCGTGGAGCCGCCGGAGAGCCAGGCTTGGATCGCCGGCTTCGAATTCTTGCAAACCCTGCGCTTGCGCGTGCAGATCGGCGCCGAGGAAATGCCTGAGCAGCCCAACCGCATCGACGTGGCCCAACTCAACGACATCGACCGCCGCATGCTCAAGGAAACCTTTCGCTTGGCCCGGCGGCTGCAGCAGCGGCTGGAACTGGACTATCTGCGCTGAGCCCGCCTCACAACCCCATGGGTCGGCTGGGCCCCGGGTCCTCGCCTTCGGCCACCTCGGTCAACAGCGCCGCGGCCGCATGGATCAGCGGCCAAGCCAGCGTGGCGCCGGTGCCGTCGGTGCTTTCCAGCCCCAGCTCGAGCAGCGGCCCCTGCTGGAAGTAGCCCAAGGCCAGACTCAGCCCCGGGCGGCTGTGGCTGCGGGCAAAGACCGCATAGTCCACCACCGGCGCGGCGATGCGCGAGGCCACGGCCAGGGCCGCGCAGGCCGGCAGGCCATCGACGATGATCAAATGGCGCTTGCCTGCGGCCACCAGCATCGCACCGACCATCATGCCGATCTCGAAGCCCCCCATCGCAGCCAGCATTTCCACCGGCTCGCTCACACTGCGGTGGCGCTCCAACACGGCCTGCAACACCGCCACCTGGTGGCCCAGCAGCTGCGGCGACGCCTGCGCGGCCGGCTGCACGAGCTGAGGCAGCGGCAGCAGCGCCAGGCGCGAGAGCAACAGCGCCGCACTGGCCTCGCTGCCCACGCCCAGTCCTGCGCAGGCCAGCACATTGCCCGGCAGCGCATTGGCGATTTCCATGCCGGCGCGGATCGCCGCCTGCGCCTGATCCAAGGACATGGCTGCCCCCACCCGAGAGTTGCGTGTGCCATGGGCGATCTTGCGCGACAACAACAGCGGGTGGCGCCCCAGCGGTTCGGCCAGCCCGGCATCGACCACGGTGAGCCCCAGCCCTTGGATGTGCGCGAACACGGCCAACGGCGTGCGCAAGGTGATGAGGGCTTGCACCTGCTCGGTGCTGGGCGTGGTGTCCGGTGCGGTGATGCCGTCCACCGCCAAGCCATGGTCGCCGGTGAACACCACGAGCTGTGGGGTGTGCAGCCGAGGCTTGAGGGTGTTTTGCACCAGGCCCAGGCGCACCGCCAGGGGTTCGAGTTCGCCCAGGCTGCCTGCGGCGGTGTTGCGCGCGGCCAGCTTCTCGTGCAGCGCCTGCTGCAACGGCGGATGGAACGTGGGGGCAATCAGCGAACGATGCAGACTCATGGGGGGCGCTGGGAGGCGCTGCCAGTGCGAAGCCGCCCCATTCTTTCAGTGGCACCTTCTGGCTGCAATGGGGCGGCCCACCCCCAAACGGGGGTTCAGCGCAAGAACAAGCGATAGGCGGGGTTGTCGGTTTCCTCCACATACGGATAGGCCAGCGTGTCCAGGAACTCCCGGAAGGCCTTCTTGTCCCCCTTGGGCACCTGGATGCCCACCAAGATGCGGCCATAGTCGGCGCCTTGGTTGCGGTAATGGAACAGACTGATGTTCCACCCCGGGTGCATGGTCGAGAGGAACTTCATCAACGCGCCCGGCCGCTCCGGGAAGATGAAGCGAAACAGCCGCTCATCGCGGGCCAGCTCGGAATGCCCGCCCACCATGTGGCGCAGGTGCTGCTTGGCCAGCTCGTCGTGCGTGAGGTCCAGCGTCGGGAAGCCATGCTTTTGGAAATGCGCCGCAATGCGCGCCGACTCCCCATGCTGGCTCGTCGTCAGGCCCACGAAGATGTGCGCCTCGTCGGCGCCAGAGATGCGGTAGTTGAACTCGGTGACACTGCGCTGGCCCAACAACGCGCAAAAGCGCTTGAAGCTGCCGCGCTCCTCGGGAATGGTCACCGCAAACAGCGCCTCGCGTTCCTCGCCCACCTCGGCGCGCTCGGCCACGAAGCGCAGCCGGTCGAAATTCATGTTCGCCCCGCAGGTGATGGCCACGAAGGTCTTGCCCTTGCAGCGATGCGTCTGCACGTACTGCTTGAGGGCCGCCACGCTCATGGCCCCGGAGGGCTCGAGGATGCTGCGCGTGTCCTGGAACACATCCTTGATCGCCGCGCACACCGCATCGGTGTCCACCACGACATAGTCGTCCACCAGTTGGCGCGTCAGGCGGTAGGTTTCCTCGCCCACCAGCTTGACGGCCGTGCCGTCGGCAAACAAGCCCACATCCGACAGCTGCACTCGCTTGCCCTGGCGCACCGAGCGCAGCATCGCATCGGAGTCCTCCATCTGCACGCCGATGACGCGAATCTCGGGCCGCACGGCTTTGACGTAGCTGGCGATGCCCGAAATCAGGCCACCGCCGCCGATGGCCACGAAAATCGCATCGATCGGCCCTTGGTGCTGGCGCAAGATCTCCATCGCGATCGTGCCCTGCCCGGCAATCACGTCCGGGTCGTCGAAAGGGTGCACGAAGGTCAGGCCCTTCTTCGCCTCCAGCTCGCGCGCATGCGCATACGCGTCGGAAAAACTCTCGCCAAACAGCACCACCTCACCGCCCAGCGAGCGCACGGCATCCACCTTCACCTGCGGCGTGGTCACCGGCATCACGATCACCGCGCGGCAGCCCAGACGGCGCGCGCCCAAAGCCACCCCTTGCGCATGGTTGCCGGCCGAGGCGCAGATCACCCCCCGCTTGAGCTGCGCCGGGCTCAAGTGCGCCATCTTGTTGTAGGCCCCGCGCAGCTTGAAGCTGAACACGGGCTGATTGTCCTCGCGCTTGAGCAACACGCGGTTGCCCAAACGCTGCGACAGCTGGCTGGCTGGCTCCAGCTCGGTCTCCACCGCCACGTCATAGACGCGCGCCGTCAAAATCTTCTGGAGATAGTCCGCCAAGGACAGGGGCTTGCGGCGCCGCGCCGGGGCGGCGGTACGGGGGGTCTTGGGGGTGGCTCGTGCCATGGGGCTCCTCCTGCGAAGCCGTCGAATATACGCGAGCCCCGCCCTCGTTTTGCAGTGCAGCAGCCGGTGCAGGGGGCTGCTGCACCAAGAAAAAGGCCCAAGGCCGTGAAGCCTTGGGCCGAATCCACCAAAGGAGGAGGGTGGAGGAGACAAACGTTGCAATGCTGCACAGTGCAGGCATCACATGAACGGAAGTTTAACGCCATTCCATGATGCGCCGCAATAAATTTTTCACGGTTTGCGTGAGAGGCTGTTTTCCAGACCCCCAGGCTGCACGCCGACCGCGCAGCGCCCACAATGAGGGGCTTTCCACCCTGAAGATTGCGTGACATGGAATGCACCATCCACTGGATGCCGGCACACGGCATGGCGTTTTCGGCCGAAACGGGCAGCGGACACTTGCTGAACATGGACGGCGCCCCCGAGGGCGGCGGGCGCAACCTGGCCCCGCGCCCGATGGAAACCCTGCTGGCCGGTGCGGGCGGCTGCACGGCCTATGACGTGGTGCTCATCCTCAAGCGCGGACGCCACGACGTGCGCGGCTGCCAAGTCAAGCTCAGCGCCGAGCGTGCCCCCACCGACCCCAAGGTCTTCACCCGCATCCAGATGCACTTCGTGGTGACTGGCAAGGGTCTGCCCGAGACGGCCGTGCGGCGCGCCATCGAGCTGTCGCACGACAAATACTGCTCGGCCACCATCATGCTGGGCAAGACGGCCGAGATCACCACCAGCTACGAGATCGTCGAGGTCTGACGCTCAGACACGATGGGCGGTCGTGGTCATCACCTTGGCGGCCGCGCGCATCAGCCACTGCACCGGCGCAGGCAGCGGCACGGCACCGGCGGCTTCGGCATCCAAGGCATGACGGACCTCGTCCTCCTTCATCTGCTGCACGATGGCGCGTGAGGAGGCATCCTGTGCCGGCAGACGCTCCAGGTGGCTTTGCAGGTGCTGTTCCACTTGGCGCTCGGTCTCCACCACGAACCCCAGGCTGACCCGGTCGCCGGCCAGCCGCCCGGCCACCCAGCCGATGCCGAAGGCGCCGGCGTACCACAGCGGGTTGAGCCAGCTCGTGCGGTCGCCCAGCTCGGCCAGACGCTGCTCGGTCCAAGCCAGGTGATCCACCTCCTCCCGGGCGGCGGCCTCGAAATGGGCCCGCAGCGCCGGATCGCGTGTGGCCAGCGCCTGGGCGGTGTACAGCGCCTGGGCGCAGACCTCGCCCACATGATTGACGCGCATCAGCGCGCCCGACAGCCGGCGCTCGGGCTCGCTCAAGGGAGCCTGTTGCGCGGGCGGCGTCGGCTGCGGGCAGGGGCGGGCCGCACGGTGCGCGCCGAACACGGTGCGCAAGGCGCCATCGGCAGCGCTGAGCAGGGTATCCAGGGCAGACAAGGGGGGGCGGGCATTCATCGCAACACACTCTCGCAGCGACCAAGCCCCAAGCATAGAGCCTGGCCGGCCGGCGTGGCAGCCCCCCCGGGGGGCACGCGGGTCTGCGTCTCGGTGGGGCATCCGCCGCCGCAGCGCCGGCCTCGGCGGCCAGGCCTGTTGCGCATAGACAACAAACCCCGGTCTTTTCTGCACGCAAGTCTGGCCGCCGCCGCAACCCTCTGGTGCAATAGCGCCAACTTCCGCTGAGGAGGTTGGCTCGGACAGCCCGGTCCTGCACAACAACGGGCGACCGAGACCTCTTGTTCAACCTAGGAGATAGTTGCAATGAAAAAATCTCTTCTCGCTCTCGCCGTGCTGGGCGCCTTCGCTGGCGCTGCGGCCGCCCAGTCGTCCGTGACCATCTACGGCAAGCTGGACATGGCGCTGACCAAGACCAATGACGGCACCTCCACGCTGGCCGGCGCGACCTCCACCAGTGACGCCTGGGGTCTGGACCAACAAGCCGGCTCGCGCCTGGGCTTCCGTGGCACCGAAGACCTCGGCGGCGGTCTGCGCGCCAACTTCCTGATCGAGCATCGTTTCAACAACGATACCGGCGCCCAAACCTCTGCTGCCAACTTCTGGCAGCAAGCTTGGGTGGGTCTGTCGGGCGGTTTCGGTGAAATTCGCCTGGGGCGTGACTACACCCCGCTGTTCTGGGTGGCTCTGGCGGGCGATCCGTTCGGCTACGACACCATCGGGCAGGCCGGTGCTGCGCACAACCAGCTGGGCATTCTGCCGGTGCGTTTCAGCAACTCCTTCTCGTACAAGACGCCCAATCTGGGCGGCTTGACGGCCCTGGTGCAAGTGGCGGCCAAGGAAACCACCGCTGCCGGCACGAAGAACCCGTTCGGCGCCAACGTCGTTTACTCGGCCGGCCCGCTCTACCTGGGTCTGGGCTACGAAAACGCCGGCAACCAAACCCCGGCGGCCCTGGGCGCTGTGAAGACCAGCGTGTGGACGGCCACCGGCGCCTACAACTTCGGCTTCGCCCGCGTCGGCCTGTCCTATACCACGGGCAAGGCCGAGAATGCTGGTGGGGTTGACGTGGCTGACCGCGACAACTGGACCCTGTTTGCCAATGCCCCGGTGGGCGGCGGCGATCTGCGTGCGCTGTTCGCGGTGCGTGACAACGACCTGACCAACACCGACATCAAGAAGTTCGGCGTGGGCTACCACTATCCGCTGTCCAAGCGCACCAAGGTCTACGCCGACCTGGGCACGGCCAAGGAGACGGGCGCAGATCGTCGCACCGGCTTTGACGTGGGCATCCAGCACAACTTCTGATCCCCGCGCTCGCGTTGTGCGAGCCTGAGGATGCAGCAAGTCCAAAAGCCGCCTTCGGGCGGCTTTTCTTTTCCGGGCCGTGCTGGGGTGCCCATCCGGACTTCCCCCTTTGACGATCGGCATGGGTTTTGCTGATCATTCATACCTTCAATATTTCATGTGAGTGAACCCATGTTCAATCGCAGCACCTTTGCCGCCATGGCGGCAGCGGCTGTCGTCTGCACCGGCTGGATGGCGCCGGCAGCCGTGCAGGCCAAGACCTTCAAATGGGCCAGCCAGGGCGAAATCGCCACCTGGGACATCCATTCCCAGAACAATGCGCTGCAAAACGGCTTGCATGCCAACGTCTACGAGTCGCTGGTCTACTACAACAGCCGCACCTTCGAGGTCGAGCCGGTGCTGGCCACGTCCTGGCGCGACATCAGCCCCACGCAGGTGCGTTTCAACCTGCGCCAGGGCGTGAAGTTTCATGATGGATCGCCGATGACGGCCGACGACGTGGTGTTCTCGCTCAACCGGGCGATGGCTCCCACGTCCAACTTCAGCATCTACACCCAGGGCATCGACAAGGTGGTGAAGGTCGACAGCCACACGGTCGATATCTTTTTGAAGAACCCCAACCCTGTGCTGTTGCGCCAGCTCACCGAGCTGCGCATCATGAACAAGGCCTGGGCCGAGAAGAACAATTCGGTGGCGCCCAAGGATCTCAAGACGCCCGAGGAGAACTTCGCCCACCGCAATGCCAATGGCACGGGGCCGTACATCTTGGAATCTTGGCAGCCCGACCAGCGCATGGTGTTCAAGCGCAATCCCCACTGGTGGGGCAAGATGGAGGGCAATGTCACCGAGATCGTCTACACGCCGATCAAGTCGGCCGCCACCCGCATCGCCGCGTTGCTGTCCGGCGAGGTCGATCTGGTGCTCGACCCCACCCCCCAAGACCTGCCGCGTCTGCGCGCCAGCCCCAATCTGAAGGTGGTCGACGGGGTCGAGAACCGCACCATCTTCCTGGGCATGGACCAGTTCCGCGATGAGTTGCCGGGCTCCAACATCAAGGGCAAGAACCCGCTGAAAGACCTGCGGGTGCGCAAGGCGCTGTACCAGGCCATCGACATCGACACCATCTCGCGCAACATCATGCGCGGCCTGGGCAAGCCCACCGGCGCGCTGGTGGCCCCGCAGGTGGCCGGCTGGACGGAAAGCGTGGCCAAGCGCTACCCCTATGACGTGGAAGCGGCCAAGAAGCTGCTGGCCGAAGCCGGCTATCCCGACGGGTTCGAGGTGGATTTCGCCTGCCCGAACAACCGTTACATCAACGACGAGGCCATCTGCCAGGCCATCACCGCGATGTGGGCGCGCATCGGCGTGAAGGCCAAGCTGCGCACGATGCCGCTGGTGACCTATTTCCCGATGATCCAGCGCTACGAGGCCAGCATCTACATGCTGGGCTGGGGCGTGCCGACCTTCGACGCGCTGTATTCGCTGCAATCGCTGGTGCGCAGCGTGGGCACGGGCGGCGACGGCAATTACAACGTGGGCCGCTTCTCCAACGAGCGCATGGACTATCTGGTCGATCGCATCAAGGTGGAAACCGACGCCCCGGTGCGCCGGCGCATGCTGACCGAGGCCTTGCAACTGCAAAACGATCTGGTGGCGCACATTCCCCTGCACGACCAGGTGATCCCCTGGGCGATGAAGAAGAACATCGACTTGGTGCACCGCGCCGACAACCGCATCGACATGCGCTTGGTGAAGGTCAACTGAGGAGGCGTCGCCGCCCTTGCGACTCATCACGGGCTGCGCCGGCGCGCATGCGTTGCGGACGATCCCGCCCCCGCGCGTGCCGGCCCACAGCCCCGTGGATTCCGAAACTCCCAAAGGCGCTCATCACGAGTGAGCGCCTTGGCAACCGGCCAACACAGGCTTCATGCTCGCATTCATTCTTCGTCGACTGGCCCAGGCCATCGTGGTCATGCTCACGGTGGCGTTCATCGCCTTCATGCTGTTTCAGTACGTGGGCGACCCGGTCACCAACATCCTGGGGCAAGATGCCACGCCCGAGCAGCGCGACCAGATGCGCGCCGACCTGGGCCTGGACCAGCCCTTCTTCGTGCAGTTCGGCCGTTTCGTGGCCAATGCGGTGCAGGGCGAGTTCGGGCTCAGCCTGCGTCAAGGACAAAAGGTGTCCACCTTGTTGCTCGAGCGCTTCCCGGCCACGCTGGAGCTGGTGATCGTCGCGGCCGTCATCGCTTTGGCGGTGGGCATCCCGATGGGGGTTTATACCGCCCTGAACCGCGGCAGCTTTTTGTCGCAGTTGATGCTGACGTTTTCGCTGCTGGGGGTGTCGCTGCCCACTTTCTTGATCGGCATTTTGCTGATCATGGTGTTTTCAGTGACGCTGGGCTGGCTGCCGAGCTTTGGACGTGGCGAGGTGGTCAAGCTCGGTGAGGTATGGACCACGGGCTGGCTCACGGCCACGGGCTGGAAGCATTTGATCCTGCCGGCGGTGACTTTGGCGATCTTCCAGCTCACGCTCATCATGCGCTTGGTGCGCGCCGAGATGCTGGAGGTGCTGCGCACCGACTACATCAAGTTCGCGCGGGCGCGGGGCTTGAGCAACCGCGCGGTGCATTTCGGCCATGCGCTGAAGAACACCTTGGTGCCGGTGATCACGATCACGGGCTTGCAGCTGGGCGGGCTGATTGCCTTTGCCATCATCACCGAGACGGTGTTCCAGTGGCCAGGCATGGGCCTGCTGTTCATCCAGGCCGTGACTTTTGCCGACATCCCGGTGATGGCGGCCTACCTGTGTCTGATCGCCCTGATCTTCGTGATCATCAACTTGGCGGTGGACTTGTTGTATTTCGCGGTCGATCCGCGCTTGCGTGTGGAGCGTCCGGGCAGTGCCCACTGAGGGCGGGGCTCGATCATGCGTTTGCTCGATCTGCATCACGGCATCTTTCGCCACATCGTGCCTTTTCATGCCGAGCTCACCGCCTTGCGCCGGGATTTGCATGCGCACCCGGAGCTGGGCTTCGAGGAGGTGCGCACCTCGGCCCGCGTGGTCGAGGCGCTCAAGCTCGCGCGCGTGGACGAAATCCACACCGGCATTGCCAAAACCGGGGTGGTGGCCGTCATCCGGGGCCGTCGGCATGACAGCGGTCGCGCCATCGGCCTGCGCTGCGACATGGACGCCTTGCCGATGCGCGAGGAAAACGACTTCGCTTGGCGCTCGACCAAGCCGGGGCTGATGCATGGTTGCGGCCATGACGGCCACACGACCATGCTGGTGGGCGCAGCGCGCTATTTGGCCGAAACCCGCCGCTTCGATGGCACGGCCTATCTGATCTTCCAACCCGGCGAGGAGGGCTTCGGTGGGGCCAAGGCCATGATCGACGAGGGGCTGTTCGAACGCTTTCCGGCGCAAGCGGTTTATGCCATGCACAACTGGCCGCATCTGCCGGCCGGGCATGTGGGCGTGGCGCCGGGGCCGATGATGGCGGCGGCCGACCGCATCGAGATCACCGTCACCGGCAAGGGGGGGCATGGCGCCCATCCGCATCTGGCCGTGGACCCGGTGCTGGTGGCCGCGCACATCATCACGGCGGCGCAAAGCCTGGTCTCGCGCAATGTCAGCCCTTTCGACCAGGCGGTGGTCAGCATCTGCGCGATGCAAGGCGGCGATGTGGGCGCCATGAGCGTGATCCCGCGCCAGGTCAAGCTGGTGGGCACGGTGCGCAGCTTCCGCTCGCAGGTGCAAGACATGATCGAGGAGCGCCTGGGGCGCTTGGTGGAATCGGTGGCCATGGGATTGGGGGCTTCGGCCACCTTGGACTATCAGCGCATCTACCCGGCCACGGTCAACTCGCCGCGTGAGGCGCAGTTCGCCGCCGACGTGGCCGCCTCGCTGGTCGGCGAGGACCATGTGGTGCGCCACTTGCCGCCCAGCATGGGCGCCGAAGACTTCGCCTTCATGTTGCAGGTCAAGCCTGGGGCCTATCTGCGCATCGGGCAGGGGCGCGAGGTGGCCGATTCCAGCGGCTTCTTGCACAGCAGCCGCTATGACTTCAATGACGAGATCTTGCCGCTGGGCGCGGCCTTGTTCGCTGCTTTGGTCGAACAGGCCATGCCTCTTTCTCCCCACTGATCAAGGAGTGCTGTCGATGAAGTTCAAGCCCACATTGCTGGCCCTGGCGCTGGCCCTGAGCTGCGGGCTGGCCGCTGCCAAGACCCTGCGGGTAGCCAACCAGGGGGATGCCCAGTCGATGGATCCCCATTCGCTCAACGAGTCGATGCAGTTGAGCTTCACCGGCAACATCTACGAACCGTTGGTGGCGCGCGACAAGACCCTGGGCCTGACGCCGGGCCTGGCCACGAGCTGGAAGCAAACGTCTCCCACCGTGTGGCGTTTCGAGCTGCGCCGCAACGTCAGCTTCCACGATGGCACGCCTTTCACCGCCGATGACGTGGTCTTCAGCTTCAAGCGCGCCGCCGGCGAGGGCTCGGACATGCGTGGCTACACCAATGCGATCAAGGAAGTGCGCAAGCTCGATGCCCACACGGTCGAGATCGAAACCAGCGCGCCCTTTCCCATCTTGCCGGACGTCATCACCCTCGTCTACATCATGAGCAAGAAGTGGTGCGAGGAGAACCGCGCCGAGACGCCGGTGGACCGCCGCAAAGGCATCGAGAACACGGCCAGCTTCCGCGCCAATGGCACGGGCCCTTTCCGTCTGCGCGAGCGTCAGCCGGGGCAGCGCACGGTGCTGGTGCGCAATGCCAACTACTGGGGCAAGATCGAGGGCAATGTCACCGAGGTGATCTTCACCCCGATCGGCAACGACGCCACGCGCGTGGCCGCGCTGCTGTCTGGCGAGATCGACCTGATGGAGCCCGTGCCGCTGCAGGACGTGGACCGGCTCAAGGCCAACCCGGGCTTGAAGGTCTTGCAAGGCCCCGAGCTGCGCACCATCTTCTTGGGGATGGACCAGAAGCGCGACGAGCTGCTGTTTTCCAACGTCAAGGGCAAGAACCCGTTCAAGGACGTGCGGGTGCGCCGCGCCTTCTATCAGGCCATCGACATCGAGACCATCCGCACCCGTGTGATGCGCGGGGCCGCCACGCCCACGGCGCTGATGGTGGCCCCGGGCATCAAGGGCTTCGTGCCTGAGTTGAACAAGCGCCTGCCCTACGATCCCGATGCGGCCAAAAAACTGCTGGCCGAAGCCGGCTATCCGAATGGCTTCGAGGTGGGCATGAACTGCCCGAACGACCGCTATGTCAACGATGCGGCGATCTGCCAGGCCGTGGCTGCCAACCTGGCTCGCATCGGGGTGAAGGTGAACCTGCAGGCCGAAACCAAGGCCACCTACTTCCCCAAGATCCTGCGCCGCGACACCAGCTTCTACCTGTTGGGCTGGACGCCTGGCACTTACGATTCCCACAACCCGCTGTCGGCCCTGATGGCCACGCCCAACGACAAGGGGCAAGGCCAGTTCAATCTGGGCTGGTACAGCAACCCCCGGGTGGATGAGTTGACCCAGCGCATCCAGTCCGAAACCGATCCGGCCAAGCGCAACGCCATGATTGCCGAAGCCTTCAAGATTCACCAGGACGAGGTCGGGCACATCCCCTTGCACCAGCAGGCGCTGGCCTGGGCGATGAAGTCCAACATCGACCTGGTCCAGCTGGCCGACAACTTCATGCCTTTCAAGTACATCCATGTGAAGTGACGGCCTGGGCCCAAGCGGGCCCCTCCCGAGCCCGCCGGGAGGCTGCGCTTCACGAGAGCGCGCGCCGACGGCGGGTGCACACGACCTTTGCGTATTCCGATGACGACCTCCACGACTGCTCCACCCAGCGCCTGGCGACGCTTCTTCGACAGCGACCTCTGGTACAGCTTTCGCACCTCGCCAGTGGCCATCGCCGCGGCGGCCATTGCGTTTCTCTGTGCCTTTTGCGCGCTGTTCGCGCCCTGGGTGGCGCCTCACAATCCCTTCGATCTGGCCACGTTGGAGTTGGCGGATTCACGCTTGCCGCCAGCGTGGATGGAGGGCGGCACGACCAAGTACTTGCTGGGCACGGACGACCAGGGCCGCGACATCCTCTCGGCCCTGATGTATGGCGCGCGCATCTCGCTGTTCGTCGGGCTGGCCTCGGTGGTGCTGTCGGTGGTGCTGGGCGTCTCGCTGGGCCTGCTGTCGGGCTTCGTGGGGGGCAAGGTCGATGCCTTCATCATGCGCGTGTGTGACGTGATGTTGTCCTTTCCGGCCATCTTGATCGCCTTGCTGATCGATGGCGTGGGCCGAGCCCTGTTTCCCAATGCGCACGAGACTCTGGCCTTCGGCGTGCTGATCCTGGCCATTGCGCTGACCAAGTGGGTGGACTATGCCCGCACGGTGCGCGGCTCCACGCTGATCGAGCGCAACAAAGACTATGTGCAAGCCGCTCGGGTGATCGGTGTCAGTCCCTTGCGCATCATGCGCAAGCACGTGCTGCCCAATGTGCTGGGGCCGGTGCTGGTGCTGGCCACCATCCAGGTGGCCCAAGCGATCATCATCGAGGCCACGTTGTCCTTCCTGGGGGTCGGGGTGCCGCCCACCTCGCCCTCGCTGGGCACCTTGATTCGCATCGGCAATGATTTCCTGTTTTCCGGCGAGTGGTGGATCACCATCTTCCCCGGCGCCATGCTGGTGCTGATCGCCTTGAGCGTGAACCTGCTGGGCGACTGGCTGCGCGATGCGCTGAACCCCCGCCTGCGCTGAGCCAGGAGTGCCCACGATGAACACGAACGAAACCCCTTTGCTGCAGGTGAAGAACCTGCGCGTGGAATTTCCGACCCGGCGCGGCACGCTGCTGGCGCTGGACGACATCAGCTTCGACATCGCCGCTGGCGAGATCCTTGGCGTGGTCGGCGAGTCCGGTGCGGGCAAGTCGCTCACCGGTGCGGCCATCATCGGTCTGCTGGAGCCGCCGGGCCGCGTGGCCGCCGGAGAGATCCGGCTGGACGGCCGGCGCATCGACAACCTGCCGTACGAGGAGATGCGCAAGGTGCGCGGCCGGCAAATCGGCGCGATCTTCCAGGATCCGCTGACTTCGCTGAACCCGCTGTACACCGTGGGGCGGCAGCTCGTCGAGACCATCCTGACCCACCTGCCGATGAGCCCGGCGCAGGCCCGCCAGCGCGCCATCCAACTGCTCAAGGACACGGGCATTCCGGCGGCCGAGCAACGCATCGACCACTATCCGCACCAGTTCTCCGGCGGCATGCGCCAGCGCGTGGTGATCGCTCTGGCGCTGGCGGCCGAGCCCAAGCTCATCGTGGCCGACGAGCCCACCACGGCGCTGGATGTCTCGATCCAGGCCCAGATCATCGCGTTGCTCAAGCGCTTGTGCAAGGAAAAGGGCGCCGCGGTGATGCTGGTGACGCACGACATGGGCGTGATTGCCGAGACCTGCGATCGTGTGGCCGTGATGTACGCCGGGCGCATCGTCGAAATCGGCCCGGTGCAAGACGTGATCCACGCTCCGGCCCACCCCTACACCGTGGGCCTGATGGGCTCCATTCCCTCGATGGACGAGGACCGCGATCGCCTCACCCAGATCGACGGTGCAATGCCGCGCCTGACGGCCATCCCCAAGGGCTGCGCCTTCAACCCGCGTTGCCCGCAAGCTTTCGACCGTTGCCGCATCGAGCGGCCTGAACTGATGGATGCCGGCCGCACCCGTGCGGCGTGCTGGCTGCACTCACCGCAAGAAAGACGTGCCGCATGACTGCCTTGGTGGAAGTGAAAGACCTGGCCAAGACCTTCGATGTCTCGGCCCCGTGGCTCAACCGAGTGATCGAACGCAAGCCGCGTGAATTCGTGCATGCCGTCGACGGGGTGAGCTTTCGAATCGAGCGCGGGCGCACGCTGGCCTTGGTGGGCGAGTCCGGCTGTGGCAAGAGCACGGTGGCGCGTCTGTTGGTGGGGCTGTACAAGCCCAGCCGTGGCAGCGTGTACTTCGACGGCATCGACACCCAGGCGGTGGCCGGCACGGCCGCAGGCCGAGCGCTGCATCGCCGCATGCAGATGATTTTTCAAGACCCGTATGCCAGCCTCAATCCGCGCTGGAAGGTGCTGGACATCATCGCCGAGCCCTTGCGCGAGCACGGCCTGGTCGACACCGATGCGCAGGCCAAGCAGCGCGTGGGCGAGCTGTTGCAGTCGGTGGGCCTGTCCAGCGCCGACATGGACAAGTTCCCCCACCAGTTTTCCGGTGGGCAGCGTCAACGCATCTCGATCGCCCGTGCCCTGGCCACGCAGCCCGAGTTCCTGGTGTGCGACGAGCCGACCTCGGCGCTGGACGTCTCGGTGCAGGCGCAAGTGCTCAACATCATGAAGGACTTGCAGCGCCAGCGCGGGCTGACCTATCTGTTCATCTCCCACAACCTGGCCGTGGTGCGCCACGTGTCCGACGAGGTGGGCGTGATGTACCTCGGCCGGCTGGTGGAGCTGGCGCCCAAGCGCGAGCTGTTCGGGCGCCCGCGCCACCCGTACACCCGCATGCTGCTGGATGCGATCCCCGACATCCACATGACCGGACGCGCGCGCACGCCGGTGCAAGGCGAGGTGCCCAACCCACTGAACCCGCCCAGCGGCTGTGCGTTCCATCCGCGCTGCCCACATGCCAATGCGCGCTGCTCGCGCGAGCGCCCGGTCCTGCAAGACAGGCAGGGCATCAAAGTGGCCTGCCACGCCGTGGAGGAGGGTCGGCTCTGAGCTGCGGCCGGGCCCGAGCCCGTCAAACGGCGCGCGCGTAGGGGTCTGAGAAACCCAGCGCGCGCATCACCGCCGATTCGCGCGCTTCCATCACCTCGGCGTCGTCGTCGGCTTCGTGGTCGTAGCCTTGTGCATGCAAAGTACCATGCACGAGCAGATGCGCGTAGTGCTCGATCAGCGGCTTGTCCAGCTCGGCGGCTTCGCGCTGGACCACCGGCGCGCACACGACCAGGTCGGCCACCACCACCGGCGCGTGCTGGTAGTCGAAGGTCAGCACATTGGTGGCGTAGTCCCGCTGCCGATAATCGCGGTTGAGCGCGCGTCCTTCCTCGGCATCGACGATGCGTACCGTGATCTGGGCCGGTGCTTCCAAGGCCGCACGGATCCAACGCGCGACTTTGTGCCGGGGCAACAGCGCGCGATGGCGCGCATCGGCAAACTGCAGGGACAGTTGCAGCCTCGGGCGCATGTTCACTCCCCTCGAGCGGGCCGGGCCGCCTCATAGGCTTCGACGATGCGGGCCACGAGCGGGTGGCGCACCACGTCGGCGGCGGTGAACCGTGTCATCGCAATGCCCCGCACCCGCTTGAGCACCCGTTCGGCGTCGATCAGGCCACTGGGGGTGCCGCGCGGCAGATCGATCTGGCTCACGTCGCCGGTGATGACCGCCTTGGAGCCAAAGCCGATGCGGGTGAGGAACATCTTCATTTGTTCGGGCGTGGTGTTCTGCGCTTCGTCCAGGATCACGAAGGCGTGATTGAGCGTGCGTCCACGCATGAAGGCCAATGGCGCAATCTCGAGCTGCCCCTTGTCGAAAGCCTTGGTGACCCGGTCGAAACCCATCAGGTCGTACAGCGCGTCGTACAGCGGGCGCAGATAGGGGTCCACCTTTTGCGTGAGATCGCCGGGCAAAAAGCCCAGGCGCTCGCCGGCTTCCACGGCCGGTCGCGTCAGCACGATGCGCTGCACGGCGGCGCGCTCCAGGGCGTCGATCGCGCAGGCCACGGCCAGGAAGGTCTTGCCGGTGCCGGCCGGACCGATGCCGAACGTGATGTCGTGGCTGAGGATGTTGCGCAGGTACAGCTCTTGGTTCGGGGTGCGTCCTGCCAGATCGGCGCGCCGGGTGCGCAGCACGATGTCCTCGGCCGCATCATCGCCAGCCGGCGCGGGCGGCTCGTCGGCGCGGGCCGCTTGCAGCACCGCCATCTGGACCACATCGGACGGCAGCGGCTGGGCTGCGCGCTCGTAGAGCGACTGCAGCAACGCGGCGGCCCGCTCGGCCTGCCGGCGTGTGCCTTCGATGCGGAAGGACTCATTGCGCCGGCGGATGCTCACATCCAGCGCGGCTTCGATGGTGCGCAGATGCTCGTCGAGGGTGCCGCACAGGTGGGCCAGGCGGGTGTTGTCCAGCGGGATGAAAGCGTGGCGGAGGATCACGGGCACGGGCGATTCAGGGCAGCTCCAGTGCCGGCATTGTCCCCCGACTTCGGGGAAAGTGAAGCGTGGGCCTGGGAAGCCGTCGGCCTTCGTCGCAGAATGCGCGCCATGGAAACGATGGGCGTATCGCGCGGAGCGTGGGTGGGGGTGGCCGTCAGGCTGTGGGTGCTGGGCTGGATGCTGGCCCTGGTGGGCCTCAGCGTGCCGGTGCAGGCCCAGAACCTGGTCATCCGCGAGGCGCTGGTCACGCAGGAGGACCCGGACGGCCGTGTCGGCCGGCCGGTGTTGCGCAACGTCAGCTTGCCTCACGACTGGGCACGCGATCAGCCGGACTTCTCTGGGGTGCTCACCTATTCGGCCAGCTTCGACCTGCGGGCGGACACGCTGGTGGTGCCCGATGGCTTGCTGGCGCTGTACATCGAGCGGGCCTGCACCAATGTCGAGGTGCGCCTCAACGGCCACGTCATTGGCCGCGGCGGCCGCATGAGTGAGCCCGTCAGCCGCAATTGCTACCGTCCTTTTCTATTTGCACTGCCGTCGGGCTTGCTGGAGCCCTCCGGTCGCAACCATCTCGATGTGCGGGTGGTGGGGTTCTCGGCCGGGGAGGTCGCCGCGCGCCAACGCGCCGGGGGGCTGTCGGTGCTCGAAGTGGGTTCCTACGATCAGTTGCGCGCGCGCCACGACCGTGCGCTGTTCTGGAACGTCACCGTTTTGCAAATCGGTGCAGCCGTGCTGTCCGTGATGGGCCTGTTCATGCTCGGGCTGGGCTGGATCCGGCGATCCCAGCCGGTGTATCTCTACTTCGGCGCTCTGTTGATCGGCTGGTCCCTCGTCAGTGCCCGCGTGTGGTGGAGTGACATTCCTCTGACCCATGCCGCAGCCGAAGTCCTGATCGGTTGCCTGGTCGCGCCGGTGACGGCATTTGCCATTTTGTTCCTGCAGCGCCACGCCGGGCTGCGCTACCGCTGGGTGGACATCGCGCTGTGGATGCAATGCCTGCTGGTGCCGCTGAGCCTGGCGCTGGCGGGTCGGGAGCGGCTTTTCGAGGTCATGAACTTGTGGTTTGCGATCTTCACGCTCGAAGTCGGTGTGGCCTCGGTCGACTATCTCATCCAGGCCCGGCGGGCCCAACGCACAAGCTGGCGCGGTGTGGCTGCGGTGATGATCCTGGCGGTGCTGGCCGCGGTGGCTGAGTTGGGGCTGCAACGCGGCTGGCTGGACTTGCCGAACCGACACTTGGTGCATTTCGTCATGCCGGTGCTGATGTTGGTCGTTGCCGTCCAGGTCTTGCGCGAATTCGCGCAGGCGCTGCGCGTGGCCGAGACCATGCGCGACGAACTCGAACGGCGTGTGCACGAGCGCACGGTCGAAATCGAACGCAGCTACGCCCACTTGGCCGAATTGCGCATCGAACAGGTGGCCGAGGCCGAGCGCAAACGCATCGCCGGCGACTTGCACGACGACCTCGGCGCCAAGCTGCTGACCATCGTCCATACCAGCCACGACGAGCGCATCGCCACCTTGGCACGTGAAGCCCTGGAAGAAATGCGGCTGTCGGTGCGCGGGCTCACCGGCAAGCCGGTGCGCATCGCCGATGCCTTGGCCGACTGGCGTGCCGAAACCGTCTCGCGGCTCAGCCAAGCGGCCGTGCAGGTCGAATGGGTCAGCGCGCACGAGCTGGACGAACGCAACCTCTCGGCGCGCGCCTACGTGCAGACCACCCGCATCCTGCGCGAGGCCGTCAGCAACATCATCAAGCACAGCGGAGCCAATGCCTGCACCATCCGCTGCGTGATCGACGACAACGACTTTCATCTCGTCATCCAGGACAACGGCAAAGGCATTCCCATGGAGCTCGATGGCCGCCTCGACCGCGGCCATGGCATGGCCAGTATGAAACGCCGCGCCAAACAGTTGGCCGGACAGTGCCTGGTCGAATCCGGCCCAGGGTTCGGCACCCTGATCCGCCTCACACTGCCCCTGTAGCAGGCCGGGCCGGCCTGCTAATATTTGCCCATCCCCCGCCCGTAAGGGCGCTTCGGCCTCGGTGCCCTGACTCGCCATGCACATCCTGCTGCTCGAAGACTTGCCCGAGATCCGCCAATGGCTCAAAGCCCTGGTGATCCAGGTGTTTCCCAAGGCGCGGCTCGTCGAAAGCGCCCGTGTCCACGATGCGCTGCAACAGATCACCGCCATGCGGTTCGATCTTGCGCTGATCGACCTGGGCCTGCCCGACGGCTCTGGCGTCGAGGTGGTCGCAGCCCTGCGCGAGCAGCAGCCGGAGGCCCAATCGGTCGTGGTCACCATCCATGACGACGACGATCACCTCTTTCCCGCCTTGCAAGCCGGTGCGTTCGGCTACCTGCTCAAGGAGCAATCGCGTGAGATGCTGGCCGAGCAGCTGCAGCGCATCACCCAGGGCGAGCCGCCGCTGTCGCCCTCGATCGCTCGCCGGGTGATCGCCTACTTCGCATCCCACGCGCGGCAGCAGCAAGAGGAGACGCCGCTGCTGCCCGACGTCTCGCTCACCGAGCGTGAAAACGAAGTGCTGCTGCGTGTGGCCAAAGGCTTCACGCTGCCCGAGATCGGACAACAACTCAACTTGTCGCGTCACACCATCGCCGACTACGTCAAGCAGATCTACCGCAAGCTCAATGTGTCCTCGCGTGCCGAGGCGGCCTTGGAGGCGCAGCGCCTGGGCCTGTTCAAGCGCACCCCGCGATGAACCCGAGGCTGCCGTCGGCGGCGACGCCCCCGCGACCCCCGCGATAATGCCGGGATGATCGGTCGTTTGACGGGCGTCATCGCGGAGAAAGCCCCTCCGCAAGTGTTGATCGATGTGGGCGGCGTCGGCTACGAAGTCGACGTGCCGATGAGCACCTTCTACCACCTGCCCCCACTGGGTGAGCGGGCCACGCTGCTGACCCATTTCGTCGTGCGCGAAGACGCGCAAACGCTCTATGGTTTCGGCACGGCGGCCGAGCGCCATGCGTTTCGCCAACTCATCAAGGTCTCGGGCGTGGGGCCGCGCATGGCCCTGTCGCTGCTGTCAGGCCTGAGCGTGGCCGAACTGGCCCAGGCCATCAGTGTGCAAGAGGCAGGCCGCCTGACGCGCATTCCCGGCATCGGCAAAAAGACGGCCGAGCGATTGCTGCTCGAACTCAAGGGCAAGCTCGGCGCGGAACTGGGGGTGGCGGACGTGTCGGTCAAAAACGAAGTGCAGGCCGACGTGCTGCAGGCCCTGGTGGCCCTGGGCTACAGCGAACGGGAGGCCGCCGCGGCCCTCAAGTCTGTGCCCGAGGACGTGGGCGTCAGTGAGGGCATCAAACTGGCGTTGAAGTCCCTTGCCAAGTGAGCCGGCGCCCATGAGCATCCAGACCGACGACTTCACGCCACCGCCACGCGCCAGGGTCGTGTCGGCGGCGCCCACCTCGCCCCAGGAAGAAGCTCTGGAGCGCGCGCTGCGCCCCAAAGGACTGGCCGAGTATGTGGGCCAGACCAAGGCACGCGAGCAGCTCGAAATCTTCATCGGCGCGGCCAAAAAGCGTGGTGAAGCGCTGGACCACGTCTTGCTGTTCGGTCCGCCGGGCCTGGGCAAGACCACGCTGTCGCACATCATTGCCCACGAACTTGGGGTCAACCTGCGCCAGACCTCCGGGCCCGTGCTCGAAAAACCCAAAGACCTGGCCGCCCTGCTGACCAATCTCGAGCGCAACGACGTGCTCTTCATCGACGAAATTCATCGTCTGAGCCCCGTGGTCGAGGAAATCCTCTATCCCGCGTTGGAGGACTACCAGATCGACATCATGATCGGCGAAGGCCCGGCTGCACGCTCGATCAAACTCGACCTGCAGCCCTTCACGCTGGTGGGGGCCACCACCCGCGCGGGCATGCTCACCAATCCTTTGCGTGACCGCTTTGGCATCGTGGCGCGGCTGGAGTTTTACACCGCCGAGGAGCTCACGCGCATCGTCACCCGGTCTGCCGGCCTGCTCAATGCCTCCATCGACCCGCAAGGCGCGATGGAAATCGCCCGACGTTCGCGTGGCACGCCGCGCATCGCCAACCGCCTGCTGCGCCGCGTGCGCGACTATGCCGAGGTCAAAGGCAACGGTCACATCGACAAAGCGATTGCCGATCGTGCCCTGGCCATGCTCGATGTGGATCCCATGGGGTTCGACGTGATGGACCGCAAACTGCTCGAAGCCGTCATCCATCGCTTCGACGGCGGTCCGGTGGGCCTGGACAACCTGGCTGCCGCCATCGGGGAGGAGCGCGACACCATCGAGGATGTGATCGAGCCCTATCTCATCCAGCAGGGCTACTTGCAACGCACCCCGCGCGGCCGCATCGCCACGGCCACGGCTTATCGGCACCTGGGCTTGGTGGCCCCCAAAAGTGGCGAGGGTGGGCTGTTCGACACTGGCCCTTGAGAAGAGGCATCGTCAGCGACATCGTCCGGCCACAGTGCGGCACGCATCCAGCCGCCGAGAAGAATCGATCGACGACCTTGCACGCGATGCCGCGGGCTCCGTGCGGCGGCCTTGCCAACGGTTGTTCTGCCTCGTTGGGGTCACCGCGGCTCGCTCGATCCAACCGGGGCCTGTCGCAGCCAATGCTGCAGACGCAGCCAACGCCAAATCCAACCCCGACTCAGATAGGCCTGGCGCAGTTCACGCAAGTCCAGCGAAATCGTTTGCATGAAATCCTGGCGAAACTCGCGCAGCCTGGCGGCTTGGTGTTGAGGGTGGTGCTTGGCCACATACCGGGCGGCGCCGATGTAGTTTCGGGCCGCCAAGTAAGCCAGTGCGAACTGCGCTCGAGGCGTTGGCTGAAACGGCGCCGAGGCCAGCGCTTCACGCACTCCCAGCAAAGAACGGGACATGTCCTGGGCCTTTTGCATGGACATGGTTGCCAGGATGCTGCCCTGTCGCTGACGGTATCGGATCCAGGGGCGGGCCACGTGATGGAAGCTTTGGGCGCGCAGGACCAGACGAGGGATCACCATCATGTCTTCGAAGTAGCGCCCCTGCGGGAACCGCAGATCATCGGCCCACAGATCGCGCTTGGCGATCTTGGACCACGCATGCAGATTCACTCCCTCGAGCACCCCGGCGAACAACACGGATCGGTCCGTGAGCGTGCGGCCAGACGGACCGATGAAGGTGCGTCGATGCGATTCTCCGCGTAGCCGATGCTTCAGCCGAGGGCGCTCACGCAGCACGCTGAAATCGCAAAGCACCAGGTCCGGCGCGTCACGATCGACGGTGGCTCGCAGCTCACCAATCGCGCCGGGGGCCATCAGATCGTCCGAATCCACGAACCACACGTAACGCCCACGTGCCGCATCCAGCATCGTATTGCGTGCCGCACTCAGCCCACGGTTGCGGTCATGGTGCAAGACGCGTAGCCGTCCCGGCCAGGACTGCTGCAGCCGCGAGATCACCTGCACAGACCCGTCGGTGGAGGCATCGTTCAGCAAGACGATTTCCACCTGCTCGTCGGCCTGCATCAGGATCGACTCCACGCAGGCCTGCAAATAGAGCTCGACGTTGTAGACGGGAATGAGAACGCTTAGCCAAGGAGAGGTGTCCATGAAGGGACTCAGGCATGAGGAGAGGTCGAACCGGCCAGCGCCAGAAACAGCGTTTCATAGCGGCGCTGCATCAGGTCCAGCCCATGTCGGTTCAGCGCCGTCTGGCGTCCTTGTCGAGCCAGCCGACTGGCTTTGGCCGCGTCGGACAGCAGCTCGCACAGCGCATCGGCCAGCGCGACGGGGTCCTCATGGGGAACGAGCAGGCCATTGTGGCCATGGTCGATGAGTTCGCGAACGCCCGGCACGGCCGTGCCCACGACGGCACAGCCGGCGGCCATGCCTTCCACCAGGGACAAGGGCATCCCCTCATAGTGAGTGGACAAAACGCAGATGCGCTGGCTCATCAGCAGACCGGGCAGGTCGCTGCAGTGCCCCAGAAAGTGAACTTGCCCGTCCAGGCCGAGGCGATGGCACAACTGCCGCGCTGCTTCGAGGTGCCGTGGCTTGCCGCCACCGGCCAGCCACACCGGGGGCGTCCACCCCCGAGTCTTCAATACCGCGATGGCCTGTAGCAAGGTGGCGTGGTCTTTTTGCTTGGCGAAGCGGGCCGCCATCACGATGCCTGGCTCACGTGCTTCAAGGGGATGCTCGTCGGCCTGCGCGAATCGCTCCAGCCGGATGCCATTGGGGATCGCCACGGTGCGATCTTGCGGGAAGCCCAGTCTCAGCAGTTGCTCGCGCACACCCTCGGAGACACCAACGATGCGCGCAGTGCGCCGGGCCAGCCAACGCGCCTGCGCCAGACGCCAAGGCGTGTAGCGCTCACGCGAGTTGTGCTCCACATGCACCAAGGCCGGCACCTTGGCCAACAGACCGGCATACCGTCCCCAGAGGTGCTCGCTGAACCCATGTGCCACCAGCACCTGGGGCCGAAACTTGCGGCACAGGCGCACCAGTTGCCAAACCGTCAAGGCGTGGGGCCAAGACGCCACCGTGGCCACTGGCATGCCGCGCTCCTTCAGCGCGTCGATACGGGAGCGTGGCGTTTGAGGCTTGCGCCGCAAGACCAGCAAGGGTTCGGTGCGCGCGCTGGACAGTGCAGCGTCAACGAGGTCGATCGCCACCTGAGTGGCTCCCGAGAAGCCTCCGGTGACGAAATGCAAGATGCGTGGACGGTCAGGTGGGGACGACAAACGCGCGACGACAAAACGATGAGGGCCGCAAGGAAGTTGCTGCCGCAAACTCGGCCAACCCGAGAAGGATAGCACGAGCCTGCGGGCGTCTCAGGCGGTTTGACCCACCGCAGGCACCTGCTGTGGGGCCGAGGTGGTGCACAAGGCCGACACGCCCCACAACCCGGCCATGATCAGCGCTGCGGCGCCGACTTGCGCCCCCAGGCTGAGCGTGTGCGCCTGCCATAGGAAGGCGGCAGTGGCTCCCAACAAGGCCAAGAACAGCGTGCCGGCGGCCCATTGGGCCCAACGCGGCATCGGCGGGTCGTAGCGTTGCACCCGTGACAGATCGAAGGGAGGCTTCGGAAAGCGCTCGGCCACGTCGGCCGGGCGCCAGCCCGGTGGCTTGAACCACACGCGCAGCTTGTCGCTCCAGCGGCGCGTGCGCCAGCAATCCAGCGCCAAGTCGCGATAGACCTGCAGGTTTGCCCAGACGGGATTCCAGCTGCGCAGCGGGCTGCGTGTACCGTAAACGCAGGGCTCGCGGTCGTCCTCTTCCTCGAAGGTGCCAAACAGGCGGTCCCACAAAATCAGAATGCCGCCAAAGTTCTTGTCCAAATACTTGTCATTGACGGCATGGTGCACCCGGTGATTGCTCGGAGAACAAAACACCCGGTCGAACCAGCCCAGTTTGCCGACTTGCTGCGTGTGCACCCAGTATTGGTAGAGCAGGTCGATGAGCGCCACCACACCGAAGACCAGCGGAGGAAATCCCAGCACGGCCATGGGCAGATAGAACAGCCAGCCTCCCATCCAGCCGGAGCTGGTTTGCCGCAAAGCGGTGGACAGGTTGTAGTCCTCGCTTTGATGGTGCACCACATGGGCCGCCCAAAACAACGCACACTCGTGACCCAGGCGATGGTGCCAGTAGTAGCACAGGTCATACAGCAGCAAGCCCAGCACCCACACCCACAGCGCATCGGTCGGCAACTGCCAGAGGGACAGATGCTGGTAAGCCACGGAATAGATCCCGACGGTCCACGCCTTGGTCAAGACCCCCACCACCTGACTCATGATGCCCAGGCCGATGCTGCTGAGCGCGTCATTGAGTCGGTAGGTGTTGCGTCCCCGCCAGCGTCCTACGACATACTCCACGGCGATCAACAACAGAAAAACCGGGGTGGCCAAAACGATGATCTGTGCGCCTTCCATAGGACCTGCCGGAGCCGAGCACAAACTCCCATTGTGCGCAGCTGGGGGCGACCGTGAACTACGGGGAGACCCTCAGCACGCCCGCGGCCCCGCCAGGGTCTCGTCCAGCGCCACATCGTGCAGATGCTGAGTGTCGGCCCACCCCACCAGCGTGAAGCCCTCCGGCGTGTACAGCAGCCGGTTGACGCTGGCGTTGGCCAATTCCCAGGTGCGTGGCGCGCGCAGGTCGATCCGCGTGGCTGCCCGATACAAACAGTCCAGGACGCCACCATGGGCAACCAAGGCGATCGTTTGGCCGGGGTGGGCGCGGGCCAAGGCTTCCGCCTGTGCGACCACCCGCCGGTAAAAGCCGGTCAAGCTCTCACCGCCGTGCGGGCAGAACTCGGGGTGGCGCTGTCGCCATCGCTGGGCCTGCTCGGGCCATTGGGCCTCGATCTCGCGGAAGGTCCGACCCTCGAAATGTCCAAAGGCACGCTCGCGCAAGCCCGGCACGGTGTGCACCGACAAGCCGATGCGCTCGGCCACGGCTTGCGCCGTTTGCCGGGCGCGGCTCAGATCGCTGCTGTACACCGCGTGCAAGCCTTCATCGACCAGGGCCCGAGCCAAACGCGCGGCCTGGCGCCGTCCCGTGTCATTGAGCGGGATGTCCAGGTGACCCTGGATTCGGGCATCGACATTCCAGGCGGTCTCGCCATGGCGGATGGCCACGATGCGGGTAGGGAGCGGATCGGACATGCAAGACAGGACGCAGGACGGCGCAACGCGGGCGGGGGGCGCGCTGGAAACGACGCCACCGACCGTCCCGCGGGACGGTCAGCCAGCGCGCAGGCGCCGATTCAGCGTGTAGGTGCCTACGAAAGACGCCGAGCCTAGCACATGCCCGGCGATGGCTTGGCGCACTTGCGCGCCCGTGAACGCGCCTTCGACGGGGCAGCGCGCCAAATCCAGCGCGAACAGCGTGAACACATAGTGGTGCACCAGCGCATCGTTGAACGGAGGGAAGGGGCCGTCATAGCCGAAATACGAGCCTGCCATGTCAGGGTTGCCGGCAAACCACCCCGTATAGTCGTTCAGGCCGTGCCGCGCCCCGTGCAGGGTGGCGGGGCCGGGCTTGCCCCGCGGCGTGAACCCTCGGGAAAACTCGCCCTCGGCGATCTCGCTCAACGTGGGCGGCAGATCGACCATCACCCAATGAAAAAAGTCCACCCGCGGCAGGTCGGCTGGCACTTCCCGGTCGGGCTGATTGACGTCCTCGCCCCGGCTGGGCACGTCCGGATCGTGACACATCAACACCAGTGATTGCGTGCCCGCGGGCAGCCCACTCCAAGCCAAATGGGGGTTGAGATTGTCCGAGAACGTCACGCCACCCTGCGCATCCGGGCGTCCGGCCGCGTAGCGCTCGGGGATGGCTTGTCCATCGTTCCAGCTCTGGCTCCACAGTTTCATGTTGCTCTCCTGTCAGGCAAGGGTGGGCTTCATACCCCCCAGACGATTTCCTTGTCGGCGGCATGACAGCGCCGGATCATCTCGATCAGGGGCCACAAGCGCTGCCGCAGGCTCACGTCCTCGGGCGGCGGAAGGCTGTGCCCTTCGGCCTGGGCCTCTTGCTCGGCTTGGCGTCGGGCATGTTCTTCCTGCGCGATGGCCTGCTCCAGCGCGCTCAACGCGGCTGGCATCTCCTGCGGCAAGAGAATGCCCTTTTGCCCGGGGGGCTTGCCGATCAGGCGCATCACATGGTCCCCGTGCGCAGACGTCATGATCACCTCGGCGGCGGCCTTGGACTTGAATTTGTACAGCATCGATGTTCCGCCTCAACGGTACATGTATTCCCGGTTGAAAGGATAGGCCGATTGCGCCCCGCGCATCGAGCCCTCGTCCACAGACCCACTGGGCCGCGCCGCCAACAGTTGGAACAGCGAAATCCACCCCTGCTCGAAACTCATTGCGCAACCCGCCAGATACAGACGATAGGCGCGCACCGTTTTGTCGTTGGTGAGCGCGCGCGCCCGCTCCAGCTGGGCTTCCAGCGCGTCGGACCAGGCCCACAACGTGCGCGCGTAGTGAGGCCGAAGGTTTT
Organism: Caldimonas taiwanensis NBRC 104434; assembly: GCF_001592165.1. Lineage (NCBI taxonomy): Bacteria > Pseudomonadati > Pseudomonadota > Betaproteobacteria > Burkholderiales > Sphaerotilaceae > Caldimonas > Caldimonas taiwanensis. Next base: position 52,886 of record NZ_BCWK01000018.1, read on the forward strand.
CCGCATCCAGGAGCTCCAGCCCCCCGGCGCTCAGTGCTTGGGTGACCTCCGAGACATGCTCCAGCTCGCCGCCGGGAAAAATGTACTTCTCGATGAAATCCCCCATGCCGGCGCCGAGCTGGGCATTGTGCAGCCCAGCGGCCGTGATCCCGTGATTCATCACCAGGCCGCCCGGGATCAGCAGGCGGCGGATCTTGTCGAAATAGCTCACCAGCTGAGCCCGCCCGACATGCTCGAACATGCCCACCGAGGCGATGCGATCATAGGGAGTGTCTTCCGGCACGTCGCGGTAATCCCGCAAATGCATTTGCACCCGTCCGCGCAAGCCCAGTTCGTCGATCAGCCGGTTGACATACGCATGCTGATTGCGCGACAGCGTGATCCCCTCGGCCTTCACATCGTAGTGTTGAGCCGCCCACAACAGCAAGCCGCCCCAGCCCGCGCCGATGTCCAAAAAGCGCTGACCGGGCCCAAGCCGCAGCTTGCGGCAGATGTGATCGAGCTTGGCCTCCTGCGCCTGGGCCAGCGTCATGTCCGACTCGCGGAAATACGCGCAGGAATACACCCGTCTCGGATCCAGCCACAGTGCGTAGAAATCGTCCGACACATCGTAATGAAACTCGATCTGCCGCGCGTCGCGCGCCTTGTGATGGCGCCAACGCGAGCGTGCCGACCGCCACCAGCGCTGCCACCAACTCGGCTGCCCTCGTGCGACCGGGTTGCCCACCAAAGCGGCGGCCACGGCCATCAAGTCACGCATGTGGCCGTCGATGTCGAGCTCACCCATCACGTACGCGTCGGCGATCGCGCCGATCTGCCCACGCGCCAAGGCGGCCAACCAGCGCGGTTCATGGAGCTTCAGTCGCACCGCTGCATCTTGCGCGCCGGCGCTGCCGCCGGGCCACTGCAGCGCCACCGGCCGTGGCAAGCCTTCCAGTTTCTGCTCGATCAGGCCCGCAAGCCCTGACATGATGAGGTCCTCCGCAAGCTTGGTCACACATCGGACGCGTCGCTGACGGGCGCGCCGCGCTCGCCCCCGAGTCTGACCGATGCAGGCCGGCTCCTGCAAGGATGCCGGTGCGCAATGCGGACCGGCTGCAAGCCGCTGCGGGTCGCGGCCAACCCTCATGACCGCGGCGGGCGGCGCTGCTAGCATCCGGACATGACCCTCCAAGTCTTCGGATTGCCCGTAGCGCGCGGCGTGGCCATCGGCAAAGCGGTCCTGGTGGCCTCCAGCCGCGTGGACGTGGCCCACTACTTCATCAGCCCTGACCGTGTCGAGGCGGAGATCGACCGGCTGCGCCAGGCACGCGATGCCGTGGCCGAAGAGCTGGCCGGCCTCAAGCGCGACATGCCCGCCGATGCGCCGGCCGAGTTGGCGGCCTTGCTCGATGTCCATCTGATGCTGTTACACGACGAGGCGCTGACCGGGGCCACCAAACAATGGATCGTCGAGCGTCATTACAACGCCGAATGGGCCCTGTCGGCCCAGCTCGAAGTTCTGGCGCGCCAGTTCGACGAGATGGAGGATGACTACCTGCGCGAGCGCAAAGCCGACATCGAGCAGGTCGTCGAACGCTTGCTGCGCGCGCTCGGGCGCAACGGTTCAGTCTTGTCGGCCCCGCCTGCATCCGCCCCCCACGACTGGGGAGGGGAGGACCCCCTCGTGCTCATTGCCAATGACATTGCGCCGGCCGATATGCTGCAGTTCAAGCGCAGCGTCTTTCAGGGGTTCGTCACCGACGTGGGCGGCAAGACCTCGCACACGGCCATCGTCGCGCGCAGCATGGGCATCCCTGCCGTGGTCGGCGCTCGAGAAGCCAGCCATCTCATCCGCCAGGACGACTGGGTCATCATCGACGGCGACGCCGGGGTGGTCATCGTCGATCCTTCGCCCATCATCCTGGAGGAATACCGCTTTCGTCAGCGCCAAAGCGAGCTCGAACGCGAGCGTCTGGCGCGCTTGCGGCACACGCCGGCCGTCACGCTCGACGGTGAGCGCGTCGAACTGCTGGCCAACATCGAGCTGCCGCAGGATGCGCCGGGGGCTTTGCAAGCCGGCGCCGTGGGTGTGGGGCTGTTCCGCACCGAGTTCCTCTTCATGAATCGCAACGGCGCCTTGCCCGGCGAGGACGAGCAGTTCGAGGCCTATCGGGCTGTCGTGCAGGCCATGCAAGGACTGCCCGTGACCATCCGCACGATCGACATCGGCGCCGACAAGCCCTTGGAGCGCATGTCTCACAACGAGTTGCGCCACGAACACACCCTCAATCCTGCGATGGGCTTGCGCGCGATCCGCTGGAGTTTGTCCGAGCCCAGCATGTTTCGCATGCAGCTGCGCGCCATCTTGCGAGCCAGCGCGTACGGCAAGGTGCGCCTATTGATCCCCATGCTCACGCATCTGGCGGAGGTGCGGCAGACCTTCGAGGCCCTGGCGCGGGCCAAACAGCAACTCAGCGATGCGGGTCTGCCCTATACCGATGTCGAAGTGGGAGCCATGATCGAGGTGCCCGGGGCAGCCCTGCAGGTCGAGCGGTTCTTACGGTATTTCGACTTCGTGTCCTTGGGCACCAACGACCTCATCCAGTACACGTTGGCCATCGACCGTGCCGACGAGGCCGTGGCGCATCTGTACGATCCTTGGCATCCTGCGGTACTGCGTCTGGTGGCCGACACCATCGCCTGCGCTCGGGCCGCGGGCAAAGCCGTGAGCATTTGCGGCGAGATGGCCGGCGATCCTGCGTTCACGGCCTTGTTGCTGGGCATGGGCTTGCGCAGCTTCTCGATGCATCCCTCGCAAATCGCCACCATCAAGCAGCGCATCCTGCGTGTGGACACGCGTCGTCTGGCGCAACACGTGCAGACCGTGCTGGCCAGCGAGAACCCGCAGGAAACCTGCGGACAGCTGCTGCGGCCCGAGCTCGCCCGCGAGCACACCCTCGCCCACTGAAGGCCGGGCCGCGCCACCGGGTGGGAGCCTAGGGGGCTGGCACGACCACTCGAAAGTGTGCTATAGTTTCGGTCTTCGCTGCGATACGACAACTGAGCAGCGCGCCGAGGCGACGAAGAGCCCCGGTGGCGCAAGTTCAAGTGAAGCAAAGCAGACG
>NZ_BCWK01000019.1:0-55528 GCF_001592165.1 Caldimonas taiwanensis NBRC 104434
AGTTCACCCAGGCGGCACGGGAATTCCGTCAAATCACCGACATCGTGCCAAGCCAGCCGGAGTCCGCGCGCGAACGTTCCGAGCGCTTGGTCGATGGCTTCCTCGACAAAATCGATGGGGCGCACGATACCTGCATTCGCTTGCTTCACGAGGCCGCCGGTGATCGCGCCTCCACCCATAGTCTGAACGTGACCGTTTTATCCATGCTCTTGGGCCGCGCCATGGGGATGGGGCCGCAGGAGCTGCGAGATTTGGGCCTGGGAGCGTTGCTGCATGATGTGGGCAAGCTCGAATTGCCCGACCGCGTGCGTTGGAAGGACGAGCTGTCCAGCTCGGCTGAATTGCAGTTTTATCAAGAACATGTGGCCCATGGCGTGAGCCTGGTGCGCAAAATGAAGCTCAGCCCCCAGGCCACGCTGGTCGTGGCTCAGCACCACGAGCAGGCCGACGGCCGGGGCTTTCCGCAGCGCTTGCCCGCCGAACGCATCAGTGCGCTGGCGCGCATCGTGGCGCTGGTCAACCGGTACGACAACCTGTGCAATCCACTGCATCCGGCCAAGAGCTTGACTCCGCATGAGGCCTTGTCGCTGATCTTCGCGCAAATGAAGCAGCGCTTCGATGCACCCACCCTCAGTGCCTTCATCAAGATGATGGGGGTGTATCCGCCGGGCTCGGTGGTCGAGCTCACCGATGGCCGCTATGCGCTGGTCGTCTCGGTCAATTCGGCCCGTCCACTCAAGCCGCGCGTGATCGTGCACGATCCCAAGACGCCTGCCGAAGAAGCCTTGATCGTCAACCTCGAGGCCCATCCGGAGCTAGGTGTGCGCCGCAGCCTCAAGCCTTTGCAACTGCCGCGTGAGGCGCTGGACTATCTGTCTCCCCGCCAGCGCATTTGCTACTTCTTTGAACGGGCCGTGGAATCGTCGGAGCCCGAGGACGAGGGGCCCGCATGAGTGCATCCCATCTGATGCCGGTTTTGCAGCATCTGATCGACGGCATGCTCGAAGCGGTTTGGATGGTCGATCCGGTGGATCTGCGCGTGGTCGCGGCCAACCAAGCCGCCCATGAGCTGCTGGGCGTCAGTCAGGGCAGCCTGGTCGGCAAGGCCGCCATCGAGCTGGCGGCCACGCCGGAAGACATGTTGTTCTGGGAGGATGTGGCCGCCGGCTTGAGCGACCGCATCCTGTCCGACAGCCTCGTGTGCCGGGCCGACGGCACGACCGTCCCGGTCGAGCGCCGGGTGAGTCTGCTGCGCTTGGCGCCAGGCCAATCGCTGTACCTCGTCGGCGTGCGGGACCGCAGCGAGCAGCGGCGTGTGGAAGACGAGCTCGAGCGCCTGGTGTCCGAGTTGCGCGCCACGCTCGAATCCACGGCCGATGGCATCCTCGCCGTGGACCTGCACGGCAACATCCGCGGTTACAACCAACGCTTGGCCGACCTGTGGGGCTTTCCTCGGGCGTTGACCTTGCGTCGTGACGACCAAGCCATCTTTGCGTGGCTGCGCGAGGCCGTGGCCGACGTACAAACCTACGACGACAGGCTCGCGCTCATTGCACGCTCGCCCTTGCTGGAGACGACGGATTTGATCGTCTTGAAATCGGGCCGCGTGATCGAGCGCGTCACCCGCCCTCAATACAGCCGGGGGCGGCCCATTGGTCGGGTTTTTTCATACCGCGACATCACGCAGCAGCTGGCGCAGGAGTCCCAGCTCCAGCTGGCGGCCAAAGTGTTCGATGCCAGCCCCGATGCCATCTTCATCACCGATGGCCAGCTTTCGGTGCTGGCGGCCAACCCTGCCTGCACCCGGTTGTGCGGTGCTCCACGCCAAACGCTGCTGGGTCGGCGGTGGAGCGAGTTGGTTCACGACCCGGCCGATCCAGGGGCCATCGATCGGCTGCGTGCCACGGTCGATGAGCGTGGCAGCGTCGAAGCGGAGCTGCACTACCTGCGCGCCGATGGCAGCAGCGGCCCCTGCCATGTCTCAATGGTCCGTTTGCAGGGGGACGCAGGCGACACCTTGCACTACATCGCCTTCGTCAAAGACCTCACTGACAAGCTTGCAGCCAAGCGACGCATCGAAGAGTTGGCCTACACCGATGCGCTGACGGCCTTGCCCAACCGCTTGGTCTTCGCCGAAAGAGTGGACTTCGCCATTGCGATGGCCAGGCGCGAGCAGGGCCGCTTCGCGGTGATGTTCATCGACCTGGACCGCTTCAAGCAAATCAATGACTCGCTGGGCCACCTCTACGGAGACCGCGTGCTGGTGGACGTGGCCGAGCGGATCAAGCGCTGCGTGCGTGAGGTCGATACCGTGGCCCGCTATGGCGGCGATGAGTTCGTCGTGTTGCTGCACCAAGCCGATGCTCGCGGGGCGGAGGCCACTGCCCGGCGCATTCTCGAGGCCTTGAGCTTGCCAGTGCAGCTCGACGAGCTCAGCTTCACGGTCACCGGAAGCGTCGGCATCGCGATGTATCCGGATGACGGGGCCACGGCCAACGACCTCATCAAAAATGCCGATGCGGCCATGTACCGGGTCAAGGAGCGGGGGCGGGCCAGTTTCCGGTTCTACCAGCCGCAGATGAACGTGGACCTGCTGGCGCGCATGAAGATCGACCATGCCATGCGCCAGGCCTTGCCCGCAGGTCATTTCCGCCTGGTGTACCAGCCGCAGGTGGACATCAAAACTCGCCAGGTGCTGTCGGCCGAGGCCCTGCTGCGCTGGCGCGATCCGGACCTCGGCGATGTCTCGCCGGCGCAGTTCATCCCGGTGGCCGAGGAAAGCGGCTTCATCGTCGCCTTGGGCGACTGGGTGCTGACCCAGGCGGTGCAACAGGCTGCGCGCTGGCAGGCCCAGGGGCGTGCGCTGCAGGTTTCGGTCAACGTGTCGGCCTTGCAATTTCAGCAAGCCAACTTCGTCGACCGCGTCGCCGGCGCGCTGTCGGCCGCCGGATTGGCGCCCGATCGGCTCGAACTGGAGCTGACCGAATCCATCCTGATCCAGGATGCCGAGGAGGCGCTCAGCCGCCTGCAACAGCTGGCGCAAATCGGTGTGCGCCTGGCGATCGACGATTTCGGCACTGGATACTCCAGCCTGGGCTACCTCAAGCGGTTCCCGATCGACAAGCTCAAGATCGACCGCTCCTTCATCGCTGGGCTGCCGGCCGATGAGAGCGATGCGGGCATCGTGCGCGCCATCGTCAGCATGGCACGGGCTTTGCATATCACGGTCATCGCCGAGGGCGTCGAGACCGATCTGCAGCGCCAGTTCCTGTGCGCGGCTGGCTGCGACCAGTTCCAAGGCTATCTGTATGCTCCGCCATCCGATCCCGACGAGTTCGAGCGTCTGCTCCAGACGGTGGCCCCGGCGGCGGGATGCCCGGGCAGCCGCTGAGGGGGGGCGCGCGTCGGAGGATGTGGAGATTGCGGATTGGTCCTTGACCGCCAGGAGTGTTAGAGTCTTGGCTTCAGACTTTCGGTCCTTCCCGTCCCCTTTGCTGGTTTCTGAGTGAATTCGCAGTGAAGGCGGGTCGCAATCCGCCAACCGGTCAAGCCGTGTCGCGGAAGGTTGATCAACCAGCCAACAGCCCTGGAAACCGGGGCATGAGGTGAGCGAGATGATGCAGCAATACAGGTCCAATTCGTACCTGTTCGGGGGCAATGCCCCCTATGTCGAGGAGTTGTATGAGACCTACCTTGACAACCCAGGGGCAGTGCCCGAGAACTGGCGCGCCTACTTCGACGCCCTTCAGAACGTGCCGGCCGTCGATGGCAGCGATTCGCGTGACGTGGCACACGCCCCGATCATCGAATCCTTCGCTCAGCGCGCCAAGTCCAATGCCTTCGCGGTCAAGGCCAGCAGTGCCGATCTGGCCGTGGCGCGCAAGCAGGTGCACGTCCAATCCCTGATCGCTGCATATCGCTTCCTTGGCTCCCGCTGGGCCGACCTCGATCCGCTCAAGCGCCACGAGCGTCCGCGCATTCCCGAACTCGAGCCGGCCTTCTATGACCTCACTGAAAGTGACATGGACATCACTTTCAGTGCGACCAACACCTACTTCACCAAGGCCGACCAAATGACCCTGCGGGAGATCCTGCAGGCGTTGCGCGAGACCTACTGCGGCACCATCGGTGCTGAGTTCATGCACATCACCGAGCCGGCCGAAAAGCGCTGGTGGCAAGAGCGTCTGGAAAGCACCCGCTCCAAGCCGGTGTTCACCGCCGAGAAGAAGAAAACCATCCTCGAGCGCCTGACCGCCGCCGAGGGCTTGGAGCGCTTCCTGCACACCAAATACGTCGGCCAGAAGCGATTTTCGCTCGAAGGCGGCGAGAGTTTCATTGCCGCGATGGACGAGCTGATCAAGCGCGCTGGCGAAAAAGGCGTGCAAGAAATCGTGATCGGCATGGCCCATCGCGGGCGCCTCAATGTGCTGGTCAACACCTTGGGCAAAATGCCCAAGGACTTGTTCGCCGAGTTCGAACACACCGCCAAGGAAGACCTGCCCGCTGGCGATGTGAAGTATCACCAGGGCTTCTCCAGCGACGTGTCCACGCCCGGCGGTCCAGTGCACCTCAGTTTGGCGTTCAACCCCTCGCACCTGGAGATCGTCAACCCGGTGGTCGAAGGCTCGGTCAAAGCGCGCATGGATCGGCGCGGCGACAAAGAGGGCGACCAGGTGCTGCCGGTCCTGGTGCATGGTGATGCGGCCTTCGCCGGCCAGGGGGTGGTGATGGAGACCTTGGCGCTGGCGCAAACCCGCGGCTATTACACCGGCGGCACGGTGCACATCGTCATCAACAACCAGATCGGCTTTACCACCAGCGACCCGCGCGACGCCCGCTCGTCGCTGTATTGCACCGATGTCGTCAAGATGATCGAAGCGCCGGTGCTGCACGTCAACGGCGACGATCCCGAGGCCGTGGTGTTTTGCACCCAGCTGGCGCTGGATTACCGGCAGGAGTTCAACAAAGACGTCGTCGTCGACATCGTGTGCTTCCGCAAGCTGGGTCACAACGAGCAGGACACGCCCTCGCTGACCCAGCCGCTGATGTACAAGAAGATCGCCAAGCATCCCGGCACTCGCAAGCTCTATGCCGACAAGCTCGAAGCCCAAGGCGTGCTGGCTTCCGGTGAGGCCGAAGAGATGGTCAAGGCCTATCGCGCGGCGATGGATGCGGGTCGCCATACCGTTGATCCGGTATTGACCAACTTCAAAAGCAAGTACGCCGTCGATTGGACGCCGTTCCTCGGCAAGAAATGGACCGATGCGGCCGACACCGCGCTGCCGCTGGCCGAGATCAAACGCCTGGCTGAACGCATCACCACCGTTCCGAGCAACTTCAAGCTGCACCCTCTGGTGGAAAAGGTCATTGCCGACCGCGCAGCCATGGGCCGTGGCGAGATCAACGTGGACTGGGGCATGGGTGAGCACCTGGCGTTTGCTTCCTTGGTGGCCAGTGGCTATCCCGTGCGGCTGTCGGGTGAGGACTGCGGTCGCGGCACCTTCTCCCATCGCCATGCCGTGCTGCACGATCAAAACCGCGAGAAGTGGGACGAAGGCACCTACATCCCGCTGCAGAACGTGGCCGACAACCAGGCTCCGTTCGTCGTGATCGACTCGATCTTGTCCGAAGAAGCCGTGCTGGGTTTCGAGTACGGCTATGCCTCGGCCGACCCCAATACGCTGGTCATTTGGGAAGCTCAGTTCGGCGACTTCGCCAACGGAGCCCAAGTGGTCATCGACCAATTCATCGCCTCTGGTGAAGTCAAGTGGGGGCGTGCCAACGGCTTGGTGTTGATGCTGCCCCATGGCTACGAGGGTCAGGGCCCTGAGCACAGCTCGGCACGCTTGGAGCGCTTCATGCAGCTGGCTGCCGACAACAACATGCAGATCTGCCAGCCCACCACGGCCAGCCAGATCTTCCATGTGCTGCGTCGCCAGATGGTGCGCATGTTCCGCAAGCCGCTGGTGCTGATGACGCCCAAGTCGCTGCTGCGCAACAAGGAAGCCACCTCGCCGCTGTCGGAGTTCACCAAGGGCGAATTCCGCACCGTGATCGGCGAAGTCGGTAGTGAAATCGACGCCGCCAAGGTCAAGCGCGTGATCGTCTGCTCCGGCAAGGTCTACTACGACCTGGTCAGGAAGCGTGAAGAGAAGAAGGCCTTCGACGTGGCCATCATCCGCGTCGAGCAGCTCTATCCCTTCCCGCACAAGGCCTTTGCCGCCGAGCTCAAGAAATATCCGAACGCCACCGATGTCGTGTGGTGCCAGGACGAGCCACAAAACCAAGGGGCGTGGTTCTTCGTGCAGCACTACATCCACGAGAACATGCTCGAAGGCCAGAAGCTCGGCTATGCCGGCCGTCCGGCCTCGGCCTCGCCGGCGGTGGGCTACGTTCACCTTCACCAAGAGCAGCAGAAGGCCTTGCTCGAGCAAGCCTTCGCCAAGCTCAAAGGGTTCGTGCTCACCAAGTAAGTCCTGTCCCCGGGTCGGCGACGGCGCCGCGCCTCGTCACCCGGACGCGTTGACACGGGCTGCCCGCGGTGGCCCCTGTGCGCGGCGACACGCATAGCGAAAGAACGATCATGGCAATCATCGAAGTCAAGGTTCCCCAACTGTCCGAATCGGTGGCCGAAGCCACCTTGCTGTCCTGGAAGAAGCGTCCGGGCGAAGCCGTCAGCGCCGACGAGATCCTCATCGAAATCGAAACCGACAAGGTCGTGCTCGAAGTGCCTGCGCCGGCCGCCGGTGTGCTCGTCCAACTCGTCAAGAACGATGGCGAGACGGTCGTCAGTGACGAAGTCATCGCCAAGATCGACACCGAGGGGCATGCCCAGGTCAGCCCGCTGGAAGTCAAGGCCGCACCGGTGGCCGCCCCGGCCGCAGCGCCGGCGCCCACAACCGCCGGTGGTGCCAAGTCCGGTGTGGCCATGCCTGCGGCAGCCAAGCTGATGGCCGACCATCACCTCAGCGCCGCCCAGGTCAGCGGCACCGGCAAGGATGGCCGCATCACCAAGGGCGATGTGCTGGGCGCCATCGAGGCTGGGGTGAAGCCGGCGGCCGCCCCAGCGCCGGCGGCCCCGGCCGTGGCCAAGCCGCTGCCGCAGGTCAACGTTCCCGGCCTGAACCTGGGCGATCGCCCCGAGCAGCGCGTGCCCATGAGCCGACTGCGCGCCCGCATCGCCGAGCGTCTGCTGCAATCGCAGGCCACCAATGCCATCCTGACCACCTTCAACGAGGTCAACATGGCTCCGGTGATGGAGTTGCGCAAGAAATTCCAGGAGAAGTTCGAGAAGGAGCACGGCGTCAAGCTTGGCTTCATGAGCTTCTTCGTGAAAGCGGCCGTGCATGCGCTGAAGAAGTTCCCGATTTTGAATGCCTCGGTCGATGGCAACGACATCGTCTACCACGGCTACTTCGACATCGGCATCGCAGTGGGTTCGCCGCGCGGCCTGGTGGTGCCCATCTTGCGCAATGCCGATCAGATGACCTTTGCCGAGATCGAGAAGAAGATCGCCGAGTTCGGCCAGAAGGCCAAGGACGGCAAGCTGGGGCTGGAAGAGCTCACCGGAGGAACCTTCTCCATCTCCAATGGCGGCGTGTTCGGCTCGATGCTGTCCACGCCGATCATCAACCCGCCGCAGTCGGCCATCTTGGGGGTGCATGCCACCAAGGACCGTCCGGTGGTCGAAAACGGCCAGATCGTGATTCGTCCGATCAACTACCTGGCCATGAGCTACGACCACCGCATCATCGATGGTCGCGAGGCCGTGCTGGGCCTGGTGGCGATGAAGGAAGCGCTGGAAGACCCGGCCCGCCTGCTGTTCGACATCTGAGGGGGCGCAGGAATGAGCCAACAATTCGACGTCATCGTCATCGGCGGGGGGCCTGGGGGCTACATTGCCGCCATTCGCGCAGCCCAACTCGGCTTCAACGTGGCCTGTATCGACGAGTGGAAAAACGACAAGGGTGCCCCGGCACCGGGGGGCACCTGCACCAACGTCGGCTGCATCCCCTCGAAGGCCTTGCTGCAGTCGTCCGAGCACTACGAACATGCGGCGCACCACTTCGCCGACCACGGCATCGGGCTGAGCAAGCTCAGCATCGACGTGGCGAAGATGCTGGCCCGCAAGGACAGCATCGTCAAGCAAAACAACGACGGCATCCTCTACTTGTTCAAGAAGAACAAGGTCAGCTTTTTTCACGGTCGCGGGTCTTTCTCCAAGGCCGTTGAAGGGGGATACGAGATCCAGGTCCGTGGTGAAAAGGTCGAGGAAACGCTGACCGGCAGGCACATCATCGTGGCCACCGGCTCCAGCCCGCGGGCCTTGCCCGGTGTGGCTTTCGACGAAGAAGCCATCCTCTCCAACGACGGGGCCCTGCGCATGGCGGCGGTGCCCAAGACGCTGGGTGTCATCGGCGCTGGTGTGATCGGCCTGGAGATGGGCTCGGTGTGGCGTCGCTTGGGCGCCCAGGTGACCATCCTCGAAGCCTTGCCCACCTTCCTGGGGGCTGCCGATGAGCAGATCGCCAAAGAGGCCAAGAAAGCCTTCGACAAGCAAGGGCTGAAGATCGAGCTGGGCGTGAAGATCGGCGAGGTTCAAGCCGGCAAGCATGGCGTGAGCGTGGCCTACACCGATGCCAAAGGCCAAGCCCAGGTGCTGAAGGTGGACAAGCTCATCGTCTCCATCGGCCGGGTGCCCAACACCACGGGCCTCAACCCCGAGGCGGTGGGCCTGAAGCTCGACGAACGCGGGGCCATCGTGGTGGATGACGACTGCCGCACCAACTTGCCCAACGTCTGGGCCGTGGGCGACGTGGTGCGCGGCCCCATGCTGGCCCACAAGGCCGAGGAAGAGGGCGTGGCCGTGGCCGAGCGTATCGCCGGTCAGCATGGGCATGTCAACTTCAACACCATTCCCTGGGTCATCTACACCAGTCCGGAGATTGCCTGGGTGGGCCAGACCGAGCAGCAGCTCAAGGCCGCGGGGCGTGCCTACAAAGCCGGCACCTTCCCGTTCATGGCCAATGGGCGGGCCCGGGCGCTGGGCGATACCACCGGGATGGTCAAGTTCCTGGCCGATGCCAAGACCGACGAAATCCTGGGCGTGCACATCGTCGGGCCGTTGGCTTCCGAGCTGATTGCCGAAGCCGTGGTGGCCATGGAGTTCAAGGCCAGCGCCGAGGACATCGCCCGCATTTGCCACGCGCATCCCTCGCTGTCGGAGGCCACGAAGGAGGCCGCCTTGGCGGTGGACAAGCGCAGCCTCAACTTCTGACGTCCAGGCACGCGGGCGTGAAGCAGGGCGACGGCCACGTCGCCCTTTTTCTTGAACACGCAGGATCGCCATGACCAGCGTCACCCAGCTGTACGAAGACACACTGAAGACACGCGGCTACCGCAGCGACCCGGCGCAACTTCGTGCCGTGGCTGCCTTGCAGCGCTGTCAGGATGAATGGGCGGCCTACAAGGCTCGGCGCTCGAACGCGCTGACCAAGCTGCTGCGTCATCCCCCCATTCCGCGGGGTGTGTACATGTACGGCGGGGTAGGGCGGGGCAAGAGCTTCCTGATGGACTGCTTCTTCCAGGCCGTCCCGCTCACGCGCAAGACCCGCTTGCATTTCCACGAGTTCATGCGGGAGGTGCACCGCGAACTGCAAGACCTCAAAGGGACGGTCAATCCGCTGGACGAACTCGGGCGACGCATCTCGCGACGCTACCGTCTGATTTGCTTCGACGAGTTCCACGTGGCCGACGTGACCGATGCGATGATCCTGCACCGACTGCTGGAGGCACTGTTCAAGCACCGAGTGAGTATCGTCACGACCTCGAACTTTCATCCCGACGAGCTCTATCCGAACGGGTTGCATCGGGACCGCATCTTGCCGGCCATCGAATTGCTCAAGCAGCATCTCGAGGTCATCAATGTGGACAATGGCACCGACTACCGGCAGCGCACGCTGGAGCATGTCCAGCTCTACCATTGCCCCCTCGGAGAACACGCCGATGCGCAAATGGCCCGGGCCTTCGAGGAGCTGGCCGAGGCGCGCGACGAGAGCCCCGTGCTGCACATCGAGCAGCGCGAGATCCGCGCGCGCCGACGTGCCGGCGGTGTGGTGTGGTTCGATTTCCAGGAACTGTGCGGTGGCCCGCGTTCGCAGAACGACTACCTCGAACTGGCCTCGCAGTTTCACACCGTGCTGCTGTCCAACGTGCCGCACATGCCGGTGCGCATGGCCTCACAAGCCCGGCGGTTTACTTGGTTGGTGGACGTCCTCTACGACCGTCGAGTCAAGCTCATCATGTCGGCCGAGGTGCCACCCGAGCAGCTATACACCGAAGGCCCCTTGGCGCATGAGTTTCCGCGCACGGTGTCACGACTGAAGGAAATGCAGTCGCGGGAATTCCTGTCCTTGCAGCGGCGCGATGTCGATACGCGACTGACCTGAGCCGCGGTGGGCGCCCCAAGGCGCCGATCGGTCCTCAGGTCAACAAGTCCACGCGCACCAAGGCCAGCGACAGGTTGTCGCCACCGCCGCGGGCACGTTGACGGGCTTTGCTCACCAGCATCTCGCTGGCCTCTCGGGGGGGCAGGGTGTTGACGATGGCGCCCAGCTCACGGGGAGTGAAGTAATGCCACAACCCGTCGCTACAGGCCAACAGCGAATCGCCGATTTCGAGTCGTTCGATGTGGTGCAGCGTGATGGGCGGATCCTGGAAGGTGCCCAAGCAGCCCGTTAGCAGGTTCGACTGCGGATGGGTGTTGGCCTCTTCCTCGGAGATTTGTCCCTCGTCGACCAGGCGCTGGACGTAGGAATGGTCCTTGGTGCGGCTGACCATCTCCGGCCCGCGGAAGTGATACACACGCGAATCGCCAGCATGGATGATGTCGCACTCGCGGTTCGGTCCTATCAGGAAAGCGGCCACCGTGCTGTGCGGTTCTTCCTCGGCGGTGATGGCCGTCAGCTTGATCATCAGGTGGGATTCCAACACCAGTTGCTTGAGCACATCGCGCGCGTCCTCGCTCGTGGGGGAGTAGCGGTCGAAGAGCTGACGGGCGGTGAGGATCACCTGGTCGGAGGCCTTGCGGCCCCCGCTCTTGCCGCCCATGCCATCGGCCACCACGGCCAGCACACAACCCGGCACGCGGGAATGGACCAGAATGTCCACCTGGTCCTGTTGGTACATGCGATCCCCCCGGTGGATGCCCGTGGCTGCACTCAGGCGGTATCCCTTGGATGATGTGCTCATGGAATTTGGGCGTGGATAGGCCAAAACTATAATCCAGGCTTCTTGCGCTGCGCCGAAAATTTTGAACGGTGATGGGCCATGGACGAAAACTTGCACTCGCCTCAGCGTCGGCTGATCGAGTTGCGCATGGAGCACGCCGACCTCGATGGCTTGATCGACGGCGCCCAATGCCGTACCCCTCTTGACGAACTTTCGCTGCGACGCCTCAAAAAACGCCGTCTCCTGCTGCGCGATGAAATCGCCCGCCTCGAGGCCGAGCTCGATCCGCCGCAGTCGGCCTGAGGCGCGGCGGCCGTGCAGCCGTGGTGGGGGATGCGGCCGATGAGGGCGTGCGACCAGGCGGCTGCCGCAGCTTTGGTGGCGGCCACCCGTCAGGCCTTTGGGCCTGAGGGGCCGCTGGCCCGTGCCGATGCGCACTATCGCGAACGCGAGATCCAAACCCAACTGGCTGCTGCCATCGCCGAGGCCGTGTCGCTGCGCCGGGTCTTGGTGGCCGAGGCCGGCACCGGAGTTGGCAAGACCTATGCCTACCTGGTGCCCGCGTTGCTGTGCGGTGGGCGGGTGCTGGTGAGCACGGCCACCAAGAGCCTGCAGGATCAGCTCTTCCTGCGCGACCTGCCCCATGTGCGCGATGCCCTTGGTTTGCCGCTGCGCATGGCGCTGCTCAAAGGACGAGCCAGCTACCTGTGCGTGCACCGGCTGCAGCAGGCCCGGCAGATGGCCCAGTGGCCCGACCGCGGCGCGGTGCGCACCCTGGCCCGCATCGAGCAGTGGGCCCAAACCACATCGACCGGCGACTTGGCCGAGTTGCCCGGACTGGACGATCGCTCGCCGGTGCTGCCCTGGGTCACCTCCACCCGCGACAATTGTCTGGGCAGCGACTGCCCCAGCTTCCAGGGCTGCCATGTGATGCAAGCCCGCCGCGAGGCGATGGCTGCCGACGTGCTGGTCGTCAACCACCACCTGTTCTTTGCCGACTTGGCCTTGCGTGAGACAGGCATGGCCGAACTCCTGCCGACGGTCGATGTCGTGGTCTTCGATGAAGCCCATCAGTTGGGCGAAGCCGGCGTGCAGTTTCTCGGGGCCTCGCTGAGCACGGGCGCGCTCATCGACCTGGCTCGCGATCTGCTGGCCGCTGGCTTGCAGCACGCCCGCGGAATGCGTGACTGGCAGCTCCTGGCCGCTGAGATCGAGCGCGCCGCACGTGAACTGCGGCTGGCCGCGGCCGGCCCACTGCACGACTTGCGGGGGGCGGTCAAGCTGCGTTGGCAGGAACGATCACTTCGCCGTGAGTTCGCTGAAGCGTTGATGGTCCTGGACCAGGCGCTGCGCGCTGTCCATGAGGCGGTGCAGTCAGTGGCGGGTGCAGCCCCGGATTTCGTGCGACTGGCCGAGCGCTTGAATCTGTTGGCCGAGCGTGCACGTTCCTTTGCGCAGCCGGTGCCCACGGGGCGGGTGCGATGGATCGATGTCGGTCACCAGCAGGTGCGGCTGATGGAGTCGCCACTGGACATTCGTGAGACCATGCGCGAGCAGCTCGCAGCCTCCTCGAAGGCTTGGATCTTCACGTCGGCCACGCTGGGCGACGACGAGCGGCTGAGCTGGTTCACCGAGCCCTCAGGCCTGGACGAAGCCACCGTGCTGCGCGTGGGCAGCCCCTTCGACTACCCGTCTCATGCCTGTGTCTATGTGCCGCGCCGCTTCCCCAGGCCCAACGAGGCCGGGCACCCGGCGGCCGTGGCGGCGCTGGCCGCACGGTGCGCTGCGGTGTTGGGTGGGCGTAGCTTTGTGCTGACCACCACGCTCAAGGCCTTGCAGCCCATTGCGCAGGCCCTGCGCGAACGGTTCGAAGCCGAGGGGCTGGGCATTACCGTGTTGCGCCAGGGGGATGCGCCCAAACGTCAACTCATCCAGGACTTTCTGGCCCATCCGCGAGCCGTGCTGGTGGGATCGCAGAGTTTCTGGGAAGGCATCGACGTGCCTGGCGATGCCTTGCAGTGCGTGGTGATCGACAAGCTGCCATTTCCACCGCCCAACGATCCGCTGATCGAAGCTCGCGTGCGCCGTCTCGAGGCCGAAGGCCGTAGTGCATTCAACGACTTGTTCCTGGCCGAGGCGGCCGTGGCGCTCAAGCAAGGCGCGGGACGCTTGATCCGCACGGAAAGCGACCGGGGCTTGCTGGTCGTGTGCGACCCGCGCATGGCCACCATGGCCTATGGGCGCCGCCTGCGAGCCGCGCTGCCGCCCATGCGTTGGCTCGATCGCGAAGAAGAGGCGCTGGCTTGGTTGTCGGAACTGGCCGCAGCGGCCCCGACGGTTTGACCGGGCGGGTGGAAGCGTCTCCCGAGCCCTTCAGTTCATGCGGGGCATGCCGGCTTGCCCCAGATAGATGCTTTGCGGGAAGTTCCTCTGCAGCACGCGCAGGGCATCGTCGCGCAGCTGGGGCAGCCCCAAGCGGTCGTAACTTTGCGCCATCAGGTACAAGGCTTCCTCCACTGCAGGCGACAGCTGGTATTCGCGCACGGCGAGCTGAGCCCGATTGGCCGCTGCCAGGTAGGCGCCACGCCGGAAGTAGTATCGCGCCACGTGCACCTCGTACTGGGCGAGGGAATTCACGATGAAATTCATGCGCGCCTGAGCATCGGCGGCATAGACCGATTCGGGATACAGCTCGACGAGTTGGCGGAAGGCCTGGTAGGCTTCCTTCGAAGCTTGTTGGTCACGCTCGGACAGGCTTTGCCGCGAGAAGCGTCCGAACAGCCCGAGGTTGTCGTTGAAGTTGATCAGCCCCTTGAGATAGAGGGCGTAATCCGAAGCCGGGCTGGCCGGATAGAGCTTCATGTAGCGCTCGATCGTGGCCAAGGCCTGGGCGCGTTCGCCGCTGCGATAGTAGGTGTGGGCCAGTTCGAGCAGGGCCTGCTGGGCCAGCAGGCTGCCCGCGGCGCGACCTTCGAGGCGTTCGTAGAGGCGAATGGCACGCTCGTAGTTGCCGGCCGCCGCATCGGCGCGGGCCTCTGAGTACACTCGCTCGACGCTCATGCCGGCCGTCTCGTCCTTCGGGGTCGAGCTGCAGGCCGTCAGCAAGGCTGCGCAGGCCAGCGCCAGTGCGCCACGTCGGCCCAACAAGGCAAAGGGAGTGTGCATTGCGGTTCCATCTGGCGCGAGCCCTGAGGCGCTGCGCCTGTACCAATCTAGACAAGTCACGGATTCTATATGGCGCATGTCAGTTCCCCGCCCGGGTCGCAGGTCCGCCAAGAGCGTTGGCACGAGGCGGACCAGCTCGACGGTGCGGACGATCTGCACGAGGAAGAAGCGATCGAAGTCCGCGAGACGCTGATCGATGCCGAGGCGCACGGCCAGCGGTTGGACCGCGTGCTCGTGAGCTTGGTGCCGGAGTTCTCGCGCACGTGGTTGCAGCAGTTGGTGGCCCAAGGGGCGGTGCAGCTGGATGGTCAGTCGGTGTGCCAGCCCAGCCGCAAGCTCAAAGCAGGCCAGCGCTTGCGGGTCGAGTTGCGTCCCACGCCGCAAAGCCAGGCCTTCCGTCCCGAAGCGATCGCCTTGTCCGTGGTGTACGAAGACGAGCACCTGCTGGTGATCGACAAGCCCGCTGGTCTGGTCGTGCATCCGGCGGCGGGACATTGGTCGGGCACGCTGCTCAATGCATTGCTGGCTCACCATGCGGGGGCCTCGGCCTTGCCGCGAGCGGGCATCGTGCACCGGCTGGACAAAGACACCAGTGGCCTGCTGGTGGTGGGCAAGACCCAAGAGGCCGTGACCGCGCTGACCCGGGCCATCGCGGCGCGCAATGTGCATCGCGAGTATCTGGCCCTGGTGCATGGCGAGATCCGGCAGCCTCAGGCCCTGTCCACGATCGATGCGCCCATCGGGCGCGACCCGCGTTCGCGGGTGCGCATGGCGGTGGTGCCCAGTGGGCGGAGCGCGCGCACGGACGTGGCCCTCGTGGCCGTGGCCGCCGGCTGTTCCGCAGTGCGCTGCACGCTGCACACCGGCCGCACGCATCAGATCCGCGTGCACCTGGCCTGCCGAGGCTTTCCATTGGTGGGCGATAGCCTGTACGGGGGGCACGAGGCCCTCGGTCTGCGGCGTCAAGCCTTGCATGCCTGGAGGCTGCGACTGGAGCACCCCGTGGAGGCCCGTCCGCTGGCCTTCGAAGCGCCGCTGCCGGCCGATTTCGCGGCAGCCTGGCATGCCGTGGTAGATGGGCCACGGACTGGACCGCCCGCCGGGCTACAATAGGCCCCGACGCACATACTGCCGCCCGCTGCCCCGAAGTGGACTTCCAGGGGCCGTGCCGGGCGAAGAGGGTGGCCGCGCACCCGGCGCGGCGATCCCCGTGGCGATCACTGGCATGGCTGGATCCGCAGCGACGCGGCACGACGCCGCTGGCGGCGTCTGCGCCGCCAGACCGCCCGGTCCCAGACGAGGACGACAAACGGCCCATGAACACACAGGATGCAAAGCGCGTCCTCGAGACCGCGCTGATTTGCGCGCACCAGCCTCTGGCGCTGCGCGACATGCGTGCGCTCTTCAATGACGAGCTCGGCGCAGACACCTTGCGCATGCTGCTCGATGAGCTGGCGCGCGATTGGGAAGGCCGTGGGGTCGAGCTGGTGGCGGTATCCACGGGGTGGCGCTTTCAGAGCCGGCCCGAGATGCGCGAGTACCTCGACCGACTCCACCCCGAGAAGCCTCCGAAGTATTCGCGCGCCACGATGGAAACCCTGGCGATCATCGCCTACCGCCAGCCCGTCACCCGTGGCGACATCGAAGACATCCGTGGCGTGACGGTGAGCAGCCAAATCATCAAGCAGCTCGAGGAGCGCGGTTGGATCGATACCATCGGCTACCGTGACGCCCCCGGCCGTCCTGCGCTGTACGCCACGACCAAGCAGTTCCTCGACGATCTTGGGCTGTCCTCGCTGGACCAGCTGCCCGCGCTGGAGGGCCTTTCGTCTGCCGCGGCGTCCGCCGAGGAGGCGCCTCGGCAGACTTCCTTGCTCGATGCGATCGAGGCGTCTGCCGCCCAAGAGCAGGAGGGGGCTTCCGACCCGGCCCAGGCCACTGCTTCATCCACGTTGCCGTCCACCGAGGGCCTGGAGGAGGCCGACCCTGTGACCGCAGCGTCCAGCGACACCGGTGCCTCCATGCCGGCCGAAATAGCCGCCACGGAGGCCCATTTCCACACACCTGCAACTCCCCCCCAGCATGTCGGGCCTGGTTCGGACACGGCCTGGGAGCCCATGGACGCCCCATCGACCTCGGCCCCTGTCGAACCCGAGTCCCCTTCCGACGCTGAACCTTTGACGCGCCATGAACCCTGAAGCCCACGAAACCTCGTCGCCCGAGTCCCTCCCGACCGTGCAGGCCGAGGCCCCACCAACGACGGCCAAGCCCAAGCGGCGCAGCCCTCGCAAGCCCAAATCCGAAGTGTCCGCCGTGATGGGGGATGAGCAGGCTGCAGACGGCTCGCCTGCAGCGCCGCAGGAAGCATCGGCGCCCAAGCCGCGGTCTGCCCGTCGACGCAAGACCGGCCCTTCGGCGCCGGAGGCGCTGGACGGCGACCTCCAAGGCGCCCAGCCCGCAGCCGCCGGGCAGGACGTGCCGACTCCCGAGTCGCAGGTGCCACAGGCCGAATCGGTCGCGCCGGAGGCCGTGGAGCCGCCTGCGGCCCCTGCCGAGGAGGCGGCCGACGGCGGAGGTCGTCGCCGTCGCAATCGCCGTGGCCGACGCGGCGCCGAGCGCGCGGCCGAGGCGGCCACGGGCTCGGGCAAGGGCGGCAACGGTGGGCGCAAGCCGGCGGCTCCGAACCCGGGGGTGAGCCCGGATGCGAGCCGCGAAGTCGCCGAGCGGTTTGCCGATGTCGTGGAGGGTCGCTACGACGAGATGCAAGCCGAAGACGCTGCCCAGGAGGTGGAGGCGACCACCAAGCGCGTGCTGGCGCCGGAGCCCGATGCGCCCAAGCTGCACAAGGTGCTGGCGCAGGCTGGCATCGGCTCGCGCCGCGACATGGAGCAACTCATCCTCGAAGGCCGCATTTCGGTCAACGGTGAGCCCGCGCACATCGGCCAGCGTATTTCCTACGGGGACCAGGTGCGGGTCAACGGCAAGCCCATCAAAGTGCAAATCGCTCCGCCGCCGCCGCGGGTGCTGGCCTATCACAAACCGGCTGGCGAGGTGGTCACGCACGATGACCCGCAAAACCGTCCAACCGTTTTCCGGCGTCTGCCCAAGCTCAAGCAGGGCAAGTGGCAGTCGGTGGGGCGGCTGGACCTCAACACCGAAGGTTTGCTGCTTTTCACGAATTCAGGGGAGCTGGCCAACCAGCTCATGCATCCGCGATTCGGTGTCGAGCGCGAATATGCCGTGCGTGTGTTGGGCACGCTGGAGCCCGAGGCGCGTCAAAAACTGCTCGAAGGCGTGAAGATCGACGGCCAATTGGCCAGCTTCAAGTCCATCGAAGACGGTGGTGGTGAAGGGGCCAATCGCTGGTACCGGGTGGTCATCACCGAAGGCCGCAACCGCGAGGTGCGCAAGCTGTTCGATGCCGTGGGCTTGACCGTCAGCCGACTCATCCGTATCCGTTACGGCAACATCGTGCTGCCCCGCGGCCTCAAGCGCGGGGTGTGGGTCGAACTGGGCGATCAAGATGTGCGCATGATCCGGCGCCTGACCGGGACCGACCAGCCTCGCGGTGGCAACGCTGGCGGGGGCAAAGGCGGCAAGTCTGGCAAGCGGCGCGGCGCCGGGGGGCGTCCGAACGGGGGGCGTCCGGTCATTCCCGATCCGCTGGAGCAAACCTACGACAAGCGCTTTGCGCAATCGACCCGGGCGCGCCAAAACAGCCCGCGCCAGCCCGATCCGATGCAGACCAGCGTGGGCTACATTGGCGCCGACGCCTATCTCGGACGCGGCAAAGCCGGGCGGCACAAAGGCGGTAAGCGGGGCGGGCGCGGCCGCTGAAGGGGCGCGCCGGCGGGTCGGGTGATCGGAGGGCGTGCCAGTGAACGCTTGGCAAGAGTTACAATCCAAGGTTTTGCCAAGTCCTTGATTCAGGAGAAAATTCATGGCGATCGAACGCACCCTTTCGATCATCAAACCCGATGCCGTGGCCAAGAACGTGATCGGCCAAATCCTCAGCCGCTTCGAGAGCGCTGGCTTGAAGATCGTCGCGGCCAAGATGGTGCATCTGTCGCGCGCGCAGGCCGAGGCCTTTTATGCCGTGCACAAGGAGCGCCCCTTCTTCAAGGACCTGGTCGAATTCATGATCTCGGGCCCGGTGATGGTTCAGGTGCTGGAAGGCGAAAACGCCATCGCGAAGAACCGCGAGCTGATGGGCGCGACCGACCCGAAAAAGGCGGCCAAGGGCACCATCCGCGCCGACTTTGCCGAAAGCATCGACGCCAACGCGGTGCACGGCTCGGACGCGCCTGAAACCGCCGCTGCGGAAGTGGCTTTCTTCTTCCCTGGCATGAACGTCTACAGCCGCTGAGCGCGGTTGCAGACCTTCGCTTTCTTGCGCGGGGCGCTCCCATGGCGGTCAACCTTCTCGACTTCGATCTCGACGGGCTGGCTGCCTACTGCGAAGGGCTGGGCGAGAAGCGCTTCCGCGCGGTCCAGCTCTTTCGCTGGATCCATCAAAAGGGGGTGCGTGACTTTGGCCAGATGAGCGATTTGGCCAAGTCCTTGCGCGAAAAGCTCGTCGGTGTGGCGCAGGTGCGGCCGCTGCCGGTGCTCAGCGAACAGGCTTCCGCCGACGGCACCATCAAGTGGCTGTTCGACGTGGGCGGCGGCGATGCCGTCGAAGCCGTCTTCATTCCCGAGGATGACCGCGGCACCCTGTGCGTGTCTTCCCAGGCCGGTTGCGCCGTGGGTTGCCGTTTCTGTTCCACCGGCCACCAGGGCTTCAGCCGAAACCTCAGCACCGGCGAGATCCTTGCCCAGTTGTGGTTTGCCGAGCATCACCTGCGCCAGCGCTTGGGGCTGCCGGCTGGGGAACGCGCCATCACCAATGTGGTCATGATGGGCATGGGTGAGCCCCTGCAGAACTACCATGCCCTGGTGCCGGCGTTGCGCACCATGCTCGATGACCATGGCTATGGTCTGTCGCGGCGGCGCGTCACGGTGTCGACCTCGGGTGTGGTGCCGATGATGGACCGGCTGCGTCAAGACTGCCCGGTGGCCTTGGCGGTGTCCTTGCATGCGCCCAATGACGCGTTGCGCAACGAGCTCGTGCCTTTGAACCGCAAATATCCGCTGGCCGAGTTGCTCGATGCCTGCGGCCGTTATCTGCAGGCCGCGCCTCGAGACTTCATCACCTTCGAGTACTGCATGCTCGAGGGCGTCAACGACACCGAGGCCCATGCGCGCGAGCTGGTCGCGCTGGTGCGCGATCGGGTGCGCTGCAAGTTCAATCTCATTCCCTTCAACCCGTTCCCAGCCTCGGGGCTGAGGCGCTCTGGGCGGGATCGGGTGCAGGCATTTGCCCGCGTGCTGGCCGACGCGGGCCTGGTCACCACCGTGCGCAAGACGCGAGGTGATGACATCGACGCTGCCTGCGGGCAACTGGCCGGCGAGGTGCGAGACCGCACCAATGTCCAGCGCCGCCTGACCCGCCAGCCCATCCGCATCCAAGCCCTGCCCGCATCGGGAGGAGCTCTCGCGAAGGAGACCCGTTCATGAGCGTGCGACAAGGCCCCATGTCCGTCTGGCTGGCTGCCGTGCTGTCCCTGGCACTGCTGCTGGGGGCTTGCGCTTCGGCGCCGCCGTCGTCGGGTCGCAGCAGCACGCAGTCCGCACGCGGCGACGATGGCGAGGTCCAACGCCGAGCACGCATTCGTTTCGATTTGGCCGTGGCGTATTTTGGGCAGGGCCAGCATGCCACGGCCCTCAATGAGGTGCGCCAGGCGCTGGCCTTGCAGCCCAACATGGCCGACGCTCACAACCTGGCCGGGTTGATCCATGCGGCGTTGGGACAAGCCGCTGCGGCCGAGGACAGTTTCAACCGTGCCATGCAGCTCGATCCCCGCGATGGGGGCGTGGTGCACAACTACGGGTGGTTCCTGTGTCAGCAGCGGCGCTATGCCGATGCCTTCGCCCAGTTCGACCGGGCCTTGGCGATGCCGGAATATCGAGACGTGACGCGCACCTTGGTGGCCAAGGGCGTGTGTCAGGCCAATGCCGGGCAGGTGGCCGAGGCCGAGAAAACCTTGTCGCGGGCCTATGAACTCGATCCCAGCAATCCGGTGACCGCGATGAATCTGGCCATGGTGCTGTATCGAGAGGGCGAGTACGAGCGGGCCCGTTTCTATGTGAGACGCGTCAATGCCGTGCCCGAGCTGGTCAATGCCGAAAGCCTGTGGCTGGCAGCGCGCATCGAGCACCGGCTGGGCAACCGGGGCGGTGCCAACGAACTTGGTCGAGAACTGCGCCAGCGTTTCCCGCAATCGCGCGAGGCCGCCAATTTCGAGCGGGGGCGTTTCGATGACTGACGAGCAGCCCCAACAAGCCACCATCGAATCCAGCGCCGGCGCGATGATCCGGGCCGCGCGTCAGGCTCAGGGCGTGCACATCGCCCAGCTTGCCGCGTCGATCAAGGTGTCTGTACGCAAGCTCGAGGCGCTCGAGGCGGACCGTCTGGACGAGCTGCCCGATGCGACCTTCGCCCGGGCGTTGGCCCAGACCGTCTGTCGCTCGCTCAAGATCGACCCGGCCCCCGTGCTGGCCTTGCTGCCTTCGCCGGGCACGCTGTCGCAGCTCGAGGAAGTGGCCCAAGGCCTGAATCAACCCTTTCGGGAACCCGGTGGGCCTGGCGCCGGCTCCGCCGTCCTGGGCGTGCTCAAGCGTCCGGTCGTCTGGGTGGTGGTGTTGCTGGTGGCCGGCGCGGCCGTGTTGTGGTCGATTCCTTCGAGCACTTGGCAGGAGTGGCTTGGCCGCCATGACCCCACGGCCGCAAGCGGCCTGCGCGTGGAGGTGGTGCCCGTAGAACCGTCGGCCAGCCTCGAGGTGCCGGCCTCTGCAGCGCCCGTGGTGTCCGCAGCGGCATCGGCTCCAGCGCCGGCGGTGCAACAGGCAGCGCCGGCGTCGCCCGCGGCCCCCACGGCTGCCGTGCTGGTGCGAACCCGCGCCGAGAGCTGGATCGAAATCCAGGATGCCAACGGTCGGATTCTGCTGTCCCGGCTGTTGGCGCCTGGCGAGGAAGTGAGCTTGGACGGCGCGTTCCCGATGCGTGTGCGTGTGGGCAATGCCGAGGCGACCGAACTTCGCGTGCGCGGTCAGGTCTTCGACATGACCCCTTTCCGGCGCGAGAACGTCGCCCGTTTCGAAATCCGGTGAGCATGATGAGCTCCGCAAGCCTGCTGCAGCCTTACGACGACGACAGCCCCATTGCCGCGGCGCAAGCCGCGCCTCGGCGAAGCTTGCAGGCCCGTGTGGTCTGGGGGGGGCGCGTGGTCACCATCGGCGGCGATGCGCCGGTGCGTGTGCAGTCGATGACCAACACCGACACCGTCGATGTCATCGGCACGGCCATCCAGGTCAAGGAGCTGGCGCTGGCCGGCTCGGAGATGGTACGCATCACCGTCAATACCCCCGAGGCGGCGCAGGCGGTGCCTGCCATTCGGGAGCAGCTCGATCGTATGGGCATCGATGTGCCCCTCGTGGGCGACTTCCATTACAACGGCCACAAGCTGCTCACCGATTTCCCCGGTTGTGCCGAAGCCTTGTCGAAGTACCGCATCAATCCCGGCAACGTGGGCAAAGGCGACAAGCGCGACCGCCAATTCGCGCAGATGATCGAGGTGGCACTGCGGTACGACCGTCCGGTGCGCATCGGCGTGAACTGGGGTAGCTTGGACCAGGAGCTCTTGGCGCAGTTGATGGATGACAACGCCAAGCGGGCGCAGCCCTGGGATGCCAAGCAGGTCATGTACCAGGCTCTGGTCACCTCGGCCTTGGGCTCGGCCCGCCGCGCGCAGGAGCTGGGCATGCGGCCCGAGCAAATCATCCTGTCGTGCAAGGTCAGCGGTGTGCAAGACCTGATCAGCGTCTACCGGGCCTTGGCCGCTCGTTGCGATCATCCGCTGCATCTGGGGTTGACCGAGGCAGGCATGGGAACCAAGGGCACCGTCGCCTCGACGGCGGCTCTGTCGGTGTTGTTGCAAGAAGGCATCGGCGACACGATTCGTGTCTCATTGACTCCGCAGCCTGGCCAAGCGCGCACCCAGGAAGTGGTCGTGGCCATGGAGATTTTGCAGGCTTTGGGCTTGCGCGTTTTCGTCCCCAGCGTGACGGCTTGCCCGGGCTGTGGACGCACCACCAGCACCGTGTTCCAGGAGCTGGCCAAGCAGATCGACGATTACCTGCGCGCGCAGATGCCGGTGTGGAAGGCCCGCTACCCCGGGGTGGAGGCGATGAAGGTGGCGGTGATGGGGTGCATCGTCAACGGCCCAGGCGAAAGCAAGCATGCCGACATCGGCATCAGCCTGCCTGGCACGGGTGAGGCGCCGGCCGCCCCCGTCTACATCGATGGCCAGAAGTCCGTCACGCTGCGCGGTGAGAACATCGCGCAGGAATTTCAGCGCCTGGTCGAGGCGTATGTCGAGCGCCGTTTCGGTCCGTCTTCACGGCTCGAACCGGCGGCATGAACCTGAGACGCTGCGCATGCGGGGGATGGGCCCCGGCGGCATCACGAGAAGATCACACATGGCAGAGGCATTGAAGGCCATCAAAGGCATGAACGACATCCTGCCGCCGGAGTCGGCGCGTTGGGAGTGGCTCGAAGACAAGGTGCGCGCCCTGATGCGGCGCTACGGCTACAGCAACATCCGCACGCCCATCGTGGAGCCCACGTCGCTGTTCGTGCGAGGGTTGGGGGAAGTCACCGACATCGTGGAAAAGGAGATGTACTCCTTCGAGGATCGCATGAACGGTGACCAGCTCACCCTGCGTCCGGAAAACACCGCCGGTGTGGTGCGTGCCGTGGTCGAGCATTCGATGCTGTATGACGGGGGCAAACGTGTCTACTACATGGGGCCGATGTTCCGCCACGAGCGGCCTCAACGGGGCCGTTACCGTCAGTTCCACCAGATCGGAGCCGAGGCGCTGGGCTTCGCCGGCCCAGACGTGGACGCGGAGTTGATCCTCATGTGCCGCAGCCTGTGGCGCGACATCGGCTTGAACGATGTGCGCCTGGAGCTCAACAGCTTGGGGCAGCCGCAGGAGCGCCGCGCGCATCGCGAGGCGCTGATTGCCTATTTCGAGCGCCACCGCGACCAACTCGATGCCGATGCGCAGCGCCGGCTGCACAGCAATCCGCTGCGCATCCTCGACACCAAGAACCCGGCCATGCAAGCGCTGGTCGAGGAGGCCCCCAAGCTGATGGACTTCCTCGGCGAAGCCTCGCTCAAGCATCTGGATGCCGTCAGGGCAGTGCTCGATGCCAACGGCCTGGCCTATCGCATCAATCCGCGCTTGGTGCGCGGCATGGATTACTACAACCTCACCGTCTTCGAATGGGTGACCGACCGCCTGGGCTCGCAGGGCACGGTGTGCGGTGGTGGGCGTTATGACTACCTCATCGAGCAGATCGGTGGCAAGCCCGCGCCAGCGGTGGGGTGGGCCTTGGGAGTCGAGCGTGTGCTGGAGTTGCTCAAGGAGCTTGGGATGCAGTCCGCGGCTTGCGCTCCGCACGCCTATGCCGTGATTCCGCACGCCGGCGCCTTGCCGCGCGCCATGCAGTTGATCGAGGCGCTGCGTGGCGCCGGGGTCTCGGTGCTGATGCATGCGGCCGGCAAGGACGGTCTGGGCAGCATGAAGAGCCAGTTCAGGAAGGCCGATGCCAGTGGTGCACGCTTTGCACTGGTTTTCGGCGAAGACGAGCTGGCGCAGGGGCAGGTGGCCGTCAAGGCCTTGCGTGATGCTCAACAACCTCAGGTGCTGCGTCCCTTGGATGATCCGGCCGCATGGGCGGCCGAATTGCTCGACGCATAATTGTCAGTTTGCCGGCCGCCGCGCCGCACATGGATGAACCTCCTCATGGCCACCCATCTCGATCTCGAAGAACAAGAGCAAGTCGAACGACTCAAGCACTTTTGGCGCCAGTACGGCAACCTGATCACCTGGACGGTGATCCTGGTCCTCGCGGCGTTTGCCGCTTGGAACGGATGGAACTACTGGCAGCGCGACCAGGGGGCCAAAGCCAGTGCGCTGTACGATGCGCTGGAGCAGGCGGCTCAAGCTGGCGATGTCGACAAAGTGCGTCAAGCCTTCGAGGACCTGCGGGCCCGCCACCCACGCACGGCCTATGCCAGCCAGGCGGGGCTGATGGCGGCCCGCAGTCTGGTCGATCGCGGCCAGCTTGCTGCGGCCCGCGACACCTTGCGCTGGGTGGCCGAGAAGTCCTCGGAGCCTGATTTGCGTGCGATTGCCCGTTTGCGTTTGGCTGGCTTGTTGCTGGACGAAAAGGCCTACGACGAGGCCTTGGCGTTGGTCAGCAAGGACATTCCGCCGGCCTTCGAAGGTCTGGCGGCCGACCGCCGTGGCGACATTCAACTGGCTCAAGGACATAAAGATGCCGCGCGCCAGGAATACGAAAAGGCCTACCGTGCGCTCGATCCCAGTCTGGACTATCGGCGCGTGGTCGAGGCCAAACTGACCGCGCTGGGCGCGGCCCCGTCGACCGAGGAGGTGCGCTGATGCGGCGTTTGGCAGCCCTGGGGGCGGTGGGATTCCTGCTGGCGGCGTGTTCGAGTGCGCCGCAACGCCCCGATCCAACGCCGCTGGTGCAGCCGGCGCCCCACATCGTGCGTGTGGCGGTGGCCTGGCAGCAATCGCTGGGGGCGGTTCGCATGCCGGTGCAGCTGTACGCTGCGGGCAATGGGCTCGCGGTGGCATCCGACGACGGGGCCGTGGGCATGATCGACGTGAGCACCGGGCAGTGGCGCTGGCGTGCTCGACTCGAGGCGCCACTGTCGGCGGGGGTGGGCAGCGATGGCCAGCATGTGGCGGTGCTCACGCGGGACAACGAGGTGGTCGTATTGCGCGATGGGGACGTCCTGTGGCGCCAGCGTCTGGCCACGCGCTCGCTGACGGCGCCCTTGGTGGCCGGCGAGCGGGTGTTCGTGTATGCCTTGGACCGATCCGTGCATGCCTTCGATGCGGCCAGCGGCGCACGTCTGTGGCAGCATCAGCGCCCCGGCGATCCGCTGACGCTGGCTCAGCAAGGCGTGTTGCAACCGATGGGTGACACCTTGTTGGTGGGGCAGGGGGCCAAGCTGGCCGGTCTCGATCCTCTGCGCGGCAGCGTGCGCTGGGAGGTGCCGATTGCCACACCGCGCGGCACCAACGAGATCGAACGCCTGGCCGACCTCGTTGGCCCCGTGGGGCGTGCGGCACAGATCGTGTGCGCACGTGCCTTCCAGGCGGCTGTGGGTTGTGTGGACACGCGCCGCGCGGTCTTGCTGTGGAGCAAGGCCTCCAATGGATCGGTGGGCTTGGCCATGGACGCCGATCAGGTCTATGGCGTCGACGGCACCGATCGCGTCACGGCCTACCGTGTCCGAGACGGTGAGGTGGCCTGGTCGCTGGATGCTCTGCGTTTCCGCGGTTTGACGCCGCCCTTGGCCGCCGGAGACAGCGTGATCGTCGGCGACGCGCAGGGCTATGTGCACTTCCTGTCGCGGCGCGACGGGCAGATCGTCGGCCGTGCCGCCACCGATGGCAGCGGCATTGCAGCGGCCCCTTTGCTCGTGGGAGACCGCTTGGTGGTGTTGACTCGCGCTGGCAGCCTCATCGCGTGGCGTCCTGAATGAACCGCTGCACGAGGAGCTCGCCATGAAACCCGTGATCGCGCTCGTCGGGCGTCCCAACGTGGGGAAATCCACGCTGTTCAATCGTCTGACGAAGTCTCGCGACGCCATCGTGGCCGACTTTGCCGGCCTCACGCGCGATCGCCACTACGGTGATGGCCGGCTTGGCGGGCGGGATTTCATCGTCATCGATACGGGCGGGTTCGAGCCCGATGCCGACAATGGCATCGTGCGAGAGATGGCCAAGCAGACCCGCCAAGCCGTGGCCGAAGCCGATGCCATCGTGTTCGTCGTCGATGTGCGGTCGGGGCTGTCTGCCCAGGACCATGACATCGCGCGTTACTTGCGCGCGACCGGCAAGCCCGTGGTGCTGGCCGCCAACAAGGCCGAAGGCATGCGAGAGGGGCCTCAGCTGGCCGAGTTCTACGAGCTCGGGCTGGGCGAGCCCCTGCCCGTGTCCGCGGCCCATGGCCAAGGCGTCCGCGGCTTGGTCGATGCGGTGTTCGAGCATTTGCCACCGTTGCCCGAAGACGACGAGGCCGAGGAGGACGCCCAAACGCAGGGCCACATCATTCGCCTGGCGGTGGCGGGGCGGCCCAACGTCGGCAAATCCACGCTCATCAACACCTGGCTCGGTGAGGAGCGCTTGGTGGCCTTCGACCTTCCCGGCACGACACGCGATGCCATTCGTGTCCCGTTGGAGCGCGATGGCCAGCGCTTCGAAATCATCGACACCGCGGGCTTACGTCGCAAGGGGCGGGTCTTCGAAGCCATCGAAAAGTTCTCCGTGGTCAAAACCCTGCAGGCGATCTCCGAGGCCCACGTGGTGGTGCTTCTGCTCGATGCCACGCAAGGGGTGAGCGACCAGGATGCACACATCGCGGGTTACATCCTCGACAGCGGACGGGCGGTGGTCATTGCGATCAACAAGTGGGATGCGGTGGACGACTATCAGCGCCAGATGCTCGAGCGTTCGATCGAGCAGCGCTTGGCATTCCTACGCTTTGCCCCGCGGCTGCACATTTCTGCCCTGCGGCGCCAAGGGCTCGGTCCCTTGTGGAAGGCCATCGCCCAGGCCCATGCATCGGCCTTCAAGAAGATGAGCACCCCGGTGCTGACCCGGCTGGTGCACGAGGCCGTGCAGCACCAAGCGCCCAAGCGATCCGGCATGTTCCGTCCCAAGTTGCGTTACGCGCACCAAGGGGGAATGAATCCGCCGGTGGTGGTCGTGCATGGCAACTCGCTGGAGCATGTCACCGATGCTTACAAGCGCTATCTCGAAGGGCGCATCCGAGACCATTTCAAGCTGGTGGGCACGCCCTTGAGGATAGAAATGCGTTCGTCCCGCAACCCCTTCTCAGACAAGGATTCCTGACTAATCCGCGGAATGCGCCCGGTGGTGTGTTAACGTGCGGCTTCCAAAATATCCAACACGGAGAATATCGTGAGCAACAAAGGGCAACTCCTCCAAGACCCGTTTTTGAACCTGCTTCGCAAAGAGCATGTGCCGGTGTCGATCTACCTGGTCAACGGCATCAAGTTGCAGGGGCATATTGAGTCTTTTGATCAATATGTGGTGCTCTTGCGCAATACCGTCACCCAGATGGTCTACAAGCATGCCATTTCTACGGTCGTGCCTGGGCGTGCGGTGAATTTTCATCCCAACGACCCGGCCGATTCCCACTGATGCCTGAAGGCCCGCCCGGCGCGACCGGGCGGCGTTGGCGACCCGCTTGAGGTGACACCGACCTTGAATGCCCCGGCAGCGCACGTGACCCAGCCCACCATCTTGGTGGGGGTGGACCTCGGCCCCGGTTTTTCCTTCGATCCGACACTGGACGAGTTGGCGCTGTTGGCGCAGTCGGCCGGAGACACTCCGGTGGCGCGTTTGACGACACGGCGCAAGGCCCCGGACGCAGCCTTGTTCGTGGGGCTGGGCAAGGCCGAGGAGATCAAGGCCCTGGTCGGTCAACATGGGGCGACCCGCGTGCTGTTCGATCAGGCCTTGTCGCCGGCGCAGCAGCGCAACCTCGAGCGCTTTCTCGGCGTGCCGGTGGTCGATCGCACGATGCTCATCCTGGAAATTTTCGCGCAGCGTGCTCGCAGCCATGAAGGCAAGCTGCAAGTCGAACTGGCGCGGTTGCAGTACCTGTCCACGCGCTTGGTGCGGCGTTGGAGTCACCTGGAGCGGCAGCGCGGCGGGGTAGGGCACCGAGGGGGGCCTGGAGAGACGCAGATCGAGCTCGACCGACGCATGATCGGCCAGCGCATCAAGTCGCTCAAGGCCCAACTCGATCGTGTCAAGCGCCAGCGGCAGACGCAGCGTCGCTCGCGGCAGCGCAACGGCACCTTCAAGGTCTCGCTGGTGGGCTATACCAATGCCGGCAAGTCCACGATGTTCAACGCCTTGGTGAAGGCCCGCGCCTATGCGGCGGACCAGCTCTTTGCAACCCTGGATACCACCACACGCCAACTCTATCTGGCCGATGCCGAGCGCACGGTCAGCCTGTCCGATACGGTGGGCTTCATCCGCGATTTGCCGCACGGCCTGGTGGAAGCCTTCCAGGCCACCTTGCAAGAAGCGGCCGATGCCGACCTCTTGTTGCACATCGTGGATGCGTCCAGCCCTACGTGGCGGGAACAAGTCGATGAAGTGATGCGGGTGTTGGCCGACATCGGCGCAGCCGAACTCCCTCAAATCTTGGTATTCAACAAGCTGGATCGTCTGCAGGCCAGTCAGCGTCCCCGGGAGCTGGTCGATACCTTCGAACTGACACCGCACCGTTCGGCGCCGCGGGTATTCGTCAGCGCGGCCACGGGCCAAGGGCTGGACCGCCTGCGCCGGGTGCTTGCCGAAGCGGCGCTTGGGGCACCGATCTCCACCGACCCCTTGGCCCGGGACGCTTTGACCGAACCTGGAGCGCTCCTGCCTGACGCTCCCCCACACACCATCCTTGTCGCATGAGCATGAACATTCGCTCCTTTCCCGAATCCCCTACCGCTGCGGCCGGCTTCGTCCAGCGTCTGGCCCACGTGGGGCGCGCGCTGTTCAAGGCCCTTGTGGCAACCATGCTGCGCCCCGTGCGCGGACTGTTCAATCTGAACGATCCCCGGTGGGGACGCCGCCTCGATCCCCTGGGCAATGAGCCGACGCGCAATCAAGGCTCAGGCGGCGGTGGGCGCAATGAAGGCCCTCCGGACCTGGACGAACTTTGGCGCGATTTCAACCGCAAGCTCAGCGGCCTGTTCGGCGGCCGTCCGGGGGGACCGCAGCGTCCCGAGGGCCATGGTAATGGTGGAGGCTTCCAGCCGCCGGACATGAAAGGCGCCGGCATCGGCGCGGGGTTGATCGTCGGCGTGGTGGTATTGATCTGGCTGGGCAGTGGCTTCTTCATCGTTCAGGAAGGTCAACAAGCCGTGGTCATGACGTTCGGCCGCTACAGCCACACCACCGAAGCCGGCTTCAAGTGGCGTTTGCCGTATCCCTTCCAGTCTCATGAGACGGTGCCGGTCACGCAGCTGCGCTCGGTGGATGTGGGCAGCGCCTCGGTCGTGCAGGCCACCGGCTTGCGTGACTCGTCCATGCTGACCCAAGACGAGAACATCGTCGACATTCGCTTCACGGTGCAATACCGCCTGAAGGATGTCAAAGACTATCTGTTCGAAAACCGTCGCCCCGATGATGCCGTGGTTCAGGCCGCCGAGTCGGCTGTGCGCGAGATCGTCGGTCGCAGCGCGATGGATGCAGTGCTGTACGAGCAGCGTGATGCGATCGCTGCCGAGTTGGTCAAGTCCATTCAAACCCAACTCGATCGGCTGCGCGCCGGGATCGTGATCTCTAACGTCAACATCCAAAGCGTACAAGCCCCCGAGCAAGTGCAAGCGGCTTTCGACGATGCCCTCAAAGCCAGCGCCGACCGTGAACGTCTGAAGAACGAAGGCCAGGCCTATGCCAACGATGTGATCCCCCGTGCACAGGGCACCGCGGCGCGTCTGCGCGAGGAGGCCGAAGCCTATCGGGCGCGCGTCATCGCCCAGGCCGAGGGTGATGCCGACCGCTTCCGCAGCGTGCTGGCCGAGTATCAGAAGGCTCCGGCGGTCACGCGCGACCGTCTCTACATCGAGACCATGCAACAGATCTACAGCAACGTCAGCAAGATCATGGTCGACACGCGCAACAACAGCCTGTTGTACCTGCCACTGGACAAGCTGATGCAGCTCAGCGCGGTGCAGGGGGCGGCCCAGACGCCGCCGGCCGCAGAGGCCCAAGCCCAGACGCAACAGCCGCTGCCCCTGTCCAGTGACAACCGCCTGCGCGACCCGCAACGCAGCCGCGAGCGCGATGTGCGTTGATGACCGAGTGCAGACCAAGAGGAACTCATGAATCGCATCGGAATGATCGTCTCGACCCTGCTGCTGGCCGTCGTCCTGGCCGGGTCGATGCTGTTCGTCGTCGATCAGCGCCAATTCGCCGCGGTGTACGCGCTGGGCGAGATCAAGGAAGTCATCAGCGAGCCCGGCTTGAAGTTCAAGCTGCCGCCGCCTTTTCAGAACGTCGTTTTCCTGGACAAACGCATCCAGTCGCTCGACAGCCCGGAGACCCGCCCTATCTTCACCGCTGAAAAGCAAAGCTTGGTGATCGACTGGCTGGTCAAGTGGCGCATCACCGACCCTCGGCAGTTCATTCGGAACAACAACGGCGCCGATGTGCGCAACGCCGAGGTGCGTCTGGCGCCGATCGTGCAGGCTGCATTCAACGAGGAAGTGACTCGACGTACCGTCAAGGCGGTGCTGTCGACCGAACGTGATCGTGTGATGCAGGCCGTGCAAGCGCGCTTGACTGAAGATGCCAAAAGTTTTGGCATCGAAATCGTGGACGTGCGGATCAAGCGTGTGGATTTTTCCGCCAGCATCACCGATGCGGTGTACCGTCGCATGGAGTCCGAGCGTCGTCGCGTGGCCAATGAGCGCCGTTCCACTGGCGCGGCCGAGAGCGAGAGCATCCGGGCCGATGCCGATCGTCAGCGGGAAATCATCGTGGCCGAAGCCTACCGTGACGCTCAGAGAATCAAGGGTGAGGGTGATGCCCGGGCCGCGGCGATCTATGCCGCAGCCTTCGGGCGCGATCCGCAGTTCGCGCAGTTCTACCGCAGCCTCGAAGCCTACCGTCAGAGCTTCCGCAGCAAATCCGATGTGATGATCCTCGACCCCGACAGCGAGTTCTTCCGTGCCATGCAAGGCAGTGGCGCTGGGGCGAGCCGCCGTTGACCGCATGGGGGACCTCATCTTCGTGGCGCTGGGGCTGATGCTGGTCTTCGAGGGCCTGTTGCCTTTCGTGAGTCCGGGCGTCTGGCGCCGGGTGTTCGAACAGGCGCTTCGGCTCACCGACGGGCAATTGCGTTTCCTGGGCCTGCTCAGTCTTGCTGCGGGCCTGCTGCTGCTCATGCTGGCCACCTGAAGCCGCAGGCTCGGCGCTGCGGGGATGGGCGCCGAGTCACCGGTACAATCGCGTTTTCAATCCCCTGGCACGTTCCCATGTCTTCTGCTTGGCTGCTGCCCGAGCACATTGCCGATGTCTTGCCCTCCGAGGCGCGGCGCATCGAGGAATTGCGGCGGGTCTTGCTCGATAGCGCGCGTTGCTGCGGTTATGAGCTGGTCATGCCGCCCCTGCTCGAACACCTCGAATCTTTACTCACCGGTGCGGGCGGCGAGTTGGATCTGCGCACCTTCAAACTCGTGGACCAACTCAGTGGCCGCACGCTCGGTGTGCGGGCCGACGCCACGCCACAGGTTGCGCGTATCGATGCCCATTTGCTCAACCGCGCGGGCGTGACGCGTTTGTGCTACTGCGCACCGGTGCTACACACCCGGCCGGCCGGTCTGCGCGCCACCCGCGAGCCGCTGCAGTTCGGCGCCGAAATCTACGGTCATGCCGGCTTGGAGGCCGATCTGGAGGTGCAAGAGCTGGCGCTGACCGCCTTGCAGCGTGTCGGCGTGCAGGGGCTGACGCTCGATCTGGCCCATGCCCGTATCGTGCGAGCGCTGCTGGCGGGGGTGCCGGTGGATGCGGCCTCGTTGGAGGCGGTTTATCGCAGCTTGGTAGCCAAGGATGCGGCCGCACTGCAAGACCTCACCGCCGGGTTTCCGGCCGAGTCCCGCGAGGGGCTCCTCAGCTTGACGCAGCTATACGGTGGGCGGGAGGTGCTGGACGAGGCCCGGCGCCGCTTGCCCCCGCGTGCGGGCATTGCCGCGGCGCTGGACGACCTGGCTTGGCTGACCGAGCATCTCGCCCGCACCTTCCCGGGCGTGAGCTTGGGGGTGGACTTGGCCGATCTGCGTGGCTACGGGTACTACAGCGGAGCCCGCTTTGCGATTTACGCGGCAGGCTACCCTGACGCATTGGTGCGCGGAGGGCGCTACGACGAGGTCGGCGCGGTCTTCGGCCGCAACCGTCCGGCCGTGGGATTCAGTACCGACTTGAAGGAACTGGTGGGCCTGGCCCAGGTGGCCGGCACGCGGGCGGCTGTGCGCGCGCCGTGGGGAGAAGATCCCAGTCTGCGCGAGGCAGTGCGCCGGCTGCGCGAACAGGGGGAGGTCGTCGTGTGCGTGCTGCCGGGGCACGAGCACGAGGTGCAGGAATTCGAATGCGATCGCGAGCTCGTCGCGCACGGCGATCGCTGGGTCGTCCGTCCGCTGTGAACGCCGAGGGGCGCCGACAGACATCTTTTCGTTTGGGATCGTGAGACATGACTGAGCACACCAGCGGCCGCAACGTCGTTGTGGTCGGAACGCAGTGGGGCGACGAAGGCAAGGGCAAGGTGGTGGACTGGCTCACCGACCATGCCAGTGCCGTGGTGCGCTTCCAGGGCGGACACAACGCCGGCCATACCCTGGTCATCCAGGGCAAGAAGACGGCCCTTCAGCTCATTCCCTCGGGCATCATGCGCGAGGGGGTGGCTTGCTACATCGGCAACGGCGTGGTCGTCGATCCCGCGCATCTGTTGTCGGAAATCGAACGTCTGGAAGCCGCTGGCCTGGAGGTGCGTTCACGCCTGTTCATCAGCGAGTCCTGCCCGCTGATCCTGCCTTTCCATGTGGAGCTGGACCGCGCGCGCGAAGCCCTGCGGGAGTCCAGTGGCGCTGGCAAGATCGGCACCACGGGCAAAGGCATCGGTCCGGCCTACGAGGACAAGGTGGCGCGCCGGGCGCTGCGCGTGCAAGACCTCAAGCATCCCGAGCGTTTTGCGGCCAAGCTGCGCGAGTTGTTGGATCTGCACAATTTCGTGTTGCAGGGCTACCTCAAGTCCAGCGCCTTGGCCTTCGAGCCCATCTTCGAGCATGCGATGCAGGTGGCCGAGCAGCTCAAGCCCATGATGGCCGATGTGGGCGTGCGCATCCACCAGACCAATTTGCAGGGCGGCCATGTCCTCTTCGAAGGGGCCCAGGGCACCTTGCTCGACGTTGACCATGGCACCTATCCCTATGTGACCTCCAGCAACTGTGTGGCCGGCAATGCCGCGGCCGGTTCGGGGGTGGGGCCGGACAAACTGCACTACATCCTGGGGATCACCAAGGCTTACACCACCCGCGTGGGCTCCGGGCCGTTCCCCACGGAGCTGCCCATCGACGAGCCGGGCACGGTGGGCTACCACCTGTCTACCGTGGGCCAAGAGCGCGGCACCGTCACGGGGCGCGCGCGCCGTTGCGGCTGGCTCGATGCGGCCGCGCTCAGGCGCTCCGTGCTGATCAACGGCATTTCGGGTCTGTGCATCACCAAGCTCGATGTGCTCGATGGCCTGGAGGAGATCAAGATCTGCGTGGGCTATGAGCTCGGTGGGCAACGCATCGACATCTTGCCCTTGGACGCCGATGACATCGTCAATTGTCGGCCCGTGTACGAAACTCTGCCGGGCTGGAAGGACAGCACCGCCGGCATCACCCAGTGGGACCGATTGCCGTCCAATGCGCGCGCTTATCTGGAGCGCATGCAAGCGCATATCGGAGCCCCCATCGACATGGTGTCTACCGGACCAGACCGAGAGCACACCATTTTGCTGCGTCATCCGTACAAGGCCTGAGCCTGTGCCCAGGCCCAGCCCCTCAACCCATTCATCCGTATCTCTCAGACGATGAGCAAGCGCAAGGAGCCTGCATGCTGACCGACGATGGCAAACACCTTTATGTGTCCTGGGACGAGTACCACATGCTCATCGAGCGTCTGGCGCTGAAGGTGCACAACTCGGGGTGGGTTTTCGACCAGATTCTGTGCTTGGCGCGGGGCGGCATGCGGCCTGGTGATGTGCTGTCGCGTGTGTTCGACAAACCGCTGGCCATCATGTCCACCAGCTCATACCGTGCCGAAGGCGGCACCATCCAAGGCCGCTTGGACATGGCCAAATACATCACGATGCCCAAGGGCGAACTGGCCGGCCGAGTGTTGTTGGTCGATGATCTGGCCGACTCCGGTGTGACACTCAAAGCGGTGGTCGAGCGCTTGCGCGGCATGCCTGCCATCACGGAGCTGCGCTCGGCAGTCATCTGGGTCAAGGGCGTGTCCAGCTACATGCCGGACTACCATGTCGAGTTGCTGCCCACCAGTCCATGGATCCACCAGCCCTTCGAAGAGTACGACACGTTGCGTCCCGAAGGGTTGGCCAAAAAGTACCAGGTTTGAGCGCCGCCCCGTCTTCCGGTCCGCCCTCGATTCGCAGGAACATGGCCTCGCGGGTGGGCTGTGGCTTTGCAGCCGCCCCACCCGCTTGGCTCGTGCCGGCCAGGGATGGTGCCAGTGATGGAAAGTGTGGCCGCGGATGCGGCTGCGCATGCGATACCGCATGCGATGTCGTGTGCGTCGTCATCGTGTGCGTCGTCAAATTGGCACCCGCAGACGCACCGGAAATGAAAAAGCCCCGCATCAGAGATGCGAGGCTTTGGTATCTGGTGCCCAGGAGAGGACTCGAACCTCCACGGTGTTACCCGCTAGTACCTGAAACTAGTGCGTCTACCAATTCCGCCACCTGGGCTCAGGTGCTCGACTCACATCACGCATGCAATCAAGCGTCGTGTGCGTCAGAACAGAAGGAGATTCTATCATCAATCATTTGAAAACTGCAAGCACCACGATGGCCACCACCTTGTTCGACGAGGTCGAAGGGACGGTCATCGGTCACCGTGACGGCCATGGCTTCGTGCGCCGTGACGATGGACAGGCCGATGTCTATCTTTCGCCGCAGGAAATGCGCGCCGTGCTGCACCGCGACCGCGTGCGCGTGCGTGTGGTGCGGCACGATCGCAAGGGCCGCCCGGAAGGGCGTGTGCTCGAGATCATCGAGCGCAAGAAGTCGCCCCTCATCGGCCGTTTGTTGCATGAGGGGGGTGTGTGGATCGTGGCGCCCGAAGACAAGCGCTACGGGCAAGACATCCTGATCCCGAAAAACGCGATCGCGAAAGCCCAGGCTGGGCAGGTGGTGGCCGTGGAGTTGACGGAGCCACCGTCGATGTACTCACAGCCGGTCGGTCGCGTCACCGAGGTGCTGGGCGAGATCGACGATCCTGGCATGGAGATCGAGATCGCGGTGCGCAAGTACGAAGTGCCGCATCAGTTCTCGCCGGCGACCTTGGCCCAGGCGGCCAAGCTGCCCGACAAGATCCGCCCGGCCGACCGCAAACACCGCATCGACCTGACCGACGTGCCTTTGGTGACCATCGACGGTGAGGACGCACGCGACTTCGATGATGCGGTCTACTGCGAGCCGGCACGCGTTGGCCGTGGCAAAGGATGGCGCTTGGTGGTGGCCATTGCCGACGTCAGCCACTATGTCAAGCCCGGCGACCCGCTGGATGCCGATGCCTACGAGCGCGCCACTTCGGTGTACTTCCCTCGTCGGGTCATCCCGATGCTGCCGGAGAAACTGTCCAATGGGCTGTGTTCGCTCAACCCGGACGAGGACCGGTTGGCGATGGTCTGCGACATGCTCATCAATGCCAAAGGTGAGATCCACGCCTATCAGTTTTTCCCGGCGGTGATTCGCTCGCATGCGCGGCTCACGTACACCGAGGTGGCGGCCATTCTGGCCAATACCCGCGGCCCCGAGGCCCAGCGCCGCCAAGCCTTGGTGCCGCACTTGCTGCATCTGCACGAGGTGTACCGCGCATTGCTGCGCGAGCGCACCCAGCGTGGAGCGGTGGACTTCGAGACCGTCGAGACACAGATCGTGTGCGACGACAACGGTCGCATCGAAAAAATCGTGCCGCGGGTGCGCACCGAGGCGCATCGCCTCATCGAGGAGGCCATGCTGGCGGCCAATGTGTGCGCGGCCGACTTCATTGCTCGCGCCAATCACCCGGCGTTGTATCGGGTGCACGAGGGTCCCACGCCGGACAAGCGCGTGGTCTTGCAGAACTATCTGCGCGCCTTGGGCTTGGGGCTGACCATCAGCGACGAACCGCATCCCAGGGAGTTTCAGGCCATTGCCGAGGCGACCAAGGGGCGGCCCGATGCGGCGCAGATCCACTCGATGTTGCTGCGATCCATGCAGCAGGCCATTTACACCCCGGTCAACTCGGGGCATTTCGGCTTGGCTTACGAGGCTTACACGCACTTCACCAGCCCGATTCGCCGCTACCCCGATTTGCTCGTGCACCGGGTCATCAAGGCGTTGTTGCAGGGGCAGCGCTATCGTTTGAGCGGCTTGCTCGACGTGCCGAAGCCGCAGCGGCGTGGGGCGCAAAAAAAGACCCCGGCCGCTGAAATGGCGCAGTGGGAGGCCGCGGGCATCCATTGCAGCGCTTGCGAGCGACGTGCCGACGAAGCCTCCCGCGATGTCGAAGCCTGGCTCAAATGTCGCTTCATGCGAGATCACCTCGGCGAGGAGTACTGCGGCACGGTCAGTGCGGTCACGAGCTTCGGTGTGTTCGTGCAGCTCGATGCGCTCTATGTCGAAGGCTTGGTGCATGTCACCGAGCTTGGTGGCGAGTATTTCCGCTTCGACGAGGTGCGCCAGGAGCTGCGCGGTGAGCGCAGCGGGGTGCGCTACGCGATCGGTGCGCGGGTGCGGGTGCAAGTCATCCGTGTGGACCTGGACGGACGCAAGATCGATTTCCGCATGGTGCACGAGGCGGCCGACGAGCGCGCCGGCTCCCGCGCGGGCAAAGGCCTGGGCGGGAGCCGACAGGCTCGGCTGGCGGAGGTGGAGGCGGCCGATCGGCAGGTGAAATCCCGCGCACGTGCGGTCAAAGCGGGGGCTGCGGCGGTCAGTCGCGGCGCTCGCGGTGGATCCAAGAAGACGGCCGTCAAGCCGCCCAAGCCACGCAGTGCTCGCCGGGTCAGATAGTCGGCGTCGAGGCGGACCATGAGGCCGCCAAGCGCTCGATGAGCACGCTGGCGCGCAGTGGGGCGCCGTGCCCCTCGGCGATCCAGCGGTCGGCTGCCGCCCCGTGTAGAAACACCGCGGCGGTGGCGGCCGTCCAGGCATCGAGCCCTTGGGCCCACAGACCGGCCAGCCAGCCCGCCAGTACATCGCCCGTGCCTGCAGTGGCCAAGGCTGCGTTGCCAGTGCGGTTGATCCATGGGGTGCCGCAGGCCTGAGCGATCACGGTGCCCGACCCTTTGAGCACCACGGTGCAGTCCAGGTGTCTGGCCAAGGTTTGGGCTGCGGCCAGCCGGTCGGCTTGGACCTCCCGGGACGATGTGGCCCCCAGCAGGCGTGCAGCCTCCAGCGGATGCGGCGTCAGCACGGTGGACTGCCCACGGCGGGCGCGGCGTTGCAGTTGGGCCTGCAGGCCGGCGTCCGCGGCCACGGCGTTGAGCGCATCGGCATCGAGCACCAGGCGTGGAGCCCGTCCAAGCCACCAAGGCAGGGCGGACCCGATGGCCGATCCTCCCCCGCAACCGCACACCACGGTCAGTGAGTCGATGGGCAGTGAGGCGGCCGTTGCCGCATCCCGCCCCATCAACTCGGGTTGCTGGGGGTCCAGCAAGGGCGCCTGCGGGTCCAAGGGGTGGGCGTAGACCCGTCCTGCACCGGCTGCCAACGCGGCACGGGCGGCCAGCCACAGCGCGCCGCCCATGCCGGCGGCGCCGCCGACGACCAGCACCTCGCCGAAGCTGCCTTTGTGGTGCGCGTGGCGTCTGTGGGGCCGCGGCACCTGGCCCGCGCCGAGCCAAGCATCGGCGGGCCGTTGGGGGTGGACCCCCAAGTCGTCGAACCATACGCGTCCGGCCAGATCGCGTCCGTCGGCGGTGAACAGGCCGGGTTTGAGGGTCAGCAAGCTCAGGGTGTGGTCGGCGCGTACCACGTCGTCGGGGCCGCTGCCCAGACTGCGCCCGGTGTCGGCATCCAATCCGGTGGGTAGATCCACGGCCAGCACCGGGCCTGGATGGCGTCGCAGCGCCTGCACGGCTGCAGCGATGGGGCCTTGCGGCGCACGGCGCCCCCCCAGGCCGAGCAAGGCATCGATGGCCAGGCTGCCGGCAGGTCGCTCGGCAGGCGCGTCGATATCCGGGCCGGCGACGATGGGCACGCCGGCTCGTCGCGCGCGCTCCAAGGCATGCGCGGCATCGGTAGGCAAACGCTGCGGATCGGCCCACAGATGGACCTGCACGATCCGCCCGGCTTCACGCAGGCAAGCGGCTGCCTCCAGGCCATCGCCCCCGTTGTGGCCGGGCCCAGCCGCAATCCATACCTGGGGCGCATGGGGGGCTACGGCTTGGGCCAATCGGGCGAGCGAGCGGCCGGCGCGTGCCATCAGCGTGTACGGCGGCACGTCGGCCAGGGCGCGGGCTTCGATGTCACGGCTGCTGGCCACGCCGTACAGCGGCCAAGCCTTTGGGCTTGACAGCACCGGCGTGGGTGAGCGCAAGGCAGAGGGCACGGAACGAGGAGTAAACAGTGTTGGACGAACAGGCTCGCACGATAGCGCAGCGGCCACAGGCTGCAAAGCCGCTCACCGCCCGTGCAAGGCGGCTTCCACCGACAGCCCGAGGTTCAGCACGATGTCGTCCTGACCCGCGCCGGCCCACAGCATCAGCCCCACTGGCCAGTCCTCGGCCGGTGGGCAAGGCATGGACAGCGCGCAGCCGTCCAGGAAGTTCACCACCGAAGGATTGCGCAGCAGCCGGGCATTGAGGCGGAAGAACGCCTCATCATCGGTGGCGATGTGGGCGATGGGCGGCGCCACACAGGGCACGGTCGGCGAAAGCAACGCATCGAAGCCGGCGATGCGGGCCTGCACGCGCGCGATCCAGTCCGCCCGTGCGCGTTGCAGGGCCAGATAGTCGGCTGCCAGGATGTGCTGCCCACTGCGGATGCGACGCGCCACACGGGGGTCGTACCGTGCTTCATGGGCCTCGATCAGCCGGCGGTGCCAGGCCCAGCTTTCTGCAGCCGGGAAGTTGCAGTGGGCTTGCAGGGCCGGCAATTCGCTCAACTCGGGCAGATCGAAGTCCTCGATTGGGTAGCCGGCGGCGCGCAGCTGCGCCACAGCGGCTTCGAAGCGTCGTTGCACCAGTGGCTCCAATTCATCGAGCATCAGGGTGCGTGGCACCCCCAGGCGCCAACCATGCGGTGGACGGGGGCGCATCGAGACCGTTCGGTCGGCCAACACTTCGTGCAACAGCACGGCGTCGCGCACCGAGCGGGTGATCGCGCAGGCCGTGTCCAGCGTGGGCGACAGAGGGATGCAGCCTTCCAGCGGGACGAGTCGCGCGGTGCATTTGAAGCCGACCAGTCCTTGCAAGGCCGCTGGAATGCGGATCGAGCCGCCCGTATCCGATCCCAGGGCTGCCCAGGCCGCCCCGACGGCCACCGAGACGGCAGCGCCTGAGCTGGAGCCGCCGGGGATGCGCGGATTCGCAGGGTCGAGCGCGGCTGTGGCCGGATTGGCCGGCGTGGGGTGATGAGGGTTCCAGCCCACCCCCGAGTAGGCGAACTCCGTCATATGGGTATGGCCGATGAGGGCGGCCCCGGCGCGGCGCAGGCGGGCGACGGCCGCGGCGTCACGGCCAGCCGGTGCGCGCTCGGCGAGCACTCGCGAGCCTGCCGTGGTCGGGTGGCCAGCCACATCGAAGAGGTCTTTGATACTCACCGGCACTCCGGCCAACGGCCCTGTGGGCGCGCCGGCAGCCCGAGCCTGGTCGGCCGCGCAAGCCGCTGCCCGGGCCTGCGCTTCGAAAAGACGAATGAAGGCCTCGCGAGCCGAGCCCTGGGCCAAGGCCAGCGCCGATTCGACCATGTCCACGGCATGCCGTTGTCCGGCCTGCCATTGCGCGCGCGCAGTGATGAGGTCTTCAGGCATGACGTGTCGTGCTACAATCTTCGGGTTTACCTGCAGGCTTTGCGCAGAGCGCAAGTCCGCGGGGGACGAAATCGCGGATCCGGCCATCGATTGGCCTC
Source organism: Caldimonas taiwanensis NBRC 104434 (assembly GCF_001592165.1). Classification (NCBI taxonomy): domain Bacteria; kingdom Pseudomonadati; phylum Pseudomonadota; class Betaproteobacteria; order Burkholderiales; family Sphaerotilaceae; genus Caldimonas; species Caldimonas taiwanensis. The sequence goes on from NZ_BCWK01000019.1 coordinate 40,469, forward strand.
GGGGCGGGGCTCCGAGAGATGCGAAAAGGTGTCGTTCAGGTGCGCGGCCTGGAAGGTGCGCAGCCTGGCGATTGACGCCGGATTCTAGACCCAACCTTTTGGAGCGCTCACATGCCCGTCACCATGCGTGAAATGCTGGAAGCCGGTGTCCATTTCGGGCACCAGACTCGCTTCTGGAACCCCAAGATGGCCCCCTACATCTTCGGCCATCGCAACAAGATCCACATCATCAACCTCGAAAAGACGCTGCCGATGTTCGAGGAGGCGATGAAGTTCATTCGCCAACTCAGCAGCCGTCGCGGCACCATCCTGATGGTGGGCACCAAGCGTCAAGCCCGCGAAATCGTCGCCCAGGAGGCTCAACGGGCCGGCATGCCCTATGTGGACCAGCGTTGGCTGGGTGGCATGCTGACCAACTTCAAGACCGTCAAGGCTTCGCTGAAGAAGCTCAAGGACATGCAGGCTCAGGTCGAAGCCGGCCTGGATCAGCTCAGCAAAAAGGAAGCTCTGCTGTTCCAGCGTGAGCTGGCCAAGCTCGAGAAGGACATTGGCGGCATCCAGGACATGACGGCGCTGCCGGATGCGCTGTTCGTGATCGACGTCGGTTATCACAAGATCGCCGTGGCCGAAGCCAAGAAGCTGGGCATTCCGGTCATCGGTGTGGTCGACACCAACCACTCGCCGGCCGAAATCGACTATGTGATCCCAGGCAATGACGACTCGGCCAAGGCAGTGGCGTTGTATGCCCGCGCGGTGGCCGATGCCGTGCTCGAGGGCCGCGCCAACGCGGTGAACGAGGTGGTGCAGGCGGCTGCCGCCGAAGACGAGTTCGTGGAAGTGAGCGAGACGGCCTGAACGTCGCCCACGTGCTCGTCCAGGGGGCTGGTTCAGCCCCTTTTTTTCAACGAAAACCGTACACCCGACCCCGGCCGCGCCGTCGATGCGCGCGGCCCGTGATACAGGAGAGCAACAATGCCCGCAATTACCGCAAGCATGGTGGCCGAGCTGCGTGCCAAGACCGATGCCCCGATGATGGAGTGCAAGAAAGCGCTGACCGAAGCCGAAGGCGATATGGCCCGTGCCGAGGAGATTCTGCGCGTCAAGCTGGGCAACAAAGCTGGCAAGGCCGCCTCGCGAGTGACCGCCGAGGGCGTGATCGCCGCGTCGATCGAGGGCACCACCGGTGCGTTGGTCGAGGTCAACTGCGAGACCGATTTCGTGTCCAAGAACGACGCCTTCCTCGCGTTTGCCAAGGCAGTGGCTGGTCTGGTGGCCGAGCATGATCCGGCCGATGTGGCGGCCCTGTCGGCGCTGCCTTTGTCGATGGAGGGCTTCGGGCCGACCGTCGAGGACGTGCGCAAGGGTCTCATCGGCAAGATCGGTGAGAACATGACGATTCGCCGCTTCAAGCGCTACGCTGGGGGCGGCAAGCTGGCCCATTACCTGCACGGCACCCGCATCGGAGTGATCGTCGAGTTCGACGGTGACGAGGTGGCTGCCAAGGACGTGGCCATGCACGTGGCGGCCATGAAGCCGGCAGCTCTGGCGGCGGCCGACGTGCCCGCGGAGTTGGTGGACAAGGAGCGCAAGATCGCCGCCGAGAAGGCAGCCGAAAGCGGCAAGCCGGCCGATATCGTCGCCAAGATGGTCGAGGGCTCGGTGCAGAAATTCCTCAAGGAGGTCTCGCTGCTCGAGCAAGTCTTCGTCAAGGCGGCCGATGGCAAGCAGACCGTGGGGCAATACCTCAAGGGGGCAGGCACCACCGTCAAGAGCTTCACGCTGTACGTCGTGGGCGAAGGCATCGAGAAGAAGCAGGACGACTTTGCTGCCGAGGTGGCCGCTCAGGTGGCCGCGGCCAAGGCTCAGTGAGTCTCGCCGCTGGCCAAACCGATACACTTCTCACGCGCTGCGCTGCCCACGATCGGAGGATCTGCATGCCGACCTATCAACGCGTCCTGCTCAAACTCTCGGGTGAAGCCCTGATGGGCGATGATGCGTACGGTATCAACCGCGCCACGATCGTGCGCATCGTGCGTGAGATCCAGGAAGTCACCGCCCTGGGCTGTGAGGTGGCCGTGGTCATCGGAGGCGGCAACATCTTCCGCGGGGTGGCCGGTGGCTCGGTCGGGATGGACCGTGCCACGGCGGATTACATGGGCATGCTGGCCACGGTGATGAACGCGTTGGCCCTGGCCGATACGATGCGTCAGGAAGGCATGACTGCCCGTGTGATGTCGGCCATCGGCATCGAACAGATCGTCGAGCCCTACGTTCGGCCCAAGGCGCTGCAATACCTGGAAGAGGGCAAGGTGGTGGTGTTTGCCGCAGGCACGGGCAATCCCTTTTTCACCACCGATACCGCTGCCGCGCTGCGCGGCGCGGAGATCGGTGCGCAAATCATGCTCAAGGCCACCAAGGTCGATGGGGTGTATACCGCGGATCCGAAGAAGGATCCCGAAGCCACTCGCTACACCAGCATCAGCTTCGACGAGGCCATCGTCAAGAACCTGCAGGTGCTGGACGCCACGGCGTTCGCGTTGTGCCGCGATCAGAAGTTGCCGATCAAGGTGTTCAGCATCTTCAAGCCCGGAGCGCTCAAGCGCGTGGTGCTGGGTGAGGACGAGGGCACCCTGGTCCATGTTTGAGGAGCACGTTTTCCATGAGCATCGCTGACATCAAGAAGACTGCCGAGCAGAAGATGGCCAAGTCGGTCGAGGCCTTCAAGCAAGAGCTTGCCAAGATCCGGACCGGCCGGGCCCACCCAGGTCTGCTGGATCAGGTGCATGTCGAGTACTACGGTTCGATGGTGCCCATCAGCCAAGTGGCCAATGTCACGCTGCTGGATGCCCGCACGATCAGCGTGCAGCCCTGGGAGAAGGGCATGGGGCCCAAGATCGAAAAGGCCATCCGGGAATCCGACCTCGGTTTGAACCCGGCGGCGCAAGGCGACTTGCTGCGCGTTCCCATGCCCCCGTTGACCGAGGAGCGCCGCAGGGAGCTGACCAAGGTGGTCCGCCACGCGGGCGAAGAAGCCAAGGTGGCAGTGCGCAACCTGCGCCGGGATGCCAATGAGCAGGCCAAGAAGCTGCTCAAGGAAAAGCAGATCACCGAGGACGAGGAACGTCGCTCGCAGGACGAAATCCAAAAGCTCACCGACCGCACCGTGGCCGAGATCGACAAGTTGATCGCGGCCAAGGAAGCGGAGATCATGGCCGTCTGAGGGCCCGCTTGATCGCGCGCTCGAGCTTCGTGGGTAGGGGGTTGCAGCCATGATGCCGCGCCACGTGGCGATCATCATGGACGGCAACGGACGATGGGCCAGCCGTAGGTTGATGCCTCGTGGCATGGGCCACCGAGCCGGCGTGGACGCCCTGGTGCGCACGGTGCAAGCTTGCGCTCGCCGCGGCATTGCCTATTTGACGGTCTTTGCCTTTTCGTCCGAGAACTGGCAGCGTCCACAGGAGGAGGTCAGTGGCTTGATGTCGCTGGTGCTCAGCACCGTGGGGCGCCACCTGGAAGAACTGGCCAGCAAAGGGGTGCGGGTGCGCATCATCGGGGACCGTTCTGCGGTGTCCGACAAGGTCAATCAAGCGTGGCTTCAGGCCGAGGAAGCCACGCGACACAATCAGGGTCTGACGCTCACCGTGGCCTTCAGTTATGGGGGGCGGTGGGACGTGGTGCAGGCTTGTCGCCGCGCCCTCGAGTCAGGAATTCGTCCGCAAGATTTGGATGAGGCGGCCATCGCGCGCCACCTGTCCTTGTCCTATGCCCCGGATCCCGACCTGTTGATTCGCACCGGCGGGGAAATGCGCATCAGCAATTTCCTGCTGTGGCAGTCGGCCTACACGGAACTGTATTTCACCGACTGCCTCTGGCCCGATTTCAACGAGGTGGAGCTCGACCGCGCGCTGCAGTCCTATGCGCGCCGCGACCGCCGTTTCGGTCGTGTGTCGGACGCGGACGCTGGCGTGCCCAAGGTCTGAAGATGCTCAAGCAACGGGTCATGACGGCCGTGGTGCTGCTGCTGCTGGCGCTGCCGGCGCTGCTGGTGTCGAATCCCGCGCCGTTTGCACTGTTGAGCGCACTGCTGTTGGCCGCGGCCGGTTGGGAGTGGTCTCGTCTGAATCTGCGTTCCGTGCCGATGGCCTATGCCACGGGCGGCCTGATGGTGGCCGGCTGTGCGGGCTTGTGGTGGACCGGATGGTCGGCTCAGAGTCTGACGCCGCTGTGGTGGCTGGCCTTGATGGTGTGGGTGATGGGCGGTGCTTGGGCACTGCGCGTCGGAGCGTCGGGCTGGTCGAGCGCGCCGGCTTCGCTGCGCTGGCTCTTGGGTGTGTTGCTGCTGTGGCTGGCCTGGCTGGCCTTGAATCAGTCCAAGGCCACAGGGGTCAACCATCTGCTGTCGATTCTTTGTTTGGTATGGGCCGCCGACATCGCTGCCTACTTCGGTGGGCGCGCCTTCGGTCGGCGTAAACTGGCGCCGGCGATCAGCCCCGGGAAGAGTTGGGAAGGGGTGTGGTGCGGTGTGGTCGGTGTGCTCGTGCTGGCGGCTGCATGGATGGTCTTCGATCGCACGGGCCTGGCCGATGGCCCCAGTCTCTACTCTGCCTTGCATGCGCGCTGGGGGTGGGTCGGCCTGGTGGTGGTGTGCGTGTTCCTGACGGCCATGAGCGTGGTGGGAGATTTGTTCGAGTCCCTGGTCAAGCGTGCCGCAGGTGTGAAGGACAGCAGTCGCTTGTTGCCGGGCCATGGCGGGGTGCTCGACCGCATCGATGCCTTGTTGCCGGTCTTTCCGATTGCGATGACCCTGGGGAGCCTGTGAGGATGGTTCAGCGTCTTTGCATCCTGGGCTCGACGGGCTCGATCGGCACGAGCACGCTGGACGTGGTGGCGCTGCATCCGGATCGCTTCGAGGTGGTGGCGTTGACGGCACACGCGCGTGTGCAGGCCCTGCTGGAGCAATGCCTGCGCTGGAAGCCTCGTTATGCCGTGATGACCGATGCCGCGGCCGCACGCAGCTTGCGCCAGGCGGTGCGCGAGGCCGGCTTGCGCACCGAGGTGCTCGAAGGCAGCCAAGCCTTGGAGGAGATGGCCGCGCATCCCGAGGTGGATGCGGTGATGGCGGCCATCGTCGGCGCGGCTGGCCTGCGCCCTTGCCTGGCCGCCGCTCGCGCAGGCAAGAAGCTGATGCTGGCGAACAAAGAAGCCCTGGTGGTCGGCGGGGCGATGTTCATGGAGGCGGTGCGCGCCGGTGGGGCCACCTTGCTGCCCATCGACAGCGAGCATTCGGCGATCTTTCAGTGTCTGCCCGAAGATGCGTCCACTTGGTCGCGACGCATCGAACGCATCGTCTTGACCGCCTCGGGCGGGCCGTTTCGCCAACGCGACCCGGCCACGTTGTCGGCCGTCACGCCGCAGGAGGCTTGCGCCCATCCGAACTGGGTGATGGGACGCAAGATTTCGGTGGATTCGGCCACGATGATGAACAAGGCGTTGGAAGTCATCGAAGCGCGCTGGCTCTTCGATTTGCCGCCCGAACGCATCGAGGTGCTGATCCATCCCCAAAGCATCGTGCACTCCATGGTGGTGTGCAAGGATCGATCGGTGTTGGCCCAGTTGGGCACGCCGGACATGAAGGTGCCCATTGCCTACGGCTTGGCCTATCCCGAACGTATCGCCTCGGGCGCCGAACGGCTGGACCTCACGCGCATCGGTGCGCTGAGCTTCGAGACGCCTGATCCCCAGCGCTTTCCGGGCCTGAGCTTGGCTTGGCAGGCGCTTTCGGCACGGCACGGAACCACGGCCGTGCTCAACGCGGCCAACGAAGAGGCCGTGGCCGCCTTTTTGGAGGGAACCATCCGGTTCGACCAGATTCACACCGTGAATCTGCTCACGCTCGAGAGGGTGCTGCCCGAAGCGGAAGTGCGTGACTCCCTGGACGCACTGCTGGCCCTGGATGCTCGGGCCCGGCACCAGGCACGCAGCATCGTCACGGAGTTGTCGGCATGATCACCACCGTTTTGGCCTTCCTGGTCACGCTCGGTGTCCTCATCGTGGTGCACGAGTGGGGGCACTACCGCATGGCCAAGGCCTGCGGTGTGAAGGTGTTGCGTTTTTCGATCGGTTTCGGGCCGGTGTTGTGGCGTCGCCAGGCGCATCCCGAGGCCACTGAGTTCGTGGTCTGTGCGCTGCCTTTGGGCGGCTATGTGCGCATGCTCGATGAACGCGAGGGCGTGGTCCCTGCGGAGCTGGCGCCTCGGGCCTTCAACCGCCAGCCGCTGAGGGCGCGCGCGGCCATCGTGGCCGCCGGACCGGCGGCCAACCTCGTGCTGGCGGTGCTGTTGTATGCGGCCGCGGGCTGGATCGGCATGGACGAGCCCAAAGCCGTGTTGGGAGCGCCGGCGGCAGGCAGCCTGGCCGAGCGCGCCGGCCTGCGGGCGGGCGATTGGGTGCAGGGCGTGCGCACTGGGGAGGGCGATGTCGAGCCGGTGCGTTCGTTTGGTGATCTGCGCTGGCGTATCACCGAAGCCGCGGTGGATCAGCGCGATCTCGATCTGGAGGTCACCGATGCCCAGGGCTACCACCCCCGAACGGTGAGGCTGGCATTGGCGTCGCTGGGCGCACGCGAGGTGGATGCCCGACTCATGTCCAAGGTGGGGCTTGGGGCGCCATACAGCGAGCCGGTGCTCGGCGAAGTCCTGGCCGACGGGCCAGCCGCCCGTGCGGGTCTGCGGCAGGGCGATCGCGTGCTCAGTGTGAACGGTCAGCCCATTCAAGACGCTGCCCGTCTACGAGAGCTCATTCGGCACTCGGTGCGGGGCGGCGCGGCCGTGCCCATGCAGTGGCGCGTCGATCGCTCCGGGCAGGTGCTGGAGCTGGAAGTCACGCCTTCGGTGCATCGCCAGGGTGATCAGGCGTGGGGGCGCATCGAAGCTTTCGTGGGGCGGCCTGTCGAGTTCGTCACTGTCCGTTACGGCTTTTTCGAGGGATGGGGATATGCCTTGGCCCGCACCTGGGAGGTGTCGGTTCTGAGCCTGCGCATGTTGGGCAAGATGCTCGTCGGCGATGCCTCGTTGAAGAATTTGAGTGGTCCGCTGACGATTGCCGACTTTGCGGGTCAGTCGGTGCAGTTGGGCGTGGCTTACTATCTGGGCTTTCTCGCGCTGGTGAGCGTGAGTCTGGGCGTGCTCAACCTGCTGCCGTTGCCCGTCCTCGATGGCGGGCACCTGATGTATTATCTTTTCGAAGCAGTGACGGGGCGGCCGGTCTCCGAGGTGTGGCTCGAACGGCTGCAACGCGGCGGCGTCGCCATCATGCTCATGCTGATGTCACTGGCGCTCTACAACGACGTCGCCCGCCTTTTGGGTCTGCACTGACCGCATGCTGCGTAAAAACTCCACAACATCCTCCAAGTCCCGTTTCTCCCCCCGGTTTCGCACGCTGACGGTGGCTGTCTTGGCCACCTTGCACGGAGCGTTTGCCTGGGCTGTCGATCCTTTCGTGCTGCGCGACATTCGCGTCGAAGGGCTGCAGCGCACGGAGCCGGGCACGGTTTTCGGCTCGCTGCCATTTCGCATCGGCGACACTTACAACGATGACAAGGGGGCGGCCGCGCTGCGTGCGTTGTTTGCTACCGGTCTTTTCAAGGACGTGCGCATCGAGGTCGAAGGCGATGTGGTCGTGGTCGTGGTCGAGGAGCGGCCCATCATCGCCGGTGTCGAGTTCGTGGGTATCAAAGAATTCGATCGCGAGACGCTGACCAAGGCCCTGCGCGAAGTGGGTATCACCGACGGGCGACCGTACGATCAAGCGCTGATCGATCGGGCCGAGCAGGAGCTCAAGCGACAATACCTTTCGCGCAGCCTCTATGGCGTCGAGGTGATCACCACGGTGACGCCGTTGGAGCGCAATCGCGTCAATGTGACCTTCTCCGTGACCGAGGGGGGGCAGGCCCGTATCCGCGAGATTCGCATCACCGGCAACCGGGCGTTCTCGCAGCGAGAGCTGCTCGGCTTGTTCGACCTGAGCACCGGTGGGTGGATGAGCTGGTATACCAAATCCGACCGGTACTCACGTGCCAAGCTCAATGCCGACCTGGAGAAGCTGCGCTCGCACTATTTGAATCGTGGCTATTTGGAGTTTGCGATCGAGTCGACCCAGGTGGCGATTTCACCGGACAAGCAAGACATCACGATCACGATCAATGTCCGCGAGGGGCAGCCCTATGTGGTGACCGGTGTGCGCCTGGAAGGGGACTACCTGGGCAAGGAGGATGATTTCAAAGCCCTGGTGCGCATCCAGCCCGGTGAACCCTACCGTGCCGAGGCGGTGGCCGAGACCGTGCGCGCCTTTGCGGAGCGCTTTGGCGCCTTTGGGTATGCGTTTGCGCGCATCGAGCCGCGTACGGACATCGACCGCGCCAGCGGGCGGGTGTCCATTGCGTTGGTGGCCAACCCCCAGCGCCGTGTGTATGTGCGGCGCATCAACATCAGCGGTAACGCCCGCACGCGGGACGAAGTCATCCGACGGGAGTTCCGCCAGTTCGAGTCGGCTTGGTATGACGGCGAGCGCATCCGCTTGTCGCGCGATCGGGTCGACCGCTTGGGGTTCTTCAGTGAGGTCAGCATCGACTCGGAGGAGGTGCCCGGCTCGCTCGATCAGGTGGATTTGAACTTGCGCGTGGTCGAGAAGCCCACCGGCAATCTGCTGCTTGGTGCGGGTTTCTCCAGTGCCGAGAAGCTCACGTTGACGGCCGCGATCAAGCAGGAAAACATCTTCGGTTCGGGCAACTATCTGGGGGTGGAGTTCAATACGAGTCGGTATAACCGCACGCTGGTGGTCAGCACGGTCGACCCGTATTTCACGATGGACGGAGTCTCGCGGTCCATCGACGTGTACTACCGCACGACCCAGCCGCTGTCCAGCCAAGGCAGCGATTACAAGTTGGTGACTCCCGGGGCTTCGATCCGCTTTGGCGTTCCGGTGACGGAGTACGACCGCGTGTTTCTCGGCATTGGCGTGGAACGCACGGAAATCCGCGGCGAGCCAGGCGCGCTGCCCAACAGCTATTTCCGTTATCGTGAACGCTTCGGTCCGACGAGTTTGAGTGTGCCCTTGACGCTGGGCTGGACGCGTGACGACCGTGACAGTGCGTTGGTGCCCACACGAGGGCGTTATCAGCGCGTCAATGCCGAATGGAGTGTGGCTGGCGATACGCGCTATTTGCGCACGAATTATCAGTTCCAACAGTACCTCTCACTGACCCGCGATTTCACTTTGGCGTTCAATACCGAGCTGGGGTGGGGCAAGGGCTTGCAAGGTCGTCCGTTCCCAGTGTTCAAGAATTTCTACAGCGGGGGGCTGGGAACCGTCCGCGGTTTTGCGCAAGGCTCGCTGGGCCCGGTGGATGCCACTGGCGCCTATGTGGGCGGGGCCAAACGGCTGAATCTCAATGGCGAGCTCTACGTGCCTTTCCCAGGCTCGGGCAACGATCGTACGCTGCGGCTGTTTGGTTTCGTCGATGCCGGCAATGTCTTTGGCGAAGAAGATCGCATCCGCTTTGACGAGTTGCGCCTGTCCAGCGGTGTTGGGCTGAGCTGGATCTCTCCGGTGGGGCCGTTGAAGCTGGCGTATGGCGTGCCGCTGCGCAAGCAGCCGGGCGATAGAATCGAGCGCATTCAATTCCAGATTGGAACCGCATTCTGATGAAGAAACTCTTGGGGGCCGCCCTGACGGCCATTGTCCTGTCTTTCGGCGCGGCTGAGCTCGCGCAGGCTCAGGAACTGAAGATCGGCTATGTGAACAGCGACCGCGTCATGCGAGAGTCTGCGCCGGCCAAAGCGGCCACCAGCCGCCTGGAGGCGGAGTTTTCTCGCCGCGACCGAGAGCTCAATGAACTGGGGGCCCGCTTGAAGGCCAACTCCGAGCGTTTGGAGAAGGATGCGCCGACGTTGTCGGAGTCCGAGCGAGCACGCCGTCAACGCGAGCTGGTCGAGCAGGACCGCGAGTTTCAGCGCCGCCGCCGTGAGTTGCAGGAAGACTTCAACCAGCGCCGCAATGAGGAGTTGGCGGCCATCATCGAACGGGCCAACCGGGTCATCAAACAGATCGCCGAGAGTGAGAAATACGATCTCATCGTCCAGGATGCGGTGCACTACAGCCCGCGGGTGGACATCACAGACAAGGTGATCAAGGCCCTCAACGCCAACGGTGGCAAGTGAGCGATGTCCGACTGAGCGAGATCGTTGCCGAGCTGGGAGGGGAACTCGTCGGCTCGGGTGAGCTGCGCATCCACCGGATCGGGCCGTTGGAAGGGGCGGATGCCTCAACGCTCAGCTTTTTGGCGCACGCGCGCTATCAGTCTCAGTTGCAGTCGACCGGGGCGGGCTGTGTGATCGTGGCGCCGGCCTTTCGGGAGGCAGCCGCTGCCCGGGGGGCGGCCATCGTCACGGCCGATCCTTATCTTTACTTTGCCCGCTTGACCCAATGGTGGGCGGCGCGGACGCGAGCTGCCCGTCCTGCCGGCATCCATCCGACGGCCGTGGTCAGTGAGCAGGCCCGCATCGGCCATGATGTGCGGATCGAGGCTTACGCCGTGGTCGAGGAGGGGGCGGTGATCGGTGATGGCGTGGTGATCGGCGCGCATGCCTTCGTTGGCGCTGGCGTCGTGATCGGCCGCGGCACGCGGCTGGCGCCTCGTGTGACGCTGATGCCGGGCACGCGCCTGGGCGAGCGCTGTGTGCTGCACAGCGGTGTGGTGATCGGTGCCGATGGTTTTGGCTTCGCACCGAACGAGGGTCGCTGGGAGAAGATCGAGCAGCTTGGCGGGGTGCGCATCGGCAACGATGTGGAGATCGGCGCCAACAGTTGCGTGGACCGTGGCGCCCTGGAGGACACGGTGATCGAGGACGGGGTCAAGTTGGACAACCTGGTGCAGATCGCCCACAACGTGCACATCGGGGCGCACACGGCCATGGCGGGCTGCGTTGGGGTGGCCGGCAGTGCGCGCATTGGTCGGCATTGCACGGTCGGCGGTGGTGCAGGCATTTTGGGTCATCTGACGATTGCCGATCATGTGCATATCTCGTCGATGTCGCTGGTGACGCGCTCATTGCTGCAGCCCGGGCTCTACAGCGGCGTGTTCCCCATCGACGAGAATGCGTCCTGGGAAAAGAATGCCGCGACACTGCGCCAGTTGCACAAGTTGCGCGAGCGTGTGCGCGCCCTCGAAAAGAAACTGACACCATGATGGATATCCACTCGATCCTCAAGCAGCTGCCTCATCGCTACCCCATCCTCCTGGTGGACCGGGTGCTGGAAGCCGAGCCGGGCAAGCGCATCTTGGCCCTGAAGAACGTCAGCGCCAACGAGCCGTTCTTTCAAGGTCATTTCCCGAACCGTCCCGTCATGCCAGGGGTGTTGATGCTCGAAGCGTTGGCCCAGGCCTCTGCGCTGCTGGCCTTCACCTCGGCCTCGGTGGAGCGCGATCCTCGGGCGGTTTACTACTTCGTTGGCATTGATGGGGCTCGTTTCAAGCGACCGGTGGAGCCCGGCGATCAGTTGCTGCTGGAGGTGACGCTGGACCGAGCGCGGGCCGGTATCTACAAGTTCAAGTGCCAAGCGCGGGTGGGCGAGGAGGTGGCGGTGGAGGCCGAGATCATGTGCACCCAGCGATTGGTGGAGGCCTGAGCAGGGGCGTCGTCATGGCTCAGATCCATCCCACCGCCTTGGTCGACCCGAAGGCCGAGTTGGCGTCCGATGTCCGCGTGGGACCCTATGCGGTGATCGGCCCGGATGTGCGCATCGATGAGGGGACCAGCATCGGTGCTCATTGCGTCATCGAGGGGCGCACGACCATCGGCCGCCGCAATCGCATCTTCCAATTTTGTTCCCTGGGCGCTGCGCCGCAAGACAAAAAATATGCAGGCGAGCCCACCGAGTTGGTGATCGGCGACGACAACACGATTCGAGAGTTTTGCACCTTCAACACCGGGACGGTGCAGGATGCCGGGGTGACGCGCATCGGTAACGACAACTGGATCATGGCCTATGTCCACGTGGCGCATGACTGCCAGTTGGGCAGTCACATCATTTTGGCCAATGCGGTCCAGTTGGCCGGGCACGTGCATTTGGGCGACTGGGTCTTTCTCGGGGGGTTGTCGGGGGTGCATCAGTTCGTGCGGGTGGGCGCGCACGCGATGACCGGTTTTCAGACCCGCTTGTCGCAAGATCTGCCGCCCTTCGTGACGGCCGCGGGCAACCCTGCGCAAGCGCAGGGCATCAATCAGGAAGGGCTGCGCCGCCGGGGCTACTCCCCCGAGCGCATCGCCGTCGTCAAGCAGATGCACCGCACGCTGTACCGCAAAGGGCTGACGCTGGCGCAGGCCAAGGAGGAACTCGCCGCGCTGGCGGACTCGGCCGCCGAGGCGCAAGCCGATGTGCGCCTGATGCTGGACTTCCTGGCTCAGGCCGAGCGCGGTATCGTGCGCTGACTGTGGTGGCACAGGCGAAGACTGCCCCCCGTCTGGCGCTGGTGGCCGGCGAGGCGTCGGGGGATTTGCTGGCCGGGCTGCTGATGGACGGGCTGCGTCAGCGTTGGCCCGATCTGAGTGCCGTGGGCATTGGCGGGCCGCGCATGGCCGAGCAAGGCTTCCAGGCCTGGTGGCCGCACCACAAGCTGGCCGTGCGGGGGTATGCCGAGGTGCTGCGGCATTATGCCGAGATTGCCGGCATCCGCCGGCAGCTGGCGCGTCGGTTGCTTCTAGAGCGTCCGGATGTCTTCATCGGTGTGGACGCGCCGGATTTCAATCTGGGGTTGGAGTCCTGGTTGCGCGAGGCCGGCATCAAGACGGTGCACTTCGTCTGTCCGTCGATTTGGGCCTGGCGCGGCGGGCGCGTGACCCGCATCGCCAAGGCCGCCGACCACGTGCTCTGTTTGTTTCCCTTCGAGCCTGAACTGTTGGCTCGCCACGGCATTGCCGCCAGCTATGTGGGCCATCCGCTGGCCGATGCAATTCCGCTGGAAGTACCTCGGGCCGCGGCGCGGCAGGCCTTGGGGTTGTCGGCGTCGGAGACGGTGGTGGCGTTGCTGCCGGGCAGCCGACGCAGCGAGATCCAGTACATCGCCGCACCGCTTTTGGCCGCTGCGGCGTTGTTGCATCGTCGGCGACCGGAGCTGCGCTTCGTGCTGCCGGCGGCGCCCGGTCTGCGTGAGATGATCGATCCGTTGGTGGCCACGCATGCCCCCGAGGTGCCGCTGCGGGTGCTCGACGGTCGGTCGCACGAGGCTTTGGCCGCCTGCGACGTGACGCTCATCGCCAGTGGCACGGCCACACTGGAGGCCGCGCTGTTCAAGCGGCCTATGGTCATCACTTATCACATGCACTGGTTGACCTGGCAGCTCATGAAGCGCATGGGCTACCAGCCCTGGGTGGGGCTGCCCAACATCTTGTGTGGCGATTTCGTCGTGCCCGAATTGCTGCAGGATCGAGCCACCCCACAAGCCCTGGCCGATGCGGCCCTGGCCTGGCTGGATGATCCGGCGCGCTGCGAGCGTGTGCAGCAGCGTTTCATCGAATTGCACCATCTCCTGCGTCGCAACACGGCGCAGGCCGCTACCGATGCGATCGCGCAAGTCCTTGGGCGCTGAACAGTTGGCTCTGTGCTGGGAGTCACCCGGATTGGTGGCTGGGGTCGATGAAGCCGGCCGCGGGCCGTTGGCCGGACCCGTCGTGGCTGCCGCCGTGATCCTGGACGACCAGCAACCGGTGAAGGGGCTGGCGGATTCCAAGCGGCTCAGCGCATTGCGCCGTGAGCGCTTGTATGACGAGATTCGCGCCAAGGCTTTGTGCTGCAGCATCGCTGTGGCCTCGCCGGAGGAGATCGACCGGCTGAACATTCTTCAGGCGACACTGCTGGCCATGCGCCGGGCGGTGGAGGGGCTGCGTCTGAAGCCGGCGCGGGTCTTGGTCGATGGCAACCGGCTGCCGGTGCTCAAGGTCCCGGCCGAGGCCATCGTCCAAGGAGATGCCAAGGTGCCCGCCATCTCGGCCGCTTCGATTCTGGCCAAGGTGCATCGCGATCGCCTGTGCATGGCGTTGCACGAGGCCCATCCAGAGTATGGGTTTGCCACGCACAAGGGATATCCCACGCGCGAACATTTGGCGGCCTTGCGCGAACACGGACCCTGTCCAGCGCACCGACGCAGTTTTGCCCCGGTTCGTGACGCTTTGCGGGGGCAGGCATGAAGGTGGAGATGCTGCATTCGCGGGACAACCCGCTGTGCGTGAAAGTGCGCAAACTCCTGCGCGACCCCAGCGCCTACCGCAAGCTAGGCTCGGTCTGGCTCGAGGGGGATCATCTGGGCTCGGCCTGGCGGGCCCGGGGCGGCCATGGTGACGAGGCGGTGTTTACCGAGGCGGCCTGGGCGCGGCCCGAGCGGCGTGTGCTGGCCCAGGGCGCGGTACGGGTGGCGGTGGTGAGCGAGACCTTGATGCGCGAACTCAGTGCGCTCGAATCGGCCCCGGATTGTGGGTTTCTGGTGCCCTGGCCGGGGGCCGGCCAAGTGCGCACAGGGCTGGATACCGTGGTGCTCGATCGCTTGCAGGACGCCGGCAACGTGGGGGCGATTTTGCGCAGCGCTGCGGCGCTGGGGGTCAAGCAGGTCGTGGCCATGAAGGGGACGGCCGCGCTGTGGTCACCGAAGGTGTTGCGCGCGGGCATGGGCGCGCATTTCGCGCTGCATCTGGTGGAATTGGCCCATCCCGAGGGGCTGGACGGCCTGGGCGTGCCGCTGGTGGGCACGAGTTCGCACACGGCGCTGGAACTGCACCGATGCCGGCTTGCTTCGCCGCTGGCCTGGGTCTTTGGCCATGAGGGCCAGGGCATGGACCCGGCCCTGGCCTCGCGCTGCGAACAGGTCGTGTGTATCCCCCAGCCTGGCGGCGAGGAATCGCTCAATGTCGCGGCGGCTGCGGCGATCTGCCTGTACGAGTCACTGCGGCAGCGTCTTGTTTGAGCGGCTTGGGGCACCCAAGGAGCTCAGTAGTCGGCCCTGCAAAA
>NZ_BCWK01000020.1:0-54840 GCF_001592165.1 Caldimonas taiwanensis NBRC 104434
GCTGGCCCCGCTGTGGGCGCACATTCGCCGCTGCATGACATCGATCGGGGGGTGGGCAGTGAGTGCGCCGTCGAAGCCGTCTTCCAGCGCATCATGTCGCCTCGGGTGGCGCTGGACTCACCAGCGCCAAGTCCAGATGAAGTCCAGCGCGTTTTCTTGGATGCCGGCCTGGGCTCGCACGGTGAAACGCTGCGCGGCACGATAGATGAGTTGCCATGTTCCGCTGGTGGCATTGAGCGAGCGTTCATAGCCGACGTACCAGCGTCGCGACAACTGCTTGCCCACGCTGACGATGGTTTCGGCCACGCCGGCACTGTCTTCTTGGCGCACGGAGAGTTCGTCCAGGCCGATCATGCGGGTGAGGTCCCCGGTGGGGGACTCGCCTTCGCCGGCCACCAGCGCCAACACGGCGCGTTGCAGCAAGGCGGCCTCGGCGCGGGCCAGCTGGCCGCTGCCGCGGCCCAGCACCAGCCAGGACAGCTTGTCGGTGTCGCTCATCTCGGGCTCGGAGAACAGCCGCACGCGAGGGCTCTCGGCCGTGCCGGTGATGGCTACACCGACCCGGATGTCGGTGTTCGGCCGTGTCGCTTCGATGTCCAGGCGTGGGTTGTCCGGTGCACCGACGAAGCTGATCACGCCTTTGTCGATCGTGAGCTTCTGGCCATAGGCGGCATAGGTGCCGTCGGCCGTGCGGATGTCGCCATGCAGCGCAGGGCGCCCGCCCGGAGAGGTCAGGCGCAAGGCGCCAGTGAGCCGTGTGTCCAGACCGCGACCGCGCAGCCGCAGGCGCTCGCCGGCATCCAGCCGCAGATTGAGCGCCACGGCGCGCCGTGGCGCCGTCTGCCGGCGCGGGTCCTCGTCGGCGCGTGGTTCGGTGCGCCGCACCACGACATCATCGGACAGGCTGGGGGCGTCTGCGCGTGAGATGTCGATCAGACCTTCGTCGATACGGAAGTCGCCGTCGGCCTGCAAGCGCTCGGCCTCCAGGACGACTTGCGCACTGCCGCTGAGGACCATGCGGCGGTCCACGCGCGACAGCAGGCTGAATCGTTCGGCTCGCACTTGCAGTTGGGCACGTGGATGCTGGCCCAACTGAGCTTGGCCATGCAGTTGCACTTCGCCCTCGCCGGCGCGGGCGCGCAAGGTTTCGATGCGCGCCGTGTCTCCCTGCATCACCAGGTGCAGTTCGCCGTCGCGCAAGTGGATGCCTTGCAGCAGGTTGCGCACTTGCACGTCGCGCGCGCGCACCTCGCCGGTGAACTGCGGGGCCCCCCAACGACCGCCGACATCGGCGCGCAAGCGCAGCTGTCCGCCCAGCCGCCAACCTGCGGGCACCCAGGCGGCCCAGGCGCCAAGGTTGTCGACGTCGGCTTGCACAAACCCGCGCAGCGTGGCCTCGGGCGAGGGCCAACCATCCTGCGGGCGCGCTTGCACGGTTTGCTCGCCCCAGACTCGGCCGAGCCGGGCGCCGGCCATGGCCTGGGTGAAGCGCCACAGCCCATCACGGGCTTGCAGGCTGAGGCGCAGCTCGGTGAGGTCGAGCCGTTCGACCAGGCCACCGGGTTCTTCCACTTGCAGGTCGCCGCGCACTCGCACGATGTCTACATCGGCCTGGACGCTGGGTGCACTGCGCAGCCGCAAGGAGGCGCCCAGCTCGAGGTCGCCCGTCCAGCCGAATTCGGGTTGGAGGTCGCGCAGCAGCGGGGCGATGGGCAGCGGATCGAGCCGGGCCTGGGCCTGCAGCACGGCGGACTGACCGGCCTGCGCGGCTTGGTATGACACTTCGTCCCAGCGCAAGGTGGCTGCCTGGCGGCCTGCTCGCAAGCGGGCTTGACCGGCGCCCAGGCTGAAGCGAGCGGCTTGCCCGGCTCGATGTTCCCATTGCAGCGGCACGCCGCTGACATCGAGCCATGGGAGCTGCTGCGGATCGACCGGGCCCACCACGAGACGCTGCAATCGCCCTTGCCAGCCCTGGATGGCATCGAAGGCCCCGTCGCGGGGCAGGTCGGCGCTGCCGGAGACCTGCAGTTGCAGTTGCACCGGCTGGGCGTGCGCTGCATGGACGGTCTGCTGGGCGGCGTCGGCCGGGGCGGCCCAGGGCAGGACCAGGTTCGAGCGACCGTCCACACGCAGCCGGTGGTCGTGCAAGGGGCCCTCCAGCTGCAGCGTGACGGTATCGATACGCCGGTCTCGGTGTTGCAGGCCGTCCATGCGCAGCTCGAGTCGCTGGAGCGCCTCGCGGGCCGAAGCGAGGTCCCAATGGCCTTCTGCGCTTTGCAGGAGCCAGTCGTTCCAGCGCAGGGCGCGGCCCTGGAGCTGCCCGTCCAGACGCTGCGGTGCGGCTGCGGCGCCCCAGTGGATGCGGGCATTCAGGCGCAGGGCGCCTGCCAGTCGGACCTCTGGCTGCCAGGCGTGCAGCAGTGGGGCCACGCGGTCCAAGGCCGCAGCATCCAGGTTGAAGGTCAGCGTGTCGTCGGCGTGTGCAGGCCGCTGGCCAGGCAGCTCGCCGTTCCAAGTCAGGCGGTTGGCGTCCACCCGCAGCTGACCTTCGGTGCGTCCCGGCAAGCCTGCACGCTCGGCCTGCCACAGCAGCAGGCCTTGCACCGGCAGATCCGCCCACCGGCTGTCGTCCACCCGCAGTTCGGCCTGGCCGCGCCAGCGCGCCATCCAGGTCAGCAAGGGCTCGCCCGGGTTGCGTGGCGGCAGGGTCAAGCGGGTCTGCGCCTGGCCGGACAGGCGGTGCTCCCCATGGGCGGCCGCCCCGGCGCCGAGGGCTGGCCACCAGGTTCGAGGATCGAGGTCTTGCCAGCGGGCCTGCACACGGGCTTGCACCGCTTGCCCGGGCGGGGTGTCGACTTCGGCTTGCACTTCGGCCCGCGACGAGCCGGCGCGGACCGTCAATTCGCGCACCAGGCTGCGCAACCGGGAGAACTCGCCGTCCAGCGACAGCGCCACGGACTGGCGCATGCCACGTGCATCCGGCAGGCTGCCGTCGAGCCGGGTGCGCACGGCCACGGGCTGACCCGCCCCGCCCGAGCCCAGTTCGAGCGGGCCGCTCAGGCGCAAGGCCGGCAGTCGGCCATCCAGGGCCGCCAGATCGAGCTGCCTCAGCTCCAGACGAGCGCTCCAACCCGACGAGGGCGACCCGCGGCCTTCGCCTCGCAGGCGGCCGGCTTCGCGCATCGCTGGCCCCAGCACGGCTTCGAAGCGCTCCACCACCCAGCCCTCCTGCGGCCGCAGGTCGGGGCTGCGAGCATCCAGCACCAGCTCCCGCAGGGGAAGACGACTGGCATCCCAGCGGTCGGGCCGGGCATTGCGCAGCCGGATCCTCACCGCTGCGTCCACCGTCCCGGGTTGTGGATGGCCGAGCTGTGCGTGCACTTGGCCACTGAGCGCCGTGCGCGGGGCGGCGCTGAACAGGGCGGCCAGGTCCAAGGCTTCGAATCGTGCATCCAAGCGCTCCAGTGGGGCCGGGGCAAACGGTGTGAGCGTCGCCTCGGCCCGCAGGGATTGCTCGGCCGCCGACAGCTCGATGCTGACGGGCAGCTGGGCCAAAGGACCTCGGGCCTCGAGCCGGGCCTGCCAGCGGGCGGCGCTCGTCGGGCCCTCGGGCAGCTCACCGTCGAGGTCCAGCGCGGCATGCAGCTCCAGCGGCGCCAGGGCCCCCAGCTCGGCTTGGCCATGCAGGCGGAGGCGGTCCCAGCGCAAGCTCAGCACGTCGAGGCGGTGCGTGCGGCCCTCCTGGCTGCCCAGCTCCAACTGGGCCGTCAGCTCGCGCATCGGCGGCATCGCCTCACTGAAGGACAGCTCGCCGATGCGCACTGAGCGCAAGCGCAGGTGCAGGGGCGATTTGAGCTCCGAGGGTGGCGGGGCGGCGTCGCCGGTGGGGGCCGCCGGGGGCAGCCTCAGGTGCAGGCGCTCCAGGGCCAGCTGCGTCACTTCCAGGCTCAAGCCTTGCCCCGACGGCTCGGCGCTCCAGCGCAGGCCCTGCCAGGCCAGGCCGTCGATGGTCACGCCATCGTGCGGCCGGCCGGGGCTGGATAGATCCCAGTGCACCCGACGGGCCGAGAAGTCGCCCAGCAGCGGGCCTTGTGGGTCCAGCACCGTCAGTCGCGGCACGGCGCGCAGCAGCCAGGCCGTGCCGGTGGCCGTGGTCAAGGCGGCCACCAGCATCCCGACGATGGCCGCCACGGCCAACAAGGGCAGCACCAGGGCCAGCAGCCATGCCATCCAGCCCGGCCGGCGGCGGCTGGACGCCGGCGCGTCGGGTGGGGGCGCGGTGGGCGCCGCAGAGGCGGTGGGCGGAGTCGGATCCATGGGTCAATACGCGATGCCCACACTCAGATGCAGGCGCCAGCGTTTCGTGGCTTCGCCGTAGGCCGCATCCACTTTGAGCGGGCCCACGGGGCTGCGCCAGCGCAGTCCCAGGCCCCAGCCCAGCTTGGCGTCGAAGGCGGACCAATGATGGGTGGCGTCGCCGGCGTCGACGAAGACGGCCCCCCACCAGGAGCGCAGACGGCCTGCCCCCAGCGGGCGGGCTAGTTCCAGGCTGGCGGTGGCCAGCACGTTACCGCCCACCGTCTCGCCGCCTTCTTGCGGGCCGATCGAGCGAGAGGGATAGCCGCGCACCGAGTCGTCCCCCCCCGCCCGAAACCGCAGGGTGTCGGGCACCTCGACGTTGTTGGGTGTGAACACCTCGCCGCCTTCGATGCGCGCGCTGGCGTACCAGCGGCCCAAAGGCAGATAGCCACTGAGCCGTCCATAGACCCGGCTGAAGGGGCCTTGGCCCGCATCGCTGCGGGCATGGCCGGCGCCAAGTTGGGCCGAAGCCGCGATGCCGCGGGTGGGCAGCAGCACGTCGTCGACATGGCGCCAAATCCATTCGTAGTTGGCCGTCAGCGCGCTGGCGCGTTGGCGCCCGAGGTCGGTGGTGACGATCGCGGTGGTGTACTCCCCGTAATACAAGCGGTCGATGCGCTCGGTGTCCTGGGTGCGGCCGACGCGCAAGCGGTAGCTGTCGGTCGGGGCGCTGCGGTCGCTGCTGAAGCGCTCGCCGGCGAAGGCCAGCAAGTTGCGGTACTGGTCGGCCTTGGGGTGGGAGGTCCATTCGGAACTTAGTGAACGCTGGTCACGCCCCACTTCCAGCTTGTGCTTGGCCACCCAGTTCAGCCCCAAGGGCCGGCGGTGCAGGTGCTCGATCGTCCCGCGCTCTCGCGCCACGTCGCTGTAGCCGATGCCCAGGGTCAAATCTTGCAGCGGCGCCTCGCGCACGGCGATCGTCACGGGCGCGGCCTGCGCGCTGGCCGGATTGGGGTCGACCAGCACCGAGGCCGATTCGAACAGCCCGCTGCGCTGCAGACGCTCTTGCAAATCGAGCACCTGCTTTTCGGTGTAGCGATCCCCTGGGCCGAAGGTGAGCTGGTGACTCACCGCCTCCTCCCGCTGCTTGGACAAGCCCTCGATACGCACCGGGCCGAAGCGAAACAGCGGTCCGCTATCGGCCACGACGAACAGGCGTACCGTGTTGCGCGGCGCATCCACTTCGGCGGCCGTGCCGGCCCAGCTGGCCGCCGGGTAGCCGTCGCGACGCAGCCGGCCCAACAGTTCGGTTTTCTCGGCCGACCATTGGTCTTGCGAAAACGGCCGTCCCTCGCGCAGCCGCCAACCGTCTTGGATCTCCTGCAGCAAGGCCTGGTCACGCGCATGGCCGGCCTCGGCGCGTTCGACGATTTCCCCTTGCACTTCGAGGGTGGTCCGGCTGACGCGCGTGCGCTCGCCTGGGTCCACCTCGATGCGGATCAGGGGCGGTTGGCCTTCCTCGCGGTCGATGCGGATCGTGGGGTTGAAGTACCCCCGCGTCTCCAGCAGTGAGCGCGCCTGCGCCGGCGTGGCGGCGATCAGGCGCCGCACCTCGGCCTCGGTGGCCTCGGCCAATGCAGGATCGGTGCGAAAGCGCGCCAGGTCGAGAAAAGTGCCCAGCAAATCGGCCAGATCGTCCGGGGCCTCGATGCGCAAACGGTACGGTGCCGCGGCGGTGGCTTCTTCGGTGTGGGGGGGCGGCTGGACCTCCTCGGCGGCCTGAGCCGGGGCCGCCGCCATGGCCACACAGGGCAGCAGCGACCACAGGGCAGCGCGGCGCCGAGTCTCGATCATTTGCTCAACAGACGCATGGCTCCTTCCAACCCGGACAGGGTCAGCGGAAACATGCGCTGATTCATGAGCTGCTGGATGATCGCGATCGATTGACGGTAGCCCCAGATCCCCTGGGGCTCCGGATTGATCCAGGCGTACTTGGGAAACGCCTGCGTGAGGCGCTGCAGCCATTGGGCCCCGGGCTCCTCGTTGTTGTACTCCACGCTGCCGCCGGGCTGGAGAATCTCGTAAGGGCTCATCGTGGCATCGCCCACGAAGATGAGCCTGTAGTCCTTGTTGTACTTGCGG
Source organism: Caldimonas taiwanensis NBRC 104434 (assembly GCF_001592165.1). Lineage (NCBI taxonomy): Bacteria > Pseudomonadati > Pseudomonadota > Betaproteobacteria > Burkholderiales > Sphaerotilaceae > Caldimonas > Caldimonas taiwanensis. The sequence continues at coordinate 6,442 of NZ_BCWK01000020.1, forward strand.
ATCACATCCCACGTCGGGAACTTCTCACTGAAACGGCGGCGATTGTTCTTCCACAGGAAGTCGTAGACACAGTTGTGGAAGTAATAGAACTCCAGGTGCTTGAACTCAGACTTCGCGGCGCTGAAAAGTTCCTCGACACGGTGGACATGCTCGTCCATCGTGCCGCCCACGTCCATCAGCAGCAACACTTTGACCTGGTTGTGGCGCTCGGGCACCATCTTCAAATCCAGCCAGCCGGCATTGGCGGCGGTGGAACGAATGGTGTCGTCCAAATCGAGCTCGAGCTGCGAGCCTTCCCGGGCGAAGCGGCGCAAGCGCCGCAACGCCACCTTGATGTTGCGCGTGCCCAGCTCCACGCTGTCGTCGTAATCCTTGTATTGGCGCTGGTCCCACACCTTCACCGCACTGCGATGGCGACTGCGGTCTTGGCCGATGCGAATGCCTTGCGGGTTGTACCCATAGGCGCCGTAGGGCGAGGTGCCGCCGGTGCCGATGTAGCGGTTGCCGCCTTCGTGGCGCTCTTTTTGCTGCTCGAAAAGCTCGCGCAGGCGCTTCATCAGCTCGTCCCAGCCGAGTTTTTCGATCAAGGCCTTTTCTTCGGGCGACAGCTCCAGCTCCAGGCGCTTTCGCAGCCACTCCAGCGGAATCTCCTTGGAAAAATCGGCCAGCAGCTCCACGCCTTTGAAGTAGCTGCCGAAGGCCCGGTCGAATTTGTCGAAGTGGGCCTCGTCCTTCACCAAGGTCGTGCGGGCCAGGTAGTAGAACTTGTCCACCGTGGGGCCGCCTTCGTCGTCGATGACACCGCTCTTGATGGCTTCCAGCAGCACCAGGAATTCTTTGATCGACACCGGCAACTTGGCCGCGCGCAGGGTGAAGAAAAAGTCGATCAGCATGAGAGTCTGGCAGATGAGGACTCAGCGGGGCCGGGTCAATTGATACTGCAGATGCGCTTTCACCTCGGGCCACTCTGCGGCGGCAAGGCTGTACATCACCGTATCACGCACGGTACCGTCACGGCGCAGCGCATGATGACGCAGCACACCGTCTTTGCGAGCGCCCAGCCGTTCGATGGCCCGCTGGCTGACGAAGTTGAAATTGTCGGTGCGAAACCCCACGAGCCGCGCGCCCAGCACCTCGAAGGCATGGGTCAATAGCAGCAGCTTGGCGGTGGTGTTGACATGGCTGCGTTGCCAAGACCGGGCATACCAGGTGTAGCCGATCTCCAAGCGTTCCACCGCGGGCACGATGTCATGGTAGCGGGTGCTGCCGATCACGCGGCCGCTGGGCACATCCACCACCGCAAAGGGCAGCATGTGGCCCTGGGCCTGCCCCGTCAGCGCCGCGGCAATGTAGGCATCGAATTCCCCGGGCGCTGGCACCGAGGTCACGCGCAAGGTCCACAGCTGACCGTCGCTGGCCGCGGCCTCCAGCGCGGGCGCATGCTCGGCCCGCAAGGGCTCGAGTCGCACCTGGCCGTGCTGCAGGACGACGGGCTCGGGCTTGTTCATGGCCTCATCGATGGTGGCGCTGCATGAACACGAGTTTCTCGAACAGGCTCAAGTCCTGCTCGTTCTTCAGCAAAGCCCCCACCAGCGGCGGGATGACGACCTTGTCGTCTTCGCTTTGTAGCGCTTGGACCGGAATGTCCTCAGCCACCAGCAGCTTGAGCCAGTCCAACAGCTCCGAGGTGCTGGGTTTCTTCTTCAATCCGGGCAGGTTGCGCACGTCGTAGAAGTTCTTCAGTGCGGCCGCCAGCAATTCCTTTTTCAGTCCGGGGAAGTGCACCTCCACGATGCGTTTCATCGTCTCGGCATCGGGAAACTTGATGTAGTGGAAGAAACAGCGGCGCAGGAAGGCGTCGGGCAGCTCCTTCTCGTTGTTGGACGTGATGAACACCAGCGGGCGGTGCTTGGCGCGGATCATCTGTCGCGTCTCGTACACATAGAACTCCATGCGATCGAGCTCGCGCAGCAGGTCGTTGGGAAATTCGATGTCCGCCTTGTCGATCTCGTCGATCAGCAGCGCCACCGGCTGCTCGGCCTCGAAGGCCTGCCACAGCACGCCCTTGATGATGTAGTTGTGGATGTCTTTGACCCGCTCGTCGCCGAGCTGACTGTCGCGCAGCCGGCTGACCGCGTCGTACTCATACAGCCCCTGTTGGGCCTTGGTGGTCGATTTGATGTGCCACTGCAACAGCGGCATGCCCAGCGCGCGGGCCACTTCCTCGGCCAGCATGGTCTTGCCAGTACCCGGCTCGCCCTTGACCAGCAGCGGGCGCTTCAGGGTGATGGCGGCATTGACCGCCAGTCGCAAGTCGTCGGTGGCGACGTAAGTGTTCGAGCCGTGAAACTTCATGAAAGATGTGCCGGATCAAGCATGGATGGGTGCAAAGGCAGTATAAGCGGGCTGGCTATAATCGTCGGTTGATTCCAAACACCGACGATGCGTCGCGCGCCCATGAAGAAATTCAAATCCACGATGACCGCGCTGGCCGCTGCGGCTGGCTTGAGTGCCTTCTATGCGGGCGCGGCCCTTGCCCAGGACGTCAAGGCCGGTGAAGCCAAGGTCGCCATGTGCATCGGGTGCCACGGCATTCCGGGCTACCAGGCGAGCTTCCCGGAGATCCACAAGGTGCCGATGATCTCCGGCCAGAATGCCAAGTACATCGTCGCGGCATTGAACGCCTACAAAAAGGGCGAGCGCAAGCATCCGACGATGCGCGGCATCGCCGAATCGCTGTCCGAGCAAGACATGGCCGACATCGCCGCCTTCTATGAGCAGCAGGTGCCGCCGGCCAACGTGCCGGATGCCCCGGCCCGGACGCCGCGTGCCGAAGTGGCTGCTTTGCTCGAGAAGGGCGGCTGCGTGGCCTGCCATGGTGCCAATTTCAACAAGCCCATCGATGCTGGCTACCCCAAGATCGCCGGCCAACATGCGGACTATCTGTATGTGGCGCTGAAGTCCTACAAGACCGAGGGCAACCCGATCATTGGCCGCGGCAATGCGATCATGGCCGGCCAGGTCAAGCCCTTCACCGATGCCGAGCTCAAGGCCATGGCCCAGTACATCGCCTCGCTGCCTGGGGATCTGCGTGTGGTGCCGCAATCTCGCTTCCGCATCGGCGCTGCTCGCTGATCGCATCGACTCCGACTCCCCCAGAAGGTAGAGAAGGCCGCTGCCGTGCAGCGGCCTTTTTGTCGTCCAGAAGCCATCAAAAGCGCGTCTTGGGCGTGCCGCCGGCGCCCGTCTCGGTGTGGGCCGCCAGATCGTCCAGGATGGGGCACTGAGGCCGTTCGTCGCCATGGCAGTGGGCGGCCAGGCGCTCCAGGGTCCGCTTCATCGCCTGCATGGATTCGATGCGACGCTCCAGCGCGGCTGCATGGGCCAGCGCGATGCGTTTGACCTCGCTGCTGGGGCGCTGCTCGTTGCGCCACAGCTGCAGCAATTTGCGGATTTCTTCGATGCCAAAGCCCAGGTCGCGGCAGCGGCGGATGAAGCGCAGGGTGTGTATGGCCGTCTCGTCGTATTGCCGGTAGCCCGCGGCGGTGCGAGCGATCGGGGGCAACAACCCCAGGCTTTCGTAGTGGCGGATCATTTTGGCGCTCACGCCCGAGGCCCGTGCGGCCTGACCGATGTTCATGAGCTCCTCCCGGCCGTCGGTGTCCAACGCTTCAGCCACAAGGCATTGCCGATCACGCTCACACTGGAGAAGGCCATCGCCGCACCGGCGAGCACCGGGCTGAGCAGGCCGAAGGCCGCCAGTGGCAGGCCCACCACGTTGTAGATGAACGCCCAGAACAAGTTCTGGCGGATTTTGCGTGTGGTGCGGCGTGACACCTCCAGGGCATCGGCCACCAGGCGCGGGTCGCCACGCATCAACGTGATGCTGGCCGCATGCATGGCCACGTCGGTGCCGGTGCCCATGGCCACACCGACGTCGGCAGCGGCCAGTGCGGGCGCGTCGTTCAGGCCGTCGCCGACCATGGCCACCCGTCGTTGCCGACCCTGTGCGTCCGGTGCTTTGAGTTCGGCGATGACGCGGGCCTTGTCCTGCGGGAGCACTTCGGCGCGGACCTCCGAGATGCCCAACGCCGCTGCGGCGGCCAGCACGCTGCCCCGGTTGTCGCCGCTGACCAGCACGGTTCGGATGCCCTGGGCATGCAGCCGGGCGATGGCGTCGCGGGCTTGGGGCTTGAGGGCATCGCCAAAGGCCAGCAGGCCCAACAAGCGCGGCGTTGGTGCGGTTTCGGCCAACCAAGACACGGTGCGGCCCTGGGCTTGGAGTGCCTGGGCCGGGCCGGCCATGGGGGCGAGGTCCAGTCCCAGCTCCTGCAGCCCGCGGGCATTGGCCAACACGAGATCGCGCCCGTCCACCCGACCGGTCACACCCCGCCCGGGCAGGGCTCGCACGTCTTGTGCGGGCGTGTAGACCACGGCGCGGCGGGCCGCGGCCTGCAGCACCGCACGGGCCAGCGGGTGCTCGCTACCGGACTGCAGTGCGGCGGCCCAGGCGAGCAAGGCATTGTCGGCGATGCCCGCGGCGGGTTGCATCGACACGAGCGTCGGTTGCCCCATGGTGAGCGTGCCGGTTTTGTCGAAGGCGACGGTGTCCACCGCATGCGCCACTTCCAGGGCCTGTGCGTCTTTGATCAGGATGCCATGGCGCGCCGCGATGCCCATGCCCACCATCAGTGCGGCCGGCGTGGCCAAGCCCAGCGCACAGGGACAGGCGATCACCAGCACCGACACCGCATGGATCGTGGCGGTGGACCAGTCGCCCGTGGTCAGGCCCCAGGCCAGCACGGTGACGAGGGCCAGGCCGACGACCACGGGCACGAAGACCGCACTGACCTGGTCGACCAGGCGTTGGATCGGCGCCTTGCGGGCCTGGGCCGATTCCACCAGCCGCACGATGCGTGCCAGAGCGGTTTCGGTGCCCACGGCCCGGGTGCGCAACACCAAGTGTCCCTCGGCATTGATCGAGCCGCCGGTCACGCGATCGCCTGGCCCCTTGCTCACGGGCAGGCTTTCGCCGGTCAGCAGGGATTCGTCCACATGGCTGTGGCCCTCGAGCACGTCGCCATCGACGGGGACACGTTCGCCGGGCTGCACCAGCACGATGTCGCCGACCACCACCTCGCTCAGGGGCAGCTCCAGCTCTTGCGCGCCGCGGCGCACGCGCGCGGTTTCGGGGGCCAGGGCCTGCAGGGCGCGGATGGCTTCGGTGGTTTGGCGCTTGGCACGGGCTTCCAGCCATTTGCCCAGCAGCACCAAGGTGATGACCACGGCGGAGGACTCGAAGTACAGCGCGGGCATGCCGCTGTCATCGGTGATCAGGCGGTACACACTGAGTCCATAGGCCGCGCTGGTGCCCAAGGCGACCAGCAGATCCATGTTGCCGGTGCCAGCGCGCAGGGCCTGCCAGCCGGCGCGGTAAAAGCGTGCCCCCAGCCAGAACTGCACCGGCGTGGCCAGGGCCCATTGCAGCCAGCCCTGCAACATCCAATGTCGTCCAAACAGGTCGCCCAGCATCGGTATGGCCAGCGGCAGCGACAGGATGGCGGCCAGCACCACCGCCTGGGCCTCGCCGAGGCCGTGCCTTGGGGAATCCGCCGGTGCCGGGGCTGCCTGCGGCAGGTGAGCGAGGTAGCCGGCTTGACGCACGGCGCTGAGCAAGGCCGCATCACTGACGCCGCGCAAGGCCGTGACGGTGGCGGTTTCGGTGGCCGGATTGACATGGGCCTGGATCACTCCGGGCACGCGCTCGAGCGCTTTTTCGACCCGGTTCACGCAGCTCGCGCAGCTCATGCCTTCGATGCGCAACCGACGTTCGTGCCGGGGCACCTCGTAGCCGGCGGCTTGCACCGTGCTCACCAGCTCGGGCAGTGGGCACTGACCCTGCACGGTGGCCGATTCGGTGGCCAGATTGACTTCGGCGCTTTGCACTCCGGGCAGGCGTCGCAACGCGCGTTCGACACGCCCGACGCAGGAGGCGCAGGTCATGCCTTCGATCGGCAGGGTGTAGGTGCTCATGGATTGCGCAGGAGACATCGGCGCTCAGGATAAACCTTCCCCTGATGTCAAGGTCAAGCCACCGATTTGACCTTTCCACCATGGCAAGGTCTAGAGTACGTCCATGTCCAATGACCAACGAGGCCCCGCCATGATCGAACTGACCCTCAAAGACATGACCTGCGGTCACTGCGTGCGCACCGTCACGCAGACCCTACAGAAGCTGGACCCGCAGGCGCGCGTGGACATCGACTTGCCGAGCCAGCGTGTCAGGATCGAGACCCAGCAGCCGCTGGAGGTGGTGCGTCAGGCGCTGGCCGAGGAGGGCTATCCGGCCAGTTGAAGGCGAAGGCTCAGCGCGTGGCGCGCCGGCTCACGCAGTCGATGTAGGCCTCCCCATCGGGGGGCAGGCCGCTGCGCTGAGAGGTCCACAGCATCTGGCCCAGGCATTCCATCACCTCGTGATGGGCTTCATGCAAGGAGCCCAAGCGACGTGCGAGCAAGTCCGTGGCCTGGCGGATGCCGCGCGGCTGGTCCACGCTGGTCTGCTCGCTGATGGACAAATGCATCGCCAGGTGCAAGAAGGGGTTGGTGCGCCCGTCCTCGACGCGGAAGCTGGCGGCCACCGCCGCTTCGGCATCGGCCAGGTCGCCGTGGTATTCCGGGTGCTGGCTGATCCAGTCCGCCGCCAGGGCTTCCATCGGCGATAGCGGCTCACCGGCGCGTTCCTTGCGGTAGGTTTCGCAAAAGAATCGCCGCACGTCGTGTTGGGTCGGGGCAAACATATGACAATTCTGCTCCTTTGCTGCTGAACGGGAAAGGACACCATGCAGATCACCACCGAACAGCTGTTCGATCACGCGCGCACGCACAACGCGTGGCTGGATCGGCCCGTCCCCGAAGACACGTTGCGCCAGCTCTACGACATGATGAAGTTTGGCCCCACCTCGGCCAATTGCAGCCCGCTGCGCATCCAGTTCGTCATCAGCCCGCAGGCCAAGGCGCGTTTGGTGCCGCTGATGGATGCCGGCAACCAAGCCAAGACGGCCCAGGCTCCGGTGACGGCCATCCTGGGCATGGATTTGGCGTTCTACGAGCACTTGGGCGAGCTGTTCCCCCACAATCCAGGCGCGCGCAGTTGGTTCGAGGGCCAACCCGCCAAGATCGAGGCCACGGCCTTTCGCAACTCCAGCTTGCAAGGGGGCTATTTCATCTTGGCCGCCCGTGCCCTGGGCTTGGACTGCGGGCCGATGAGTGGCTTCGATGCGGCCAAGGTGGACGCCGAGTTCTGGGCCGGCACCCAGGTCAAGACCAATTTCATCTGCAATCTGGGCTACGGAGATGCCCGTCAGCTCTTTCCACGCAGCCCGCGCTTGAGTTTCGAGCAGGCGTGCCGCATCGTCTGAGCGGCCTCGCGGCGGGGGTGGGCTTGGTCGGCCAGCGCATGAGGTCGTGTGGTCTGGGCGCGGCTTGGCGACGGCGCGCTGGCCCGCCTCGCCTGATGGGCTCGTGCTGAAAGGCCCCCATGGATGCTGAGTGGCTGGCCTGGCTCATCGACGACCCCTGGTTCTATGCGGCGGCCATTCCGGCCGTGCTGCTGATGGGGTTGTCCAAGAGCGGTTTCGGTTCGGGCTTCGGGTCGCTGGCCGTGCCGATCATGGCCTTGAGCGTGCCAGTGCCGCAGGCGGCGGCCATCATGCTGCCGCTGTTGGCCGTGATGGATCTGCTGGGTGTCACGGCCTACCGGCGCCATGTCGATTGGGCCCTCATTCGCCAACTGTTGCCGGCGGGCTTGGCCGGCACGGTCTTGGGCACGCTGTCCTTCGGCATTTTGCCGGCGGCCTGGGTGGCGGCGGTGGTGGGCGCGCTCACCTTGCTCTTCCTGGCCCAGCGTTTGTTTTTTCCGCCACGCGCCGATGCCCCGCCACCGCGGCCAGGGTGGGGGCGGCTGCTGGCCATGGCCTCGGGCTTCACCAGTTTCGTGGCCCATGCCGGCGGGCCGCCGATCAACGCCTACGTGCTGCCGCTGCGGCTGTCGCCGGTGGTGTTCTCGGCCACGATGGCGGTGTTCTTCGCAGCGGTCAATGCCTCGAAGTGGATCCCTTATGCCTGGCTGGGCCTGATCGATGGCCGCAACATGGTCACGGCCCTGGCCTTGTTGCCGTTTGCGCCCTTGGGGGTGTGGCTGGGCGTGCGCCTGGTGCACCGGGTGCGGCAGGACTGGTTCTACCGGCTGGTCTATGCCGGCATGTTCCTCACCGGCTGCAAGCTGCTGTGGGACGGCCTGCGCTGAATCGGCCCGGCTGGCAAGGGCCTCGGCCTCTGTTGCATGTGTGCAACGGAGGGGCGGGCTAACATTGCCGCCTACCAATCCGAACACGGAGGGCACGATGCGGGTGATCGTGGTGGCCAATCCGAAGGGCGGCGTGGGCAAGTCCACGATCGCAACCAATCTGGCGGGGTACATTGCATCGCAGGGACACCGGGTGATGCTCGGCGATGTCGACCGCCAGCAGTCCGCCCGCACGTGGCTGGGCTTGAGGCCCGAGACGGCCCGCCCCATCGCTGGATGGGACGTGGCCCATGATCACATCGTGCGCCCGCCCAAGGGCACCACCCACGTGGTGCTGGACACCCCGGCCGGGTTGCATGGTCGGCGCTTCGACGAGGTGATGAAGCTGGCCGACCAGGTGCTGGTGCCGCTGCAGCCGAGCATCTTCGACATCTATGCGACCCGCGCATTTCTCGACCAGGTGCTGGCGCATCGCAAGTCCAGCCAGGTCAAGGTGGGCGTGGTCGGCACGCGGGTGCGCGAGCACACCATCGCAGCAGACCAGCTCAAAGCCTTCGTGGCGCAGCTCGAAGTGCCGGTGCTGGGCTACTTGCGCGACACCCAGATCTACATCCACCTGGCCGCGCGCGGTCTGACGCTGTGGGACGTGGCCCCGGGTCGGGTCGAGCGCGACCTGCAGCAATGGGCGCCCATCGTTCAATGGTTGCAATTGTGAGTGAGTCCGCATGAGAGTCTTCGACACCCTGGAAGAGCTGCGCCCGCTGGTGGGCCAGTCCATCGGCACCAGCGACTGGATCACCATCGATCAGGAACGGATCAACCGTTTTGCCGACGCCACCGGCGACCATCAATGGATCCATGTGGACCCCGAGCGCGCCGCTGCGGGTCCATTTGGCACCACCATCGCCCATGGCTTCCTCACGCTGAGTCTGTTGCCGCTGTTTTTTGCCACCGGCTTCGAGGTGCGCCAGGTGCGCATGGGAGTGAACTACGGGCTCAACAAGGTGCGTTTTCCCGCGCCGGTGCCCGTGGGCAGCCGGTTGCGGGCGCACTTCAAGCTGTTGGCCTTCGAGCCCCTGGACCAGGGAGGGGCGCAGCTGACGGTGGAAGCCACGGTCGAACGCGAAGGCTCGGCCAAGCCGGTGTGCGTGGCCGAGTCGATCAGCCGGCGCTATCCCTGAGCCGATCGCCATCGGCAGGCTCCACACCCCCCTTTGGGGGGAGCGTCGCGCGGCGAGTGTCCACTAGCATTGCGCCCTGTCACGGATCGATAATGAGCATGGCCGCGGCCAGGGGGCGGCTCACGGGTCTTTGTGAGGGGTATGGGATGCGAGTACTGCTGGTCGACGACCATCCGCTGATTTTGTCGGCGCTGCAAACCGTCATTCAGAGCCTGGGTGACGATGTCGAGGTGCAGGGCGTGGGCAGTGGCCGCGCCGCCCGCGAGGCCTTGAAGCGTGATGCCAATTTCGACTTGGTCATGCTCGATTTGGCCTTGGGCGATGCCAGCGGCTTCGATCTGCTGGCCGAGTTCCGCCAAGCGTATCCGGCCCTGCCCGTGGTGGTGGTGTCGGCCTCCGATCGGGCCTCCGACGTGATTCGTGCCATCGATCTGGGCGCCATGGGCTTCGTGCCCAAGCGGGCGTCGAATGACACCTTGTTCGAGGCGCTGCGGGTGGTGATGTCCGGCGGCATCTATGTGCCGCCGATGACCCTGGGGCGCCATTCCGAAGCCGCCTCTGCGCCGGTTGGCGGCGACACCGAGCCAGACCGCTATCTGCGCACGGTCAGCAGCGTGGCCGAACAGAGCGGGTATCAGAACGTGCCCTCACCAGCGACGCTCGGACTGACGCCGCGCCAAGCCGAGGTGCTGGCGCTGTTGCTCAAGGGCCAGCCCAACAAGCTGATTGCTCGCGAGCTGGGCTTGTCCGTCGAAACCGTGAAAGACCATGTGGCTGCGGTGCTGCGTGCGCTGGGCGTGAGTTCGCGCACCCAGGCCGTGCTGGCCATCAGCCAGATGAGCCAGCAGCATGGGGCCTTTCCGGCCTGGCGCGCGTCGCAGCACTGAACGCACCCCTGTATCGGGCAGGTGCGTTCCATGCGGGTGGCCATCATCTCCGTCTTCACGGACTATCACCGCAAGGGCCGTCATCATCGCGGGGGCTTGCAGCCTCAAATCGGCCCATTGATCGCTGGTCTGCTGCCCGACTGGTGCGACGTGGAGATCGTCAACGACACCTGGGACGATCCGGACTGGTCCAAGACCTATGACCTCGTGTTCCTGTCTTGCGTGCATGCCGACTGGGACCGGGCGCGTCAGATCAGCCATTACTTTCGGCGCCGTGGGGCCCGCACCGTGCTGGGCGGCAGCATGGCAGGCACCTACCCGCACCTGTGCGCGCCCTATTTCGATGCCGTGGTGATCGGCGACCCGGAAGACACCGTGCCGCGCGTGGTCGAAGATGCCCGTGCCAACCGGCTGCAGCCGGTGTATCGCTCGGCCGGCTATTTCCCGGATCGGGTGCCGGTGCCGCGCATCGCCCCGGTGGCGCACAAGCAGGTGTTCCCGCTGTCGGTGGAGGCGACCCGCGGTTGCCCCTATGCCTGCGACTTCTGCGCCCTCACCGCGGTGGGCACCCGTCATGCGCTGCGCCCGGTGCACACCGTGGTGCGCGACATCCTGGCCGGCCAGGCGGCGCTGCGCCAGGCCGGCGTGGCAGGCTGGAAGCAGCGGCTCATCGTGTTCTACGACAACAACCTGGCCGGCCATCTGCGGTGGTTTCGTGAGCTGTGTGTGGCGCTGCGGCCGCTGGACGTGTTGTGGGGGGCGTGCCTGACCTTCAATGTCATCGCCAACCGCGAGCTGCTCAAGCTGATGTACGACTGCGGATGCCGCGCGGTGTTCGTGGGATTGGAAACCTTCAATCCGGACACCCTGGCCGACATCTCCAAGCCGCAGAACAACATTGGCAAGATGGCGCAGGCCATCGCCCAAAGCCGGGACGAAGGCATTCTGGTGATTGCCGGACTCATCGTCAGTCCCTTGCATGACGATGTGGCCTATCTCCGCTCGCTTCCGGATCACCTCGATGCCTGTGGTTTGCACGTGCCGAGTTTCGTGTCCTTCGAGACGCCGATTCCCGGCACGCCGTTCTTCGATCGGATGGCCGCCAGCGCCGAGCCTCGGTTCCTGCCCCATGCCAACCTGTATGACTTCAGTGCCTACACGCTGGTGCTGCGGCCGCACAAGGCGCCCTTGGAAGCGTTTTTGACGGCTTACCAAGACACCATGCGGCGCATTTATGCGCCGTGGCGGCGTGTGGCCAAGCTGGCCGACGATCTGCCCCGCCTGTTGCGGCGCGGTTCGTGGACCGCGGCGGCCCTCGATGTGGCGGACATGTGCGTGACGCGCTTCGACCCCGTGCCAGGCCGCAGCTTCATGGCCGGCACCGACACCTTGCCGCCGGAGACGGTGCCCTTTGCGGCCGACGATTTCGACTCCGAAGCCCAACGACTGGACATTTGCAGCCCCACGCTCGTGACTGACGAGCACGGGCATGTGCTGCCGTGGTGGCGTCGGCACGACAAGGTGTTTCATCCGCAACCCCTTCGCAAGATGGCAGTGACGGCCTGACATGAATCCGAATTCGAACCTGTCCATGTCTCGTACCTCTGATCAGCCCCGCGGGGTGCACGACCCCGAACTGCCCGATCACGTGCGCAACCTCTACACCTACACCTCATCGAGCCTGGTGGGCAACCTGATCGGCGCCATCGTGATCGTGTTGCTGTACACGGGTTTGGCCGCGCCGGAGCTGCTCATCCTGTGGTGCATGGTGTTTGCCGCGGTGTGGATCTATCGGGCCTCGATCGCGGCCCGATTCCGGTCGGTGCAGTTGCGCGCGGACACCGACTTTCCCCATTGGCGGCGTTTGTGGTTGGTGGGCGTGCTGGCCTCGGGGGCGCTGTGGGGCCTGGCGGCATGGCTGTTTTATGGCGCAGGCGGCAGCATCCAGCAGATCGGACTGATCATCACCGTCTACAGCTATTGCGTGGCCTCGGTGCCGGTGCTGGCCGATCAGCAAAGGGCCTTTCTGACGTTCCTGGGGCTGTGCTTCTTGCCCACCATCGCACGCATCGCTGCGGAGAACACGCTGTACAGCTATGAGCTGGCCGGTGTGTTGTTGCTGGCCATGGGCATGACGGCCTTGCTGGGGCGCAACTACCGCCAGGCCATGGACCGCGTGATCGAACTCAAGCTGCGCACCGAGCAACTGCTGGAGCAGCTGCGTCAGGAGAAGGCTGCCGCCGAGGCGGCGCGCCAGGAAGCCGAAGTGGCCAATCGGGCCAAGACGCAATTCTTCGCGGCGGCCAGCCATGATCTGCGCCAGCCGCTGCATGCACTGGGGCTGTTTGCCGAGGCGCTGCGCAACAAGAGCCGCGACGAGGAGGTGATCCAGCTCGTCAACAGCATCAACAGTTCGGTCGATGCGCTGGAAGGACTGTTTTCCGAGCTGTTGGACATCACCAAGATCGACACCGGGGCGGTGGAGGTGGTGCCCCAACACTTCCGGCTGCAGGATCTCTTTGCCCGTCTGCGCTTGCATTACGAGCCCACGGCCTTCGAAAAGGGGCTGGCCTTGCGCTTCCGTGGCGGGCATCGCGTGGCTTACGCCGACCCGGTGCTGGTGGAGCGCATCGTCCGCAACCTGCTGTCCAACGCCATTCGCTACACCGAAGACGGCGGTGTGTTGGTGGCTTGCCGTCAGCGCGGCGAGCGGTTGTGGGTGCAGGTGTGGGACAGCGGGGTGGGCATTCCCGAGTCGGAACAGCCCCGCATCTTCGAGGAGTTCTACCAGGTGCCGGGCGAGCGACCGACGGCCGCCCACGATCGCAAGGGTCTGGGCCTGGGCTTGGCGATCGTCAAGCGCCTGGCCCAGTTGATGAACGCCCCCTTGAGTCTGCGCTCGCAGCCTGGGCGAGGCACGGTCTTCACGCTGGAGCTGCCGCTGGGCAAGGCCCAGCAGCGCATGGCCGAGCCTGTGGCCGCCTCGGCCCCGCTCGGTCTGACGCTCGAACGCAAGCTGATTGCCGTGGTGGAGGACGAGCCGGCGGTGCGCGACGGTCTGGAGGTGCTGCTCAAAGGCTGGGGGGCCACGGTGGCAGTGTTCGACACGGTGGCCGCCTGCCGGCAATGGGCCGAGCATGCGAAAGCGCAAGGTCAAAAGCCCGACCTGGCCATCGTGGACTACCGCATCGATCATCAGTCCACCGGCATCGATGCCATCCAGGCTCTGCGGGAGCATTTCGGTGCCGAGCTGCCGGCCATCGTCGTGACTGGCAGCACCACGGCCGGGCTGGAGGAGTTGGCGCATCAGCATGCCTTCCATCTCTTGATCAAGCCCGTGGTGCCGAACAAGCTGCGCGCGATGATCGCTTTCAAGCTCGGCGTGCGCGGGCGTTGAGTCGGGCTGGCCATGGCCTGCGCAGTGGACCTGGAATTCGAGCTCGACGGCGATGTCTGGCCGCAGGGGCCAAGCGGCCTGCATGCCAAGGCGGGGCGGCGTCCGATCGTCCAACGCGTCGAAGGGCGGCTGAATGCGCGCGAGCTGCTCGATCGCTTCCGCGCGGTGCGTGACCAATGGTATTCGCCGCAGCTGGCGCGCTTCGTCGAAGGCATCGAACGCCAATTGGAGCACGAGCTGCGCATGAGCCAGGACGGCGAGCGTCTGGCCGCCAGTGGGCCGGCGCCAGCGAGCCCGGGCGCCCCTTCTCCTGCGCCGCAGGCCGCTGCACTCACGCAACGCCTGCACCTGTGGCATCCGGACGTTTGGTGGATGGCGCCGCTGGTGCGGCGTCAGGACACCCCGTTGAACATGCGCCTGCCGCTGGCCGACAACGCCCAAGCCTTGGTTCAGGAGCTGGCCGAGCAGCTGCCGGCGGCTTGGCGGCGTCGGCGTGTGACCGTGCAGTTCGAGGTGGAGACGCATGTCTACTGGGGCGGCTGCGGCCTGCGCGATCCCGACGGGGACGGCCCTGAAATCTGGTCCCCGTGCAGTTTCCGTGGTGATGGCGTGGGGGCGTCCGAGGACATCTTGCAGTTCAAGCGCGGCAAGGTGAGGTGGCTGGTGCCGGTCGAGGAGGCCGCTGCCGTGCGGGTGCGGCGCACGCTGCGCCCGGGCGTGGGCTTGCTGGTGGCCGTGCCGATCATCAGCTTCGAACGGCAAGAAGGATCGATCGGCTGGTGTCTGCGCCTGGCCCAGCGCCTTTTGCGTCGGCTGGGCTGGAAGCGGCCCTGGGTGGACCGCGACCCGACCTTCGAGCGGCGCTTGCGCTCCGACGAGGCGTACTGGGCACAGGCCTTGGGCATGCCGCTTCCCACCGAGGCCGAACTGGCGCAGGCCGTGAAGACGGGCGCTCGCTTGGCGCCGGCCTCGCGTCCGGCCACGGCGCATCGGCCACCGGCCCAAGCGGGTGTGACGATGGCGCACGTGGTGTTGCTGCATGGGGGATTGACGTCTGCACGCAGCAGCTGGGCGGCGTGGTTGCCCGAAGATCCCTCCGCAGCCTCGGCCGGTCTGTGGCGGGGGCTGCCCATGCTCGACGGGCACTGTGTCTGGCGCTTCGAGCACGACACTTTTTTGCGCGTGGCGCGCAATGTCGATCAGCTCGTCGATGCGTTGGAGCGGCAGGTGCTCGGCGCCGCCGAACGCGGCACCTTGGTGTTGCTGGCGCATTCGCGCGGCGGCAATGTGGCCCGGTTCGCCTTGCCGCGCCTGCGCCAACGCTGGCCGCAATGGACCATTTGCGCCTTGACGGCCGGCAGTCCGCATCTGGGGACGATGGTGTTTCGCCAGATCGGGCGCCGTTGGGCCGGACTGAGCGTGCTGCTGGGGGTGTTTCGCGACGTGGCTTCCGACGTGCTCGATGTGCGCCAAAACACCGATTTGCTGATCCTGGAGCGGGCCTTGGCCTATGACATTCCCCCGGGCTTCAAGGACGTGGAGCCCAGCGGGGTGGCCCGCATGGCCAAAGACCAGTCCTGGCCGGAAGGCTTGATCGCTTGGGGCTCGCAGTGGGCACCCGAGCGGGGGCTGCCGTTGGACGGTCGCTTCTGGCACCGCCTCGTGGAGGACCTGGGGGGGTTGGAGGCCGATGGAGATGGCATCGTGCCCCTGCATTCGTCCGCACCGCAAGGGCTGCCCGAGGTCTACGATGCCTCACCGGTGTTCCACACCGGCTATTTCGCGCACCCGCCGACCGTGGCGCAGATCCGTGCGGCGCTGCAGCGGGCTTTGTCCGTTGCCGGCGGCGGCTGAGCCGCCGCGCCTCACAGCTCCAGGTTGTCGATCAGCCGGGTGCGGCCCAGGCGCGCGGCAGCCAGCACCACCAGCGGTTCGCCGCCGGCCAGTTGCTCGGGCGTGGGCGGCAGCAGGTCGGTGCGCCGGCGCACGCTCACGTAATCGGGCTGCCAGCCGCGTTGGCGCAAGTGGTCCATCGCGGCGGATTCGACAGCCGCCAGATCGCGTTCTCCCCGGCGCAGCCGGAGTTGCACCTCTTTGAGCGTCATCGACAATTGCACCGCTTCGGCCCGTTCGGTCTCGCTGAGGTAGCCGTTGCGCGAAGACAGCGCCAGGCCGTCGTCGGCGCGGGCGGTCTCGCCTGCGACGATCTCGATGGGCAGGGCCAGCTGCTGCACCATGCGTCGCACCACCAGCAGCTGCTGGTAGTCCTTTTTGCCGAAGACGGCCACGCGCGGCTGCACGCAGTGAAAGAGCTTGAGCACCACGGTGCACACGCCGGTGAAGAAACCCGGGCGGAACTCGCCTTCCAAGATGCCGGCCAGTGCCGCCGGCGGCTGCACGGTGTAGACCTGCGGCTCGGGGTAGAGCTCGGCCTCACTCGGGGCGAAGACCAGGTTGCAGCCCACGCTGCGCAGCAGCTCGCAGTCGCGTTCGAGGGTGCGCGGGTAGGTGTCGAAATCCTCGTGCGGAGCGAACTGGAGCCGGTTGACGAAGATGCTGGCCACCACCGGGCCGCCATGTTCCTTGGCCAGCCGCACGAGTGACAAATGGCCCTCGTGCAAATTGCCCATGGTGGGCACGAACGCGGTGTGGGTGCTGCCGGCCAGGGCTTGCCTCAGTTCGGCGATGGTGTGGACGATGCGCATGGCGTTGCGACCCTTGGTGGGGCTCAGTAGCTGTGATGTTCGGGATGGGGGAAGCGGCCAGCCTTGACTTCCGAGACGTACAGGCGCACGGCAGCCTCGACATCATGGGCTTCGGCCATGAAGTTGCGCACGAAGCGCGGCAGCTTGCCACGCGTGATGCCCAGCATGTCGTGCAGCACCAGCACCTGACCGGCACAGGCCGCGCCGGCACCGATGCCGATGGTCAGCAGCTGCGGGTTCTCGGCGCTGACCTGCGCGGCCAGCTCGGCCGGCACCAGCTCGAGCACCAGCATGGCCGCACCGGCGTCGGCCAGTTCCCGCGCATGCGCTCGCAGCGTGGCGGCGGCCGCATCGCTGCGCCCTTGCACGCGATAGCCCCCCAAGGCAAACACGCTTTGCGGCGTCAGACCGAGATGGGCGCACACCGGGATGCCGCGCTCGGTGAGGAAGTGCACGGTCTCGGCGGTCCAACCGCCGCCTTCGAGCTTGACCATCTGGGCGCCGGCTTGCATCAGCCTCACGCTGGAGGCCAGGGCTTGTTCGCGGCCGGCTTGGTAGCTGCCGAAAGGCAGATCGGCGATCAGCCAGGCGCTGCGATTGCCGCGCGCCACGCAGCGGGTGTGATAGACCACCTCGTCCAACGTGACCGGCACGGTGCTGGTGTGGCCCTGCAACACCATGCCCAGCGAATCGCCCACCAGCAGGCAGTCCACGCCGGCCTCATCGAGCACGCGGGCGAAACTGGCGTCATAGCAGGTGAGCATGGCGATCTTTTCGCCTGCGGCGTGCATCTCGCGCAGGCGAAACAGGCTCAGCGGCTTGCGAGCGCTGGCGGAAGACTCGTCGGCGGGGGACGCATGGCTGCTCATCGCGGGCACCGGCTCCGTGAGAAAGTGCGCGGATTCTAGCCAGGCGCACGCGATCTTCGTTGCGATGCACCAAATGCCATTGCTATGACATCACGCAGGCTGATAGGCCAGCCTGACATAGATGGGAGCATAGGCCTCGGCCTGGGTGATTTCGATCAGGCGTTCCCGGGCCAGTTCCAACATCGCGATGAAGGTGACCACGACCACCTGGGGGCCGCGGCTGGGGTCGAAGAGCTCGTGGAATTCCATGAAGCGGCGCCCTTGCAAGGTGCGCAGCACCAGGCTCATGTGCTCTCGCACCGACAGCTGCTCGCGGGTGATTTTGTGATGCTGCACCAGTTTGGCGCGCTTGAGGATGTCGGCCCAGGCCTCGCGCAGGTCCTGCACGCTGACCTCGGGAAAGCGCGGCTGCAGCGACTGCTCGATGTAGACCTGGGCCCGCAGGAAGTCGCGGCCCAGCACGGGCAGTTGATCGAGCTTGGCGGCCGCCAGCTTGATCTGCTCGTATTCGAGCAGGCGGCGGACCAATTCGGCGCGCGGGTCCTCGGGTTCCTCGCCGTCCTCGGTCTTTTTCGGCGGCAGCAGCATGCGCGATTTGATCTCGATCAGCATGGCTGCCATCAGCAGGTATTCCGAGGCCAGCTCGAGGTTGCGGCTGCGAATTTGCTCGACGTAGCTCAGGTACTGGCGCGTGACGTCGGCCAGCGGAATGTCGAGGATGTTGAAATTCTGTTTACGGATCAGGTAGAGCAGCAGATCCAGCGGGCCTTCGAAGGCCTCTAGAAAGACCTCCAGCGCATCGGGCGGGATGTAGAGGTCTTGGGGCAGCTCGAACAGCGGGTTGCCGTAGAGCTTGGCCACGGCGGCCACGCCGTCGACGACTTGGGGCAGGCCGTCGTCGCCCGCTTTCAGCGCCGATGCGGCGGGGGCGACCTCGGAGGCCACGATGGCGTCGCTCACGGGGCAGGCGCGGTGTCGGGGGCGGCGTGCAGGGGCTTACTGCCCCAGCCCCTTGGTTTGATAGACGTAGGCCTGCTGCGGCACGCGGGCGCGCTGGAACTCGCTTTGGGCTTCGCGGTCGATCTGGCGATCCCACAGCAGCGCGCGGCCGCGGCGCTGCTCCTCTTCGAGCGTGGGCTTCCTGGCCTTGAGTTCCTCGATGAACTTCGTGACGTCGGACTTGTAGGGCTTCCAGAAGAGCGGCATGGTGGACGGTCGGCACAGGGCCGCTAAAGTGAAGCCTACGATTTTACCGGGGCGGCGGCATGGAGCGGTCTGCGGCGCCTCGGGCGTCGCCCGCAGCGTGGGGCAGTCATGCAGGAGTTCGAACTCAAGTTTCAGGTGCCGTGGCCGCAGCGGTCGGCGCTGGAGGCGGCATTGCGGCAGCGCGGCGCGACGCGGCGGGTCCGCTTGCAGGCGGCATACTTCGACACCCCGGGGCGCGAGTTGGCGCAAGCCGGCCTGGCCCTGCGGCTGCGCAAGGAGGGCCGGCACTGGGTGCAGACGCTCAAAGCCGCGGAAACCGATGCCTGGAGGCGCTTCGAGCATGACGTGAGGCTGAGGTCGATGCCGCCCATGGTCGATCCGACCCGCCATGCCGGCACACCGCCGGGCGATCGTCTGCTGGCCCTGGTGCGCCGCGCCGGCCCCCTGGCCGAGACGTACCGCACCGAGGTGTGGCGCCGGGCCTGCCGCATCGAGCATCGCCTGGGGCACGTGGAGCTGGCCTTCGACCTGGGCGAGATCCGCAGCGGTGAGCGCCGCTGGCCCGTGTGCGAATTCGAGATCGAGCTGCTCGACGGTGCGCCCGAGGCCGTGCTGGAGGTGGCGGAGCACTGGATGGCGCGCTTCGGCCTGTGGCTGGACATCCGCTCCAAAGCCGAGCGAGGGGATCGCTTGGCCCAAGGGTTGCTCAGCGTGCCGGCCACGCCGGCCCGGGCCGTGACCTTGCCGCGCCGAGCAACGCTCGCCCAGGCCTGGCAGGCGGTGCTGGCGGCCACATGGGCGCATGTGGGCCCCAATGTCTGCGAGCTGGCGCAAGACGACCCGCAGGCGGCACAGCACCGGGTCGAGCAGGTGCACCAAGCCCGCGTGGCCTTGCGGCGCCTGCGCACGGCGCTGCGCTTTTTCGACGGCTGGCCCGGCGTGCCCGACACCGCAGCGGCCCAGGAGGCCGCGCGCGCCGTCTTTGCCCGGCTGGGCCTGACCCGTGACCGCGATGTGGCTGCCGCCCTGCTCGCTCCGGTGTGGGCCGCAGCGGGGGTGTCGCCTCCGGAGTCGGCCATGCGCATGCCGGCGGGCTCGGACGGCGTGGCCGAGGCGTTGCGCAGCGCCGAGGCCCAGCGCTTGTGGTTGCAGTTGCTGCGCTGGCGTCTGGCCGGGCCCGGGCCGGGCGGGGAGCTGCCCTTTGCGCCCTTGGCCACCAAGCGTTTGCGCTCTTGGCACCGTGCGGTGGTGGCGCAGGCCGCCGGCTTCTCGGCCATGGACGATGCGCAACGGCACGCCTTGCGCAAGCGCATCAAGCGCCTGCGCTATGCGGTGGACTTTGCCGCCGATCTGTATGAGGCGGGTGCGGTCAAAGGCTACCGGCGTGCGCTGGCGGCGGCTCAGGACTGCTTGGGCCAACTCCATGATGCCGCAATCGCCGGCGCCCGGCTGGCCGATGTCGATGCGCCATGGGCCTGGTACGCGCGCGGCTGGCTGACGGCGCGGCGCGAGGCGCTGTGGCCGGTGTGCCAGGTGAGTTTGGCGTCCTTGGCCGAGGCGCCGCGCTTCTGGAAGACCCTGCGCGGCAAGCGACCGGGATGATCGCCTGGCTGGCAGCCTGTTAGGCTCACGGGGTCTGCTGCCCATTCTGCGTATCCGCATGCCCGTCGATGGCCCGTCCACTGCCGCGATCCACGAGCCGGTGCCGGCCGGCCCGCGTGTCTTGCCGGCGGGCACCCACTGGGGCGAGTTCGAGATCGAACGGGTTTTGAGCGAGTCGGGCGTGGGGGTGGTCTATTTGGCCACCGACCATGCCCTGGAGCTGCCGGTGGCGATCAAAGAGTACTTCCCGTTGCATCTGGCCTGGCGCGATGCCAACGGCCTGGTGCATCCGCAGCCAGGGCGGGATGTCCAGGCCTGGGAGGCCGGGCGGCGAGCCTTCATCGGCGAGGCGCGTTTGCTGGCCCGTTGCGAGCATCCCGCCCTGGTGCGCGTGCTGCGCTTGGCGCACACCGAGGGCATGGTCCGTTGTGTGATGCCCTTCATCCCGGGCAAGCCACTGTCGCAAACCCGCGAGTCGCCGCAGTGGATGCCTTCCGAAGCGCAGGTGTTGCAAGTGCTCGAGCCGCTGCTGGGGGCGCTGGAGGCCTTTCATGCCACGGGGCAAGTGCATGGGGCCGTGCGGCCGTCCAACATCTTGCTGCGTCCCGATGGGCAGCCGGTGTTGCTCGGGCCCGGCCATGCCAGCCGGGCCTCGGCCAGCGATCTGGTCGAGACGTTGATGGCGCGGCTGGAGCCGTCCTTTGCCCCGCCGGAGCTGAGTGTCTCGGTCGGTGAGCACCAGCCCGGTCCCTGGAGCGATCTGTATGCCTTGGCGGCGGTGCTGCGCTGGTGGATGACCGGCATGGTGCCTCCGCCGGCCGCGCAGGTGGCCGCCGGGCGACGGCTGGAATCGATGGATGAGCTGCTGCGCCGGCTGTGCGGGGCTTGGCCTCAGCGGCCCTATGCCTCGGCTTTGCTCGAAGCGCTGGATGCGGCCTTGCTGCCGGCCCCGCGCGAGCGGCCGCGCAGTGTGGCGGAGTTCCGTGCCCGGCTCGGCGAGCGAGCCGGCGCTCGCCTGGGGGGCTGGCCCTCGGCGGCGCCGGCGGCCTTCCAGGCCGCTACGGGCATGCCCGGCCACCGGCCGCCTCCGCCGGCCGAGGCCGCCGTCGCTGCGCCGCCGCTCGCGCGGTCGCGGCCGATGCCCCTGGAGCCGACCCCGGCCGCCACGGCCTCGCAGGAGGCGCAGGCCACGGCGTCTGCGCTTCGGCCTGAGCACTTGGCCCGCTGGCGCTTGCCCCGCTCCGAGGGGGCGGGGCTGTCCTGGTTTCAACGCTGGCGCCAGGCCTTGGTCGGGGCAGCCCTGGCCGTGATGTTCGTCGCTGTGTGGTTCCTGGATCCGCCAGCGCCATCGGCTCCCGCCCCAGGGCTTGGCCCGAGGTGGGAAGACGCGCCCGCCCGCGTGGACGATGCGGCCTCCTCGACCGCGGCTGCGGCAAGTCCGAGCTCGGCCTCTGCCCCCGAGGTGCGCGCACCGCAGGCGGCCTCACGCTAGCTCAGGCGGGAGAGGACTCCACGAAGGTGGGCGCCCGCGGAGGGCGCCCATCGAGCTCGCCGAACAGTTCGATGGCCAGCTCGCGCAGCCAGCGATTGCCCGGATCGTTGTGGAAGCGATGGCTCCAGTGCAAGGCCACGGTGAAGGCCGGCAGGTCGATCTCGGGCTCCACCACGCCCAGCGTGCCGCCGCGCGCGAAGGTCAGGGCGGTGCGGCGCGGCACGATGACGGCCAGGTCGGTTTCGCGCACGATGGACGGAATCACCATGAAATGCGGGATGCTCAGGCGGATGCGGTCTTGCAAGCCCAAGGTGTGCAGCACGCGCGAGGTTTCGGTGTGCTGGCGCACCACGATGTAGTCCAAGCGCGCCAGCCAGTCGCGCGTGGGCGGCTCACGCAGCAGCGGGTGATCGGCGCGGGTGAGCACCACGTATTTCTCGTGCAGCAAATCCCAGCGTTCGGTGGCATCCACGCCGGGCAGATAACCGAAGGCCAGGTCGATCTTGCCGGTATCCAAGGCGTCCTGGATCTGACCGTATTCGAGCTGATGCGTCTCGATGCGCACCTGGGGCGCGACGGCGCGCACCGCATGCATCAACGCCGGCAAGAAAACGCCTTCGCCGATGTCGCTCATGTGGATGCGGAAGGTCTTGCGCGCGCAGGCCGGATCGAAGCCGCCGCTGGCGTGCAAGGCTTCCTCGATGAGCTGTAGCGCCTGACGCACGCCACCGGCCAGGGCATCGGCCTTGGCCGTGGGGGCCACGCCACCGGCAATGCGCACGAACAGCGCATCGCCCAGCAGCAGGCGCAAGCGGGTGATGCCGTGACTGACCGCCGGCTGCGACAGGCCCAGCATGTCGGCCGCACGGCTCACATTGCGCTGCTGATACACCGCATCGAAGATGCGCAGCAGGTTGAGGTCGATGTCGCGCAGATCCATGCGCGGGGCCCGGTGCGCGACGCGCGCTCAGTGCAGCGTGGCGCCGCTGGCTTTGACGACCTTCTCGTACTTCGCCAGCTCGGCCTGGACGAAGGCAGCGAACTGTGCAGGCGTGGTGGGCGAGGGCTCGGCCATCAGCTGGGCGAAACGGGCTTTGACCTCTGCATCTTGCAGGGCCTTGACGAAGACCTCGTTGAGTCGTTGCACCACGTCGGCCGGCGTGCCGCCAGGGGCGAACAGGCCGAACCAGGTGTCCACCGCAAAGCCCCGCAAGCCGGATTCGGCGATGGTGGGCAGCTCGGGCATCGCGCTGGAGCGCTGCGCGGTCGTCACGGCCAGGGCCTTGAGGCGGCCGGCACGGATGTTGGCCGCTGCGGCGGCGAGGTTGTCGAAGTTCAGGTCCACTTGTCCGGCCAGCAGGCCGAGTTGGGCCGGCGCGGCGCCGGCATAGGGAATGTGCACCATGCTCACCTTGGCCTGGGCCTTGAACATTTCGCCAGCCAAGTGCCCGGCGCTGCCATTGCCGCCCGAGCCGTAGTTCAGCCGTCCCGGGTGCGACCGGGCATAGGCGATGAGGTCGGCGACGCTGCCGATCTTCAAGCGCTGTGCGGTCTCGGTGTTCATCACCAGCACATTGGGCACGCGCGCCACCAGGGTGATCGGTGCGAAGTCGCGGATCGGGTCGTAAGGCATCCGCGCGTACAGCCAGGGATTGATGGCATGGGTGGCCACCGCCCCCATCACCAGGGTGTGGCCGTCCGGGGCGGATTTGGCCACATGATCGGCGCCCAGGTTGCCGCCCGCTCCAGGGCGGTTTTCCACGATCACCGGGCCGAGGCTGTCCTTGGCCTTGTCGGCCAGCAACCGTGCCACGGTATCCAATGGGCCGCCGGCCGGGTAGGGCACGACCAGGCGCACGGGGCGCGTCTGCGCCTGGGTCAGAGCGGGCCAGGCCAGCGTGGCCCCCAAGGCGGCATGGGCCAGCAGCCAATTGCGACGATTCATGGTGGTCTCCTCGTGGGCGATCGAGCGATGTTCGGGACTCAGTGTTTGTCGGCTTCGGAGGTGAAGGCGTCGGCGTAGAACTCGTCTTCGGGCAATCCGCAGTGCGCCACGAAGTCGCGCCGGGCCGACTCGACCATCACCGGTGCGCCGCAGGCGTAGACCTGGTGGCCCGACAAATCCGGCCAATCGGCCATCACGGCCTGGTGCACGAAGCCGGTGCGACCGCTCCAGGCATCCTCGGCCGTGGGTTCGGACAGTACCGGCACGTAGCGCAGCCAGGGCAGGCGAGCAGCGGCGGCCTGGGCCCAGTCGTCCAGATAGAGGTCGGCGCGGCGACGACAGCCCCAGTACAGCACGGTGGGGCGTGCCAATGCCTTGTGTTCCATGTGCTCGAGGATGGCCTTGATCGGCGCAAAGCCGGTGCCCGAGGCCAGCAGCACGATGGGCTTGTCGCTGTCTTCGCGCAAGAAGAAGCTGCCAAAGGGGCCTTCCATGCGCAGGATGTCTTTTTCCTTCATCGCGCCGAACACATGGTCGGTGAACTTGCCGCCGGGCATGTGGCGGATGTGCAGTTCGATGCCCGGCTGCGTCTCCTGCGTGTGCGGTGCGTTGGCCATCGAGTAGCTGCGGCGGGAGCCATCGCGCAAGATGAATTCCACGTACTGCCCCGCGTGGTACTGCAGGCGGTCATTGGCCGGCAACTGCAGCTTGAGCACGGCCACATCGGGGGCGGGCTTGTCGATGCGGCTGACGCGGCAGGGCATCTTCTTGATCGGGAACTGACCGGCACCGACCACTTCCCGCGACTCGATCACCAGGTCGGTTTGGGGCGTGGCACAGCAGGTGAGGATGTAGCCGGCTTCTTCCTCGGCAGGGCTCAAGGCCTTGAGCTGATGAGCGCCGTGGATCACGCGCCCGTCTTTCAGGCGGCTTTTGCACGAGCCGCAGGCGCCATCTTTGCAGCCATAGGGCAGGCCCACGCCCTGACGGATCGCGGCGGCCAGCACGGCTTCGTCGCGCTCGACGGTAAAGGTGTGGCCACTGGGCTGCACGGTCACGGTGAAGGTCATGGCAAGCCTCGTAAACTGGGAAACCTCTTATTTTGCCCGCTGGTGCAAAGCCCCTTGGTGGGCCAGCGGCCGGTCTGTCTGTCATGGTCCAGCCCTCGCTTGCTCTGCCCCGTCTGCTGCGTCGTCCGCGTGTGCTCATCGTCGGTTGCGGCGATGTTGGCCTGCGGGTGGTGCGTTTGTTGGTGCCACGTTGGAAGGTGTGGGCGCTGACCTCGCAGCCCAGCCGCGTGGCCGCCTTGCGGGCGGCCGGGGCCGTGCCTCTGGTGGGCAATCTGGACGAACCGGCCAGCTTGAGCCGTCTGGCCGGCCTGGCCGATGTGGTGCTGCACCTGGCGCCACCACCGGGCCGAGGCTGTACCGATCCGCGCACCGGCGCGTTGCTGCACGCGCTGGCTCGCCGCAGCGCGCCGCGCTGTCTCGTCTATGCCAGCACCACCGGGGTCTACGGAGATGCTCAGGGGCTGCGTTTCGACGAGACGCGCCCTGTGGCGCCCTGCTCGGACCGCGCCCGGCGCCGCGTCGATGCCGAGGCCCGAGTGCGTGGGTTCGGGCGGGCCTTCGGTGTGCGCGTGACCGTCTTGCGCATTCCCGGCATCTATGCGGGCGACCGTCCCGGCGGCCATCCGCGCGACCGCTTGCTGCGCGGCACGCCGGTGCTGCGCCCCGAGGACGATGTCTACACCAACCACATCCACGCCGACGACTTGGCCCGTGCCTGCGTGGCGGCGATCGCGCGTGGCAAGCCGCAACGGGTGGTGCATGTGTGTGACCACACCGAGTTGAAGATGGGGGACTACTTCGACCTGGCGGCCGATCTGTGCGGGCTGCCCCGGCCCCCACGGATCAGCCGAACCCAGGCCTGCGAGCAGTTGGCGCCCACGCTGCTGTCCTTCATGAGCGAATCGCGCCGGCTGGACAACGGCCGGCTGCTGCGTGAGCTGCGCCTGCGATTGCGCTACCCGACGGTGCGCGAGGGCTTGCTGGCTTGAGCCGTCTGGGGCCCACACGCCCCTCGGCCGTGCTCAAAACCGGCGGCCTCGTGGAAAGGGCGGCTTGCCGCGCCAATACTGGATCATCAAGAAACCGCCCAACATCCCGCCCAGATGGGCGAAATGGGCGATGCCCGAGGCCGTGCCAGACATGCCGAAGATGAGTTCCAGGGCGCCAAACAGAGCCACGAAGTATTTGGCCTTCATCGGGATCGGCGGGAACAACGGCACGATGATGCGGTTGGGAAACATCATGCCGAAGGCCAACAGCAAGCCGAACAGCCCGCCGGAGGCGCCCACGGTCGGATAGCGTGCGCCGCTGAGGTAAGTGACCACGAGCTGCAAGGCCGCAGCGGCCAGCACACTGGCCAGCAGGAAGTGCACATAGCGGCGCTGTCCCCATAGGCGTTCGAGCTCGCTGCCGAACATCCACAGGCCCAGCATGTTGAAGAACAGGTGACCGATGCCGCCATGCAGGAAGGCATAGGTCACGACCTGCCAGGGCATGAAAAAGTCGCTCAGCAGCGGCCACAGCGCGAACACGCGCGTCAGCGTCAGGCCCAGCAGCATGTCGAGCGAGAAAGCGGCCACGTTGGCCAGGAGCAGCGCCTTGGTGACGGGGGGCAATGGGGGCATGAGGCGTGGTCGTTGTGGGCAGTGGTGCCCGGCATCATAGCGGCGAAGGCCGCGGGTCGGTGCGCCTGAGGTCTCTGGGCCATGCCCCTGAGCGTAAGGGGGGTGGGGCGGCGGGATGCGCACACGGGGTCTCCGTCGCGTTATCTTTGGCATACACAACGGAAGGTGACGGGGAGCCTCGATGTCTGCGCGCGCCGTGCAGCGTCTTCGGTTCGTGGGGCTTGGGCCCTGGGGCTGGCGTTTGGCCGTCGCTGGGCTGCTCGGTCTGGTCGTCTTGGTGGCTTGGCGCGGCGTGACCCGCGAGATGCAGTCCTCGCGGGTCCAGGCCCGCTGGTTGTCCGATCTGGCCACCCAGTTGCATGTCCAGGTGCTGCCCGGGCGCAGCCCAGCCATTCGGTTTCCTGCGGACGGGCCCTACGATGTGCGCCTGGGCTACCACGGCTTGCCGCATCTCATCGAGCGGCTGTCGGCGCGTGGCTTCGAGGTACAGGCCCAGGCCCGCTGGTCGCCCAAGCTGATCGAGCTGCACGACTGGGGCCTGTTCACGATCTACCCGGAAAAAAGCCAAGCGGGCCTGCAGGTGCTCGACTGCCGCGGCGACACCCTTGCCGCCAGTCTCCATCCCCAGCGGGTGTATCCCGACGTGTCATCCATCCCTCGGGTGCTGGCCGACAGCCTGCTCTACATCGAAAACCGCGAGCTGCTCGATCCCACGCGACCGTATCTGAATCCTGCGATCGAATGGGACCGACTTGGCAAAGCCCTGCTCGAACAGGCTCGCCGCAGCGTCGATCCGGACCAGCCTGCCGCCGGCGGCAGCACCTTGGCCACACAAATCGAGAAATACCGCCACTCGCCCCAGGGCCGCACCGATTCGGCCGGCGAGAAGCTGCGGCAGATGGCCTCGGCCTCGCTGCGCGCCTACTTGGGGGGTGAACTCACCTTGGCACGTCGGCAGCAGATCTTGCTGGACTACCTCAACACCGTGCCGCTGGCCGCCCAGGTCGGCGTCGGCGAGGTGCACGGCCTGGGGGACGGCTTATGGGCTTGGTACGGCCGCGATTTCGACGAGGTCAACCGCCTATTGACGTCCCTGATGGACGGCGAGATCCGGCCCGCCCCGCCCACGGCTGGCCAGGCTCGGGCCTACCGCGAGGTGCTGCTGCGCGAGCAGGCCCTGGCCTACAAGCAGGCCCTGTCGCTCCTCGTCGCGCAGCGCCGCCCTTCGCACTACCTGGCCGAGCGTGCGCCCGGATTGCGAGCGCTGACCGACGCCCATCTGCGCCTGCTCGCTCGCGATGGGGTCATTCCGCCGACTTTGCGTGATGCGGCTTTGCCGCTGCCGCTGGAGCTGCTGCCGCAGCAGACTGCCGCCTCGGCAGGCCGCTTCGTCGAGCGCAAGGCTGCCAGCGCGGCGCGCATGCGCTTGGCCAGCTTGCTGGGCATGTCGCGCAGCTACGATCTGGACCGCCTGGACCTGGTGGCGCACAGCACGCTCGACGCGCAGGCGCAGCAAGCGGTGACGGAAGCGCTGTCGAGGCTGAGCACGCCCGAGGGCGTGCGCGCCGCCGGCCTGGTGGGGCCCCGCCTGTTGCGCGAGGGTGAGGACCCGGCGCTGCTGCGCTACAGCTTCACGCTGTTCGAGAGCGACGGTCGAGTCAGCCGTGTGCGCGTGCAGACCGACAACTTCGACCAGCCTTTCGACCTGAACGACGGGGCCCGACTCGACATGGGGTCCACGGCCAAGCTGCGCACCTTGGTGAGCTATCTCGAGGTGGTGGCTCAGTTGCACGAGCGCTGGGCGGGTCTGGATGCGGCTGCTTTGGCCGCGCAGGCGCCAGCGGCAAGCGATACCTTGGCGCGCTGGGTGCACGACCATCTGCGAAGCACCGACGACCGCCGCTTGGACACCTTGCTCGAAGCGGCCATGGAGCGGCGCTACTCGGCCAGTCCGGCCGAGGCCTTTTTCACCGGCGGGGGGCTGCACCGCTTTGGCAATTTCGATCCCGAAGACGATCATCGAACGATGAGTGTGCGCGAGGCCTTCGCCCGCTCGGTGAACTTGGTTTTCATCCGGCTCATGCGGGACGTGGTGCAGCATCTCGTGCATCAACGACCCGACTTCGATCCGCGCCTGTTCGAGGACCCGACCCATCCGGCCCGGCAAGGCTTCCTCGAACGATTCGCCGACCAAGAAGGGCGGCAGTTCATCGCGCGCTTCCATGCGGCCTTGCGCGAGCGCCCGGCCGAGGAGGTCGAGCGCCTGCTGCTGCAGGGACGCGAGCCCAGCGTGCCGCGCTTGGCTGCGCTTTACTACGGCTTGGAGCCCGAAGGCGATCTCGCAGGCCTGGCGCGCTTCATTGCCCGACACCGCGGAGGCGAGGTGCTGCCCGAGGCGGCCTTGCAACGCTTGCACCAACAAGCCGCCCCTGGCCGCTTGTCGCTGAGCGAGCGTGCCCACCGGGTTGGCGTGCACCCGTTGCAGCTGTGGGTGGCGGCGCGATTGCGCAGCGATCCTGCAGCCAGCCTGCGCGAGATGCAAGAGGCCGAGGCCGCAGCGCAGGCCCGACGCGAGGCCTACGATTGGCTCTTGCGCACGCGCCACAAGGACGCGCAGGACCAGCGCATTGGTCAGGTGCTGGAGCAAGCGGCCTTCACGGAATTGCACCGTCGCTGGCGGCGTTTGGGCTATCCCTTCGAGACGCTGACGCCCTCGTATGCGAGTGCGCTGGGCGCTTCAGGCGACCGGCCGGCCGCCTTGGCCGAATTGATGGGCGTGATCGCCAACGACGGCCTGCGGCTGCCCACGGTGCGCATCGAAGGACTGCGGTTTGGCGTGGGCACGCCTTACGAAACCCATTTGGCGCTTCGGCCGCCTGCGCCCGAGCGTGTGTTGCCCGCAGAGGTGGCGCAGGTGCTGCGTCGGGCCCTGTTGGAGGTGGTGGCCCAGGGGACCGCGCGACGGCTGTTGGGCAGCGTGCGTCGCGCCGATGGCCGGATGGTGGAACTGGGCGGCAAGACCGGCACCGGCGACCACCGCTACACCGTGCACGGCCGTGATGGCCGGGTGCTGGCTTCCCAAGTGCTCAACCGCTCGGCCAGCTTTGCCTTCGTGTTGGGCGAACGCCACCATGGCGTGCTGATGGTGTACGTGGCCGGCCCCGATGCCGAGCGCTTCCGCTTCACCAGTGCCTTGCCGACCCAGTTGCTGAAGTCGCTGCTGCCGAGTCTGTGGCCGGGGATCGAGAGTCGCCCTTGTGGGCTGCCCGAGCAACGACCGCGGCCTGCCGATGCCGCACCTGCGGGTTGAGCCCGTCTGTGGGCGCAAGTCTGCGGGCGCAAGGTCGCGGCAAGGTTTGAGTAGAGCTGCGGAAGCGTTTGGGAAGAATGAGAAGCGGCAGAAGAAGCGCTGTCATGGTGCCCGGAGCCGGAATCGAACCGGCACGGTGTTGCCACCGGCAGATTTTGAGTCTGCTGCGTCTACCAATTTCGCCACCCGGGCGGGTGAAAGCAAGCCAAGATTATGGCATGTTCGGCGCAGGTTTGGCAGGCCTGCCACAATGGCGCCAGGAGAGAACCCAGCCATGCCCACGTACAAGACCCTGGAAGACGCCATCGGCCGCACGCCCTTGGTGAGATTGCAGCGCCTGCCTGGCGCCGACAACGAACGCCGCGGCAATGTGATCCTCGGCAAGCTCGAAGGCAACAACCCGGCCGGCTCGGTGAAGGACCGCCCGGCCATCAGCATGATCCGGCGAGCCGAGGAGCGGGGCCAGATCCGGCCCGGCGATACGTTGATCGAGGCCACCTCGGGCAACACCGGCATCGCGCTGGCGATGGCTGCGGCCATCCGCGGCTACCGCATGCTGCTCATCATGCCCGAGGATCTGTCCGTCGAGCGGGCGCAGACGATGAAAGCCTTTGGCGCCGAGCTCATCCTCACGCCCAAGGCCGGCGGCATGGAGTACGCCCGCGATCTGGCCGAGCAAATGCAGCGCGAGGGCAAGGGCGTGGTGCTCGACCAATTCGCCAATGCCGACAATCCGCGCATCCACTACGAGACCACCGGCCCGGAGATTTGGGAAGACACCGAAGGCACCATCACGCATTTCGTCAGTGCCATGGGCACCACCGGCACCATCACGGGGGTGTCGCGCTACCTGAAAGAAAAGAACCCGCAGGTGCGCATCATCGGCGCGCAGCCCAGCGAGGGCTCTCGCATCCCGGGCATTCGCAAGTGGCCACCAGAGTACCTGCCCAAGATCTATGACCCCCGCGCGGTGGACGAACTGATCTACGTGAGCCAGGCCGACGCCGAGGACATGGCCCGACGCCTGGCCCGAGAAGAGGGCTTGTTCGCCGGCATTTCGGCCGCGGGGGCATGCTGGGCGGCTCTGCAGATCGCGCAAAACGTCGAGAACGCCACCATCGTGTTCGTGGTGTGCGACCGCGGTGATCGCTACCTCTCCACGGGCGTCTTTCCAGCCTGAGTCTCGGCGCAGACGACCCGCCACAGCGTGTGGCCGGCATCGCGGTACTTGCGCTCGAAAGGCGAGACCGGGTCGGCCAGCTCGGCAGGCCCTGGCATGTCCAGCACGGCCTGTCGTCCGGCCAGGTGCAACGCGTGCGCGAACTCTTGCGCGTAGATGGCCCAGTTGCTGCGCAGCTCGATGCGACCGCCCAGCGCCAGTAAAGCCGGCAAGCGCGGATGCGTGCCCCAGCGGCGCATCACATGCTCGGCCTTGGGCCAGGGGTTGGGGTAGAGCAAATAGTGGTGCTCCACGCGCCAGCCGGCCTGTGCCATCAAGGCCCACACATCGCTCACGTCGGCGCGCAGCAGCAGCAGATTGGGCGGCCATGCGCACTGCAGTTTGCGTTGTCCGCGCTCCAGGCGCTCGGCCGATTGGTCGATGCCCACCACCAGCGCTTGCGGATGGCGGCGCGCCAGACGGGCGCTGCTTTCGCCGGTGCCGCAGGCGCTGTCCAGCACCAAGGGGCGGCCCTCCCGGCTGCGGGCGATGGTCTCGAAAGCCGCCACGCTGTACGGGGCTGGCGGCTTGCGAAACGGCTGGCTCAGATGACGGCGCACCAGCTCATCCAGCCGCGGGTGGGGCCCGTGTTGATTGCTGCGCACCGGACGCGACAGCGTCCGGCCGGCGACGGCGCTACGATGGGGTTCCACGATTCGATGGTGCACGATGACGACCCAAGCCTACAAATTCTGCCCTCAGTGTGCTGGCCCCTTGGCTTGGCAGACGCAGCGGGAAGACGGTGGCGAGAAATCGCGTCTGCGCTGCGCACGGTGCGGCTTCACGCACTGGAACAATCCCACCCCGGTGTTGGCCGCGGTGATCGAGCTGGCCGACCGCGGCGGGCAGCTGCTGCTGGCACGCAACGCCGCTTGGCCGGGTCGCTTTTTCGGGCTGATCACCGGCTTCATGGAGGCCGGCGAAAGCCCGCAAGAGGGGGTGATTCGAGAAGTGGCCGAAGAAACGGGCCTGACGGTCACCCAGTTGTCCATCATCGGCGCCTACGACTTCCAGCGCATGAACCAAGTCATCATCGCCTACCACGCCGTGGCTCAGGGCGAGATCGTGTTGTCGCCGGAGTTGGCCGAATACAAGCTGTTGGCCCCCGAGTCGGTCCGATGCTGGCCGGCAGGTACCGGTCAGGCCTTGGCCGATTGGCTGCGCTCACGCGGGTATCCCGTGCGCTGGATGGACGACCGGCCACGGTGAGGCCGGGAGGCCATGCGGCGGTTCTGCACGCTTACAATCGTGCCGCAGGCCGATCGAGCCTAGAATATAAGGTCATTCTTATGGGATCGACCATGGACGTGCACAAGGAAATCGACACCCGAGGGCTCAATTGCCCCCTGCCCATCCTCAAGGCGAAGAAGGCGCTGTCGGAAATGCACAGTGGTGAGCTGCTCAAGGTGGTGGCGACCGATCCGGGCTCGATCCGTGATTTCCAGGCCTTTGCCAAGCAAACGGGCAACGAACTGGTGGAACAGCAGACGCTGGACAATGAATTCGTCCACGTGCTGCGTCGCCGCTGAGCCGCGCGGTGGTCTGCGGATCATGAAAGAAGGGCTGCCAAGGGCAGCCCTCGTGTCTTGGGGCCGGGGGCTTCAGAGTTCCAGACCCTGCAGATAGGCGCGGAAGCTCGTGCCCAGATCTGGGTGTCGCAAGGCGAGTTCGACCGTGGCCTGTAAAAAACCTTCCTTGCTGCCGCAGTCATAGCGGACGCCGTCATAACGGTAGGCAAACACCTTTTCCCGGCGCAACAAGCCGCTGATGCCGTCGGTGAGCTGGATCTCGCCGCCCACGCCGCGCGGCTGGCGGCGGATTTCCTCGAAGATGCCTGGCGTGAGGATGTAGCGGCCGGCCACGCCCAGGCGCGAGGGGGCGTCTTCGGGGGCGGGCTTTTCGACGATGTGGGTCACGTCCATCAGGCGATCGTTGACCGGTGTGCCGGCGCAGATGCCGTAACGGCGCGTCTGCTCCGCAGGCACTTCTTGCACGGCCAGGATGGAGGCGCGCCACTCGCTGAAGATCTCGACCATTTGGCGGGTGATGCCTGGATGGCCGACCATCAGGTCATCGGCCAGCAGCACGGCAAACGGGTCGTTGCCCACTAGACGCTCGGCGCACAACACCGCATGGCCCAGGCCCAGCATTTTGGGCTGGCGCACGAACACGCACTCCATGTCCTCGGGCTTGATGGACTGCACCACCTTGAGCAACTCGTGCTTGCCAGCGGCTTCGAGCTCGGTCTCCAGCTCATAGGCCATGTCGAAATGGTCTTCGATCGGGCGCTTGGTGCGCCCGGTGACGAAGATCATCTCGCGGATGCCGGCGTCGTAGGCTTCTTCGACGGCATATTGGATGAGCGGCTTGTCCACCACGGGCAGCATTTCCTTGGGCTGCGCCTTGGTGGCGGGCAGAAAGCGGGTGCCGAGACCGGCCACGGGGAAAACGGCTTTGGTGATCATGGGCATGTTTGTACCTGTTTCATCCGTTGTGCGTCTGTCGGCCTCCCGCGGACAGGGGGCCCCCGAACATGGGGCCGACGGCGCTCAGCCCAGGCGCGCGAGTTGCTCGCGCAGCTTGCTCAGCGTCGCCCCGAAGTCGGCCAGACGTTGACGCTCCTGCTCCACCACGGCCGCAGGCGCACGCGCGACGAAATTCTCGTTGCTCAGTTTGGCGCTGGCTTTGGCGGTTTCGGCCTCCAAACGCTTGATTTCCTTGCCCAAGCGTTCGCGCTCGGCGGCCAGGTCGATCTCCACGTGCAGGGCCAGGTGGGCTTCACCCAAGACCGACACCGGCGCCAGCTTCGTGGCCTCGGTGAAGGCGGCGGCCTGGTCGAACAGCTTCACGTCGCTGAGCTTGGCCAGGGCCTTGAGCAGTGGGGCGGCCGCCGCGATGAAGGCGGCGTCTCCGTGCGCATACAGCGGCACGCGCTCGGCTGGCGACAAGCCCATCTCACCGCGCAGGTTGCGGCAGGCGCCCACCAGGGCCTTGAGCTTGTCCATCCAGGCGTCGGCCTGGGCGTCGATGCGCTCGGGTTGGGCCACGGGGTAGGGGGCCGTCACGATGAAGGATTCCGTCCCGGGGGCCTTGCGGCCAGCCACCGGGGCCACTTTTTGCCAGAGTTCCTCCGTGATGAACGGCGTGATCGGGTGCAGCAGGCGCAGCACCGTCTCCAGCACGCGGATCAGGGTGCGGCGTGTGGCCCGCTGCTGGGCGGGGCTGCCGTGAGCGATCTGCACCTTGGCGATTTCGAGGTACCAATCGCAATACTGATCCCACACGAACTGGTAAATCGCGTTGGCCACGTTGTCCAACCGGTAGTCCGCGAAGCCCTGGGCCACGGCGGCTTCCACGCGCTGCAACTCGCTGACGATCCAGCGGTCGGCCGGCGAAAAATCGAGGTAGCCACCAGGCACACATGCCTGTGCGTCATGCTCGGCCAGCCCACAGTCCTGGCCCTCGCAGTTCATCAACACGAAGCGGGTGGCGTTCCACAGCTTGTTGCAGAAATTGCGATAGCCCTCACAGCGCTTGCTGTCGAAATTGATGTTGCGTCCCAAGCTGGCCAGCGCGGCGAAGGTGAAGCGCAGCGCATCGGCCCCGTAGCCGGGGATGCCATCGGGGAACTCCTTCTTCGTGGCTTCGCGCACCTTGGGCGCGGTCTCCGGGCGGCGCAAGCCGGTGGTGCGCTTTTCGAGCAGGGGCTCCAGCGCGATACCGTCGATCAGGTCCACCGGGTCCAGCACATTGCCCTCGGACTTGCTCATCTTCTTGCCGTGGGCATCGCGCACCAGGCCGTGGATGTACACATGGTGGAAGGGCACTTTGCCGGTGAAGTGCACCGTCATCATGATCATGCGGGCCACCCAGAAGAAGATGATGTCGAAGCCCGTGACCAGCACGCTCGAAGGCAGGAAGAGCTCGAGCTCCTTCGTGTTTTCCGGCCAGCCCAGCGAGGAGAAAGGCACCAGCGCCGAGGAATACCAGGTGTCCAGCACGTCCTCGTCGCGCGTGAGCGGCCCGCTGTAGCCGGCCTGCGCGGCGCGGGCGCGGGCCTCCTCCTCGTTGCGGGCGACGAAGAGCTCGCCGTTCGTGCCGTACCAGGCGGGGATCTGGTGACCCCACCAGAGCTGGCGCGAGATGCACCAGTCCTGGATGTTCTTCATCCACTGGTGATAGGTGTTCACCCACTGCTCGGGAAAGAATTTCACCGAACCGTCGTCGACCACCTCGAT
Source organism: Caldimonas taiwanensis NBRC 104434 (assembly GCF_001592165.1). Classification (NCBI taxonomy): domain Bacteria; kingdom Pseudomonadati; phylum Pseudomonadota; class Betaproteobacteria; order Burkholderiales; family Sphaerotilaceae; genus Caldimonas; species Caldimonas taiwanensis. The sequence continues at coordinate 41,493 of NZ_BCWK01000020.1, forward strand.
GGCCTTCTGCGCGATGCTCTTGCCGTCGGGGCCAGGCTTGCTCACCGCGACGAACCACTGGTCGGTGAGCATGGGCTCGACGATCTGCCCGGTGCGCTCGCAGCGCGGCACCATGAGCTTGTGCTTCTTCACCTCCACCAGCAGGCCCTGGGCTTCGAGGTCGGCCACCACCTTCTTGCGGGCCTCGAAGCGGTCCAGACCCCGGTAGGGGGCGGGCACTTCGTCGTTGGTTTTGGCCTCGAGGGTGAAGATCGTGATCATCGGCAGCCCATGCCGCTGGCCCACCGCGTAGTCATTGAAGTCGTGCGCGGGGGTGACCTTCACCACGCCGGTGCCGAATTCACGATCCACGTACTCATCGGTGATGACCGGGATCGTGCGGCCGGTCAGCGGCAGCTTGACTTGTTTGCCATGGAAGGCGGTGTAACGCTGGTCCTCGGGGTGCACCATCACGGCGGTGTCACCGAGCATGGTCTCGGGGCGGGTGGTGGCCACCACCAAGCTCCCCGAGCCATCGGCCAGGGGGTAACGGATGAGCCAAAGATGGCCGTCTTCTTCTTCGCTGGTGACTTCCAGGTCGGACACGGCGGATTTCAGCACCGGATCCCAGTTCACCAGGCGTTTGCCGCGGTAGATCAGGCCCTGCTCATACAGCCGCACGAAGGTTTCGGTGACCACCTTCGACAGCTTGTCGTCCATCGTGAAGTATTCGTGGCTCCAGCTCACCGAGGCACCCATGCGGCGCATCTGCCGGGTGATGGTGGAGCCCGATTCTTCCTTCCATTCCCACACCTTGGCCACGAAGTTCTTGCGACCCAGGTCGTGGCGCGACTGGCCGGTCTTGGCCTGAAGCTGGCGTTCCACCACGATTTGCGTGGCGATGCCGGCGTGGTCGGTGCCCGGCACCCACAGGGTGTTGTGGCCACGCATGCGGTGGTAGCGCGTCAGCGCATCCATGATCGTCTGGTTGAACGCGTGGCCCATGTGCAGCGTGCCAGTCACGTTCGGTGGCGGCAACTGGATGCAAAACGAGGGCTTGTTTGCATCGAGTGTGGGCGCATACAGACCACGCTGCTCCCACAACGGGCCCCAGTGGGCCTCGATGGCGGCGGGCTCGAAAGACTTGGCGAGTTCGGTCATGGGGCCAAACGTGCGTGCGAGAGGAAAACGAAAGCGGCGTCCCACGGGAGACGCCGCCAGACCTGGGATGCCGGAATTTTAGGCGCGGGCGGCTGGCATCGTTCACATGAACAAGTGCTCGCCGGCATTCTCGCCGCCGAGGATCACGTAGTTGACCTTGCGCAAGTCGGCCAGCTGGCGCCCGCCGGCATAGCTGATGGCGCTTTGCAAGTCTTCCTGCATCTCGCGCAGCGTGTCGGCCAGTTTGCCCCGGATGGGCTCCAGGATGCGCTTGCCTTCGACGTGCTTGTACTCGCCTTTGTTGAAGTCGCTGGCCGAGCCGTAATACTCTTTGTACAGCTTGCCATCGACTTCGACGGTTTGGCCGGGGGATTCCTCGTGGCCGGCAAAGAGCGAGCCGATCATCACCATGGCCGCGCCGAAGCGCACGCTCTTGGCGATGTCGCCGTGGTGGCGAATGCCCCCGTCGGCGATGATGGGTTTGGTGGCCACGCGGGCGCACCATTTCAGCGCCGAGAGCTGCCAGCCGCCGGTGCCAAAGCCGGTTTTGAGTCGAGTGATGCACACCTTGCCCGGTCCGATGCCGACCTTGGTGGCATCCGCCCCCCAGTTTTCCAGATCGATCACGGCTTCGGGCGTGCCCACATTGCCGGCGATCACGAAGGTGTGGGGCAGCTTGTTCTTGATGTGTTCGATCATCTTGCGCACGCTGTCGGCATGGCCGTGCGCGATGTCGATGGTGATGTAGTCGGCCCCCACGCCTTCGGTGGCCAAGCGGTCGATCACCGCGTAATCGGCGGCTTTGACGCCCGAACTGATCGAGACGAACAAGCCCTTGTCGCGCATGCGCTTGGCGAAAGCCACGTTGTCCAGATCGAAGCGATGCATCACGTAGAAATAGCCGTTGGCCGCCAGATACTCGCTGATGCGCTCGTCGATGACGGTTTTCATGTTGGCGGGCACGACCGGTAGCACGAAGCGGCGGCCGCCGAATTCCACCGAGGTGTCGCATTCGCTGCGGCTGTTCACGCGGCATTTGCGCGGCAGCAGCAGGATGTTGTCGTAGTCGAAGATTTCCATGGTCAAGGCTCCGGATGGCAGAAGGGCCTGCCGATGCGGCGGCAGGCCACGCGGGCGGCGCGTTGAGGCAGTGCGCGGCCCAATGGCTGCGAGCGCTTGATTTGGAGCCGGCCGGGTCCGAGACCGTCAGCAAGGGCGGTGGACGCGACAGAACCGGGTTCCAACATTTGGGCCCGGTGACGCATTCTACGCCGAAGCGTCCGGATGGCGCACCCCCCTCTCCTAGAATCGATCCATGAGCCCATTTCCTTCCGATTCCGAGTCCTTGGCAGGCCCTGCTGCGGCCGGCCTGCTGCAGCACCTCAATCCCGAGCAGTACGCGGCCGTGACGCTGCCGCCACGCCATGTGCTGGTGCTGGCCGGTGCGGGCTCGGGCAAAACAAGGGTGCTGACCACCCGCATCGCCTGGCTGATTCACACCGGGCAGGTCGGCCCCGGCGGCGTCATGGCCGTGACCTTTACCAACAAGGCCGCCAAGGAGATGCTCACCCGCCTGAGCACGATGCTTCCCATTCCCGTGCGGGGCATGTGGATCGGCACCTTCCATGGGCTGTGCAACCGCTTTCTGCGCGCGCACTGGAAACTCGCTGGCCTGCCGCAGAGCTTCCAGATCCTGGATGCGCAGGATCAGCTGTCGGCGGTCAAGCGCGTCATCAAGGCCATGAACCTCGACGAGGAACGCTTCGTGCCCAAGCAGGTGGCGTGGTTCATCGCGGGGTGCAAGGAGGACGGACTGCGCCCGAAGGACGTCGAAGTGCGCGACGAGCATTCGCGAAAGCTCATCGAGGTCTACCAGGCCTACGAAGACCAGTGCCAGCGCGAAGGCGTCGTGGATTTCGGCGAGTTGATGCTGCGCACGTATGAACTGATGCGTGACCACGCGGCGCTGCGCGAGCACTACAACCGGCGGTTCCGGCACATTTTGGTGGATGAGTTTCAGGACACCAACCGGCTGCAATACGCTTGGCTGAAGCTGTTCGCCGGACCAGACAGCGCCGTGATGGCCGTGGGAGACGACGACCAGAGCATCTATGCCTTCCGCGGCGCCCAGGTGGGCAACATGGCCGACTTCGAGCGTGAGTTCCGAGTGCAGCAGGTCATCAAGCTCGAGCGCAATTACCGCAGCTTCGGCAACATCCTCGACGCGGCCAACGCGCTGATCTCCCATAACACGCGGCGCTTGGGCAAGAACTTGCGCACCGAGGCCGGCCCGGGCGAGCCGGTACGTGTCTACGAGGCCACCAGCGATTTTGCCGAGGCGCAGTGGCTGGTCGAGGAGGCGCAGCAACTGCACCGCGATGGCGTGCCGCGCAGCGAGGTGGCCGTGCTGTACCGCAGCAATGCGCAGTCTCGGGTGCTGGAGAGTGCGCTGTTCAATGCTGGCATTCCTTATCGCGTGTACGGTGGGCTGCGTTTCTTCGAGCGGGCCGAGATCAAGCATGCCTTGGCTTATTTGCGTTTGATCGAAAACCCCCATGACGACACCAGCTTCCTGCGCGTGGTCAACTTCCCCACCCGCGGCATCGGGGCACGAACGATCGAGCAGTTGCAAGATGCCGCCCGCGCCAGCGGACGCAGCCTGTACCAGAGCGTGGGGGCCGTGACGGGCAAGGGCGGTGCCAACCTGGCGGCCTTTGTGGCGCTGGTCGATGCCATGCGCGAGGCCACACAGGGCCTGACGCTGCGGGAGATCATCGAGCATGTGATCGAAGCCTCGGGGCTGGCCGACTTTTACCGCACGGACAAGGAAGGCCGCGAGCGGCTGGAAAACTTGGATGAGCTGGTCAATGCGGCCGAGGCTTTCGTCACGCAGGAAGGCTTTGGCAAGGATGCCGTGGCCCTGCCGTTGGACGAACAGGCCGGCGCGATCGCCGCTGGCAACCCTCCGGCGGTGGCCGCGGTCGATCTCACCCCCGATGCCGACACCGGCGAGATCATCTCGCCGCTGGCGGCCTTCCTGACCCATGCAGCCTTGGAGGCGGGCGACAACCAGGCCCAGGCGGGGCAGGATGCGCTACAGCTGATGACGGTGCATGCTGCCAAGGGGCTGGAGTTCGACGTGGTCTTCATCACCGGGCTGGAAGAGGGCCTCTTCCCACACGAGAACTCGCTGTCCGATGCCGAGGGCCTGGAAGAAGAGCGTCGCTTGATGTACGTGGCCATCACGCGCGCGCGCAAACGCTTGTACCTGAGCCATAGCCAAACCCGGCTGCTGCACGGTCAAACCCGCTACAACTTGCCCAGTCGATTCTTCGACGAGCTGCCCGAGGGGGCGCTGAAGTGGATCACCCCACGCCACCGGGGCTTGGGCTCGGGCTTCGAGCGCGACGATCGCGCCGCCTGGCAGCGGGGCTCGGGCCTGGGCAGCATCGGGGGCGCTGCCCACCAGCCCGATGCGCCGCCGGCCTGGGCGGCGGCCAAGGCCGCAACCCGCGAGGGCCAAGCCCTGCGCGCCGGGCAAAGCGTATTCCACAACAAGTTCGGCGAAGGCGTGATTCTCACCCTCGAAGGCAGCGGCACCGAGGCACGCGCGCAAATCAATTTCGGCCGCCATGGCATCAAGTGGTTGGCTCTGAGCGTGGCCAAGCTCACACCCATCGAATCTTGAACCCTGAAGTTCTGCATTGCGGAACTTCGGTCTGCTCTACGGTTTGCAACTATCATGTTCGGCGGCCGCCGCGTGTTCGAGCGTGGGCGCACACGCCGGTGCCGCCCCCCAGCGATGGGGTGTGGGCGACCCCGTGCAGCGTGGGCGGGCCGGATCGAAAGGAGCGAGAACCGCCGATGTCGAGCCCAAGCGAGCCCGTCGCCGCCCCTCGGCGAATCAAGGAAGACCGCCATTTCGTCACGGCATTGGCGCGTGGTCTGGAGGTGCTGGCCTGCTTCCGGTCGAGTGACCGCATGCTGGGCAACCAGGAACTGGCGCGGCGTTGCAAGCTGCCCAAGTCCACCATTTCGCGCCTGACCTACACGCTGACCAAACTGGGCTACCTGGAGTACGTGGAGGACACCGGTCGCTATCGCCTGGGCAGTGCCACGTTGTCGCTGGGCAGCACCATGCTGGCGCGCATGGATGCCCGTCAGATGGCGCGGCCGCTCATGCAGGAGTTGGCCGATGCCTCACAGGCCATGGTGTCCTTGGGCATGCGCGACCGACTGAGCATGATTTACGTGGAGAACTGCCGCAGCAAAGCCACGCTCACGCTCAGCCTGGACGTGGGCTCGCGCATTCCGCTGGCGACCACGGCCATGGGGCGTGCCTACCTGGCTATGTGTCCCCCGGAAGAACGCCGTGAATTGATGGATCGCATCCGGCGCAGTGACGAGGCGGCCTGGCCGCGCATTCGCCAGGGCATCGAACAGGCGATCCAGCAGTACCGCGAGTTCGGCGTGTGCGCGTCCTTTGGCGATTGGCAGAAGGACGTCAACGCCATCGCCGTGGCCTTCTGGCCGGCTGGCGGGCGCTCGCTGATGGCGATCAACTGCGGCGGGCCGGCCTTCCAACTGAGCCCCGAATTCCTGATGACGCAAGTGCGCCCCCGGCTGATGACGCTGGGAGCGCGGCTGGAGTACGGCGGCCACTGACGGTGCGGGCGCAGCGGCCCTTCAGTCGTCCTCGTCATCCGACCCTGCAACGGCTTGGACGCCGGCTTCCACCACGGCCCCGGTCACGCGGATGCCGGTGCTCACGACGGCTCCCGTGACCGAGATGGCCGCACCGGCGGCGGCCCCAGCCACGCTGACCACCGCACACCCCCCAAGGGCGATGGCCACGGTTGCATATGCGAGTGCGCGTCCCAGACGCTCCAAGTGACCAAGATTCATCGAAGAAAGGCTCTCAAAAGCGTCATCGTTGCGCCACACGATCGTTGCAGAAGTTTCACATGGGCTTCCTACCATGCCTGGGCGCCATTGTGTTGCAAATCATTTCAACCCGAGGATTCGCCCCATGAACATGCAGACCGATCTGTCTCGCGCGATGCACAACGAGGAGGACTCGAATACGTCGCCCAATCCCAGTTTCGATGCCGTCTTGTCGGCGCGTCTGAGCCGCCGCAGCCTTCTGCGTGGTGGAGTCGGGGGAGCGGCCGCCGCGCTGCTGGGCGCAGCGGGCTTGAGTGCCTGCGGCGGTGGCGACGACGCGCCGGTGGACGAGGCGCCGGCCGAAACCTTGTTGGGTTTTACCGCCGTGGCCAAGAGCGTGGCCGATGCGTTCACGGTTCCGCCGGGCTACAGGGCCGACGTGCTCATCGCCATGGGCGATCCGTTGTTCAGCAGTGTCGGTGCGTTCCGTAACGATGGCACCGATGCCGATTTCGACCAGCGCTGCGGCGAATGGCACGATGGCATGGAGTATTTCGGGCTGTCGGCCACTGGCGCGCGCGATGATGCGAGCAACAACCGGGCGTTGCTTGGCATCAATCATGAGTGGGTGACGCAAACCTTCCTGCATCCCAATGGGCCAAGCGCCGCACCGCGCCCGGATGCCGAGGTGATCAAAGAAATGCAGGCCATGGGAGTGACGATCGTGGAGATCGCCAAACAGCCCAATGGCCGCTTCGCTTACGTGCAGGACTCGCCGTTCAACCGCCGCATCACCACTGAAACGCCCATCGAGTTTGCCGGTCCGGCACGCGGCAATACCTTGTTGCGCACGAAGTACTCGCCTGATGGTACGCGCACGCGCGGAACGGTCAACAACTGCGGCACCGGCAAAACCCCCTGGGGCACGCTGCTGACTGGGGAAGAAAACTGGGCGGCCTTCTTCGCGCGCAACGCCGGCGACAACAACCAACGCAGCGCCAACGAAAACGTTGCGTTTGCGCGCTACGGCAAAAGCGTCACGGCCACGGCCGGGGTCAACCATGTCTACCGCTGGGATACTGCGCAAAGCGGCGACGAACGCTTTACACGCTGGAATGCCAGCGTCAGCGGCGCCACGGCAGCCGACGACTATCGCAACGAGTTCTACTGCCAGGGCTATGTGACCGAGATCGACCCGTATTCAGCCACCTCGGTGATCAAGAAGCGCACGAGTCTGGGCCGCATGGCGCACGAAAGCGCGGCGGTGCGTGCGGTGGCTGGTCGCCGTCTGGCGGTGTACATGGGCGACGATGCACGCAACGAGTACATCTACAAGTTCGTGTCGAGTCAGGACTGGGACCCGTCGGATGCGAACCGTAGCGATCGCATGGCCGTGGGCGACAAGTACCTCGACAGTGGCACCCTGTATGCGGCCCGCTTCAACGACGATGGCACGGGGCAATGGGTCGAGCTGAGCTTGGACAATCCGGCGGTCGCCAACTATGCTGGCTACACCTTTGCCGACGAAGGCGATGTACTGATCCATGCGCGTATTGCTGCCGATGCGGCTGGCGCCACGAAGATGGACCGGCCCGAATGGGGCAATCTCAACCCGGCCAACGGTGAGCTCTACATCACGCTGACCAACAACAGCAACCGTCGGCTCAATCCGACAGGCTCGCAGCTTGCTCCCGACGCGGCCAACCCTCGCGCTTACGTCGATGTGCGCGCTGGCATCACCGTGCAGCAGGGCAATGTCAATGGGCACATTTTGCGCATCCGAGAAGACGGTGGCGACCCGGCGGCCACCACCTTCACTTGGGATGTGTACTTGTTCGGCGCCGAATCCGACGCTTCGCCCACGCTGGTCAACTTGTCCGGATTGACCGACGATCAAGACTTTTCCAGCCCCGACGGTCTGGTGTTCACCCCGAGCACCTGCCTGTGCTGGATTCAAACCGATGATGGGGCCATGGTCGATGAGAGCAATTGCATGATGCTGGCGGCCATTCCAGGACAGGTCGGCGATGGCGGTGCCGTGACGCTGGACTATGGCGCGACCACGGTGACCACCCGCATGGGCAGGAAGCCCACGGCTGCCACGCTCAAGCGTTTTCTGGTCGGTCCGAAAGATCAGGAAATCACCGGGCTGGCCGAAACCCCCGATGGCCGGGTGATCTTCGTCAACGTGCAGCATCCCGGAGAAGAGACTGCCGCCGCCGACGTGGGTGAGCCGAGCAAATACACCAGTCATTGGCCTGGCAATGCCGGATACGGGCCGGGCGGCGCCAGTGCCCGCCCGCGCTCGGCCACGGTGATGATCACCAAGAACGACGGCGGACGCATTGGCACCTGATGCCACGGTGCCGCCAGGCCGGGCGCAACCCTGGCCTGGCTTGGTGAGCGTCAATCAAGTCTCTGGCGAGGCAACCTTGGGGCCGACGGGCATCGCGTCGATGAAACAGTCGTCGAAGGTGAAGTACAGCGAGGCATAAAACGCCGTCAGAAACATCAACGTCGCCGGAAAGGCCACCAGCGCCATCAGTTGGGGGGCCGACAGCAAAGTGAAGATCAGCGTGGCCACGACACCGAAAAACAGCACGGCCGCCGCCCACGTGAGGAAGTACACGATGAAGGCGCCCAGATTGCGCCAACAAGCCACCACGCTGAAGAACACGGATTGCACCGCACTGACGCCGCCCCAGTGCACCAGGGCCGGGGCATGCCAGAACAACAGGCTGACCGGCACGGTCAGCAACAGTCGTACCAGCAAAGCACGATGCATGGCGGGGTCGTCCATCATCTCGGCCGAGGCTTCTTGGCTGGTCATGGCACCCTGCAAGGCATCGATGCGGCCACCGTCCATCGCGTCGGCCAGCCACATCGTCAGCATCGACAGCACGGCATAGGCCAGTCCGATTTGCAGCAGTGCCATCACCTGCCGGCGCGGTGCGCGCAGGGGCTCGATGAATAGCGAGGGCAAGGGAAAGCCGCCTTGGGTTGCCTTGCGCGTGGCCAGCATGAAGCCCAGAGACACCAGCGGCATGAGTGCCAACACCGCCAGCGCGCCCAGTTGGCGCATCGTGACGATCAGCACGAAAGCGGCAAACAAAAACGTGAAGAACAGTGCCGCATACGCCAGCGGCTGACGCAGAAAAACCTCAAAGCCACGGCGCACCCAGAGGATGCCTTGCAAGGGCCCAACGTGTCGCAGCTTCATGGTTCGGGGTGCCAAGGCGTATCCACGCGCGCGCGCAGGATGCGTTCGAAATGGCCGGGGTCGTGCGCTTTGAGCATGTGGGCATCGCGAGGCAGGTGGTAATCCCACAGGCGCGAGATCCAGAACCGCAGCGCGCCGGCGCGCAGCAAGGCAGGCATCAGCCGCACCTCGTCATGGCTGAGCGGCCGCACGGCCCGATAAGCGTCCACGAAGGTGGTCGCCCGAGCCTCGTCGAGGCGTCCGGAATCCAGATCGGTGCACCAGTCGTTCAGGCACACGGCGATATCGAACAAGAAGGTGTCCACGCCGGCGAAGTAGAAGTCGAAAAAACCCGTCAGCGTGTCGCCCTCGAACATCACATTGTCACGGAAGAGGTCGGCATGGATGGGTCCCCGAGGCAAGGCCAGGTAGGCCGCAGAACGGGCATGCGCGCATTGGAAAGCCAGCTCGCTTTCCAGCAACTGCCGTTGCGCGGCATCCAGGTGGGGCATGATGGACGGGGCCGTCTCGACCCACCAGTCCAGCCCACGCAAATTGGGCTGATAACGCGGGTAATCTCGGCCGGCCAAGTGCATGCGTGCCAGCATCTGTCCGACCTGGCGGCAATGCTCATGGCTGGGGGCCAGCTGATGCCCACCGCGCAAGCGGTCCACCACGGCAGCCGGCTTGCCGCACACGGTGTGCAGGATTTCCCCGTTGGCATCGGCCTTCGGGTCAGGCACCGGAATGCCACGGGCCGCCAGATGCTTCATCAAATGCAAATAGAAAGGCAATTGCTCGAAGCTCAGGCGTTCGAAGAGCGTGAGCACATAGTCGGTGCACTGGCCTGCACGTTCGGCGGTGAGGAAGTAATTGGTGTTTTCGATGCCGGAGGCAATGCCGCGCAGATCCACCAAGCGGCCCAGGTTCAGGCGCTGGACCAGGTCGGCGGCTTGTTCAGGCGTGACGGTCGTGAAAACGGCCATGGACGAAGGTTGCCGGCAAGCCCCGGCTCAGAAAGTCAGGAAGCGCCAAACGCGCTGACCCGAAGCTCCGCCAGCGCCCACCTGTGAGGGGTCGCGTCCGCCGTCCGGCGGCACGACCTCGTAGGTGCGCCCGCCCTTTTTGGGTTGCACGCGGATCTGGAGCGTCTGCCCGCGGACCCGCAGCTCATCGATGCGGGTGGACTCGTCCTCGACGCGGATGACCTGCACCGCCGGCTCCGGCGGGCCTGCAGCCGGGGTGGCCGCCTGCCCCCAGGCGGAGCAGGCCGCGGCACTCACGACGATGGCAAGGCAGGCTCGGTTGCGCATACGAGCATTGTAGGCGCAGCCCGTCGGGGTGCCGGTCGGATTGCCCCACAATCGCCCCATGGACGAGCACACCCCTACTGCACCGCTGTTGCTGCTGGTCGACGGCTCCAGCTACCTCTACCGTGCGTTTCACGCCCTGCCTGACCTGCGCGGGCCGCAAGGCCAGCCCACGGGCGCCGTGCACGGCATCATCGCCATGCTGCGCCGGCTGCGCGAACAGTATCCGGCTGCTCATGCTGCCTGCGTCTTCGATGCCAAAGGACCGACCTTCCGCAACGAGTGGTATGCGCCATACAAAGCCCAGCGCGCCCCGATGCCCGAAGATCTGGTGGCTCAGATCGAACCCATCCACGAAGTGGTCAAGCTGTTGGGCTGGCCGGTGCTGGAAGTGCCCGGCATCGAAGCCGACGACGTGATCGGCACGCTGGCCCGTGTGGCACGCCAGGCCGGTCATCGGGTCATCATCTCCACCGGCGACAAGGACTTGGCCCAGCTCGTCAACGAAGACGTCACCCTCATCAACACCATGAGCAACGAATCCCTCGATGTCGAGGGCGTCAAGGCTAAGTTCGGCGTGCCGCCGCAGCGCATCGTCGACTATCTCGCGCTCATCGGGGATGCGGTGGACAACGTGCCCGGTGTGGACAAAGTCGGCCCCAAAACCGCGGCCAAGTGGTTGGCCGAATACGGCTCGCTCGATGGGGTGATTGCTGCAGCCGACCGCATCAAGGGCGTGGCGGGCGAGAACCTGCGCAAAGCACTGGACTGGCTGCCCTTGGGCAAGCGCCTGGTCACCGTGGTGACCGATTGCGATTTGTCGGACCATATCCCGAGCTGGCCCCGGCTGGATGCTTTGGCGATGCGCGAAGCCGACACGCCGGGCTTGCTGGCCTTCTACACCCGCCATGGCTTCAAAACCTGGAAGCGAGAACTCGAGTCTCGCGCAGCCGCAAGCGCACCCGAGCCAGCGGCCGCAGCAGTGCCAAGCACACTGCCGCGCGATTATGAAACCGTGCTGGACTGGCAGCGCTTGGACGCTTGGATCGAACGGCTGCGGCAGGCCCCGCTGGCCGCGCTGGACACCGAAACCGACTCACTCGATGCGATGCGAGCCCGCATCGTCGGCTTGTCCTTTGCCGTGCAGCCCGGTGAAGCCGCCTATGTGCCCGTGGGCCATGCCTATGCCGATGCGCCTGCGCAGCTGCCGCTGTCCGGTGTGCTCGAACGCCTGAAACCTTGGCTTGAAGACCAAACGTGCCGCAAGATCGGTCAGCACATCAAATACGACCTGCACGTCTTTGCCAACCACGGCATCCAGGTCCGCGGCTACGTGCACGACACCATGCTGCAGAGCTACGTGCTCGAAGCCCATCTGTCCCACAACTTGGGCAGCCTGGCTGAACGCCATCTGGGCCGCCGCGGCATCGAATACGAACAGCTATGTGGCAAAGGGGCGCATCAAATTCCCTTTGCCCAAGTCGATGTGCGTCGTGCCACCGAGTATTCGGGCGAAGACAGTGAAATGTGCCTGCATGTGCACCAGGTGTTGTGGCCTCGTATCGAGTCCGAAGCGGGCTTGCGCTACGTCTACGAGTCCATCGAAATGCCCATGTCGGTCATCTTGCAACGTGTCGAACGCAACGGGGTGAAAGTCGATGCACGGCTGCTGGAGCGACAAAGCCATGAACTGGCCCAGCGCATTCTGGCGCTCGAAGCGCGCGCGCATGAGCTGGCCGGTCAACCGTTCAACCTCGGCAGCCCCAAGCAGATCGGGGAGATCCTGTTCGGCAAGCTGGGCCTCCCCGTGGTGAAAAAGACCGCCAGCGGCGCCCCGTCCACCGACGAGGAGGTGCTGGAGAAGCTGGCAGCCGACTACCCGCTGCCCGCCTGCATTCTCGAGCATCGCAGCTTGTCCAAACTCAAAAGCACCTACACCGACAAGCTGCCGCTGATGATCAACCCACAGACCGGCCGCATCCATACCAATTACGCACAGGCCGTGGCCGTGACGGGCCGCTTGTCGAGCAACGACCCCAACTTACAGAACATCCCGATCCGCACGCCCGAAGGCCGGCGCATTCGCGAGGCCTTCGTGGCCCCGCCCGGCCGAGTCATCGTTTCGGCGGACTATTCTCAAATCGAGCTGCGCATCATGGCCCATCTGTCGGGCGACGCCAACCTGCGTCGAGCCTTCCAGGATGGGCTGGACGTGCACCGCGCCACCGCGGCAGAAATCTTTGGCATCGACCCGCAGCACGTCAGCAGCGAACAGCGCCGCTATGCCAAGACCATCAACTTCGGTCTCATCTACGGCATGGGAGCTTATGGCTTGGCCACCAGCCTGGGCATCGAACAAAAGGCGGCCAAAGACTACATCGACCGCTACTTCCAGCGCTATCCCGACGTCAAGCGCTACATGGACGAGACCAAGATGCGGGCAGCCCAGCAGGGCTATGTCGAAACCCTTTTCGGCCGTCGCATCGTCTTGCCGGACATCCGTGGTGCCAATGGTCCACGCCGCAGTGCTGCCGAGCGGCAGGCCATCAACGCGCCCATGCAGGGCACGGCGGCCGATCTCATCAAGCTCGCGATGATTGCGGTGCAAGCCGCGCTTGACCAGCGCAGGAGCCAAACCCTGATGGTGATGCAGGTGCACGACGAACTCGTCTTTGAAGTGCCCGAGGCCGAGCTCGACTGGGTCAAAACCGAAGTGCCGCGCATCATGGCCTCCGTGGCCGAATTCTCCGTGCCCCTGGTGGCCGAGGTGGGCGTCGGGGCCAACTGGGATCAAGCCCACTGACCCTCCCCCCCC
>NZ_BCWK01000021.1:0-44580 GCF_001592165.1 Caldimonas taiwanensis NBRC 104434
TTTTTTAAACCACCTCTCTCTTAACCACCCCTCGAATTCGAGCGGCTGCATCTGCCAGGAACCATCGATCGCTGGGCAGGCTCTCAGATTCTTTGTGTCGCGCTTCGCATGCCGAACATGATCTTTCGTCCAGTGCTTGAGCTGTTGCGCCCCTGGTTCGTCGGGACCTTGCTGTGTTTGACCGGCTGGGCGCCTGTGCTTGGTGCTTCGCCCAGCGAGGCGACCGTCACGAAGGTGACGGAAATCGAAGGGATTGCCGAATACCGGCTTGCCAATGGCTTGCAGATCTTGCTGGTGCCCGATGGAGGCAAGCCCACGACCACGGTGAATTTGACGGTTCGGGTCGGGTCGCGCCATGAAAGCTATGGCGAGACTGGAATGGCCCACCTCTTGGAGCACCTGCTGTTCAAGGGAAGCCAGCGGTATCCCGAGGCTTGGGCCGAGTTCAGCCGTCGGGGCATGAGGGCCAATGGGTCGACCTGGTACGACCGCACCAATTACTTTGCCAGTTTCGCCCATAACGACGACACCCTGCGTTGGTATCTGGGATGGTTGGCCGACGCGATGGTGAATGCGACTTTGGCGCGCAGCGCACTGGATGCCGAAATGACAGTGGTGCGCAATGAAATGGAGATGGGGGAGAACGATGCCGGACGGATGTTGCTCGAACGTGGCCTGTCGGCGATGTACCTCTGGCACAACTACGGCAAGAGCACCATCGGCGCGCGAAGCGACATTGAGAATGTCGATATCGACGCCCTGCGACGTTTCTACCGGACGCATTACCGTCCCGACAACGCGACCTTGATCGTCTCGGGCTTGTTCGACACGGCACAGGTGTTGCGTTGGATCGAAGCGTCTTTTGGATCGATTCCGAGGCCGGACCAGGCCTTGCGGCCGGCGCCGACCCTGGACCCCGTCCAAGATGGTGAGCGCACGGTGGTGCTGCGTCGCCCCGGTGGCGCGCCCCTGGTCTATGCCCTCTACCATGTGCCGGCGGGACCGCACCCCGATCATGTGGCCATGCGCGCGCTGGCGCTCATCCTGGGTGACAGTCCCGGTGGGCGGCTGCATCGGGCACTGGTCGAGCGGTCGAAGGCGGCAGCAGCGTTTGCTTTTGCGCCAGGGCTGGCGGACCCTGGATATGCATTGTTTGGGCTGCAGTTGCAGCCTGGACAGGATGTGCCCGAGGCCGAGCGCATCTTGCTGGACGAAATCGAGCAGTTGTCCCAACGGCCGATCACGGCGGCGGAGCTGGAGCGGGCCAAGGCACGCTGGCTCAAAGAATGGGACCTGTCATTTGCCAACGCCGAGACGGTGGGGGTTGCACTGTCTGAGTCGATTGCGCAGGGGGACTGGCGACTGTTTTTTTTGACTCGCGATCGCATGCGTGATCTGCGGCTCGACCAGGTGCAACGGGTCGCTGAACAGTATCTGCGCCGCGACAATCGGACCGTGGCGCGCTATGTCCCGACGCAGGATTTGCAACGTGCCCCCGCTGCGCAGCGAGTCGACGTGACCGAGGTGCTGCGTGAGTATCGGGGCGATCCCCGCTTGGCCGCGGTGCCGACTTTCGAGGCTTCGCCGGCCAACATCGATGCGCAAACCCGTGTGTCGAGCCTGGCCGATGGCTTGCAGGTCGCATTGTTGTCCAAACCCACGCGTGGGCGGCTCGTGCATGCGCGACTGGATTTGCGGTTCGGCACGGCGCAGGATCTGCGTGGGCAATCCGAGGTCGGCGCTTTGGTGGCAGCCCTGCTCGACAAGGGCACACGACACCGCTCACGCCAGGCATTGGCCGATGAACTGGATCGGCTGCGTGCGGATGTCTCCGTGCATGAAGTCCTTGGCGGGGTCAGCGTGAGCATGCGCACGGTTGGCGAGCATTTGCCGGCGCTGGTGGGGATCGTGGCCGAGATGCTGCGCATGCCTGCCCTGGAGGCGGCCGCACTGGACGAGGTGAAGCGACAGTGGCTTGCGAGTCTGGAGGAGGCCCAACGTTCGCCGGAAGAGCTGGCTGACAACGCGGTGTTGCGCAAGCTGCGACCCTACCGAGAAGATGATGTACGCCATGTCCCAACGCTGGCGGCGCAAATGGACCGGGTGCGTGCGGTGGGCATCGAACAGGTTCGTGCGTTCCACCGTCGCTTTTACGGGGCCTCGTCGGCCCAGTTCTCGGCGGTAGGCGACTTCGATGAACAGGCGGTGCTGCAGGCTTTACGAACGCATCTGGCTGGATGGAAGAGCCCAGCCCCGTACCAGCGGGTGCCGTATCCGATGGTGACGGTCGAACCAGGGTTCGAACGCTTGCGTACACCGGATCAGCGCAACGCGTACATGCGGGCCAGCTTGCCGCTGCCGCTGAGTGATGGTGATCCGGATTATCCCGCTTTGATGCTGGCGAATTATTTGTTGGGTCAAAGCGGCAGTTCGCGGCTGTGGACACGGGTTCGCGAGACCGAGGGGCTGTCCTACGGCATCCAAACCCATGTGGAGTGGAATGCTTGGGAGCCGCATTCGGTGTGGTCGCTGTCAGTGATTTTCGCGCCGGAGAATCTCAGCCGCGTACGACGGGCGATCGATGAAGAGTTCCAGCGTGTGTTGACCGAGGGATTTACCGCCGAAGAGCTCGAGGCCGGCCGCAAGGGATTGTTGGCTTTGCGGCATTTGTCCCGGGCTCAGGATGCTCATCTGAGCGCGGCGCTGGTGGAGAACTTGCGGCTGGGGCGGCGTTTCGCCGTTTCGCAAGCCGTGGATGAGCGCATCGCGCAGTTGAGCGTGCAGGAGGTGAATGCAGCGCTGCGCAAGTATCTGAGGCCCGAGCGCTTCGTCTGGGCGGCTGCGGGTGATTTCACGGACGAGTGAGATCGGTCGTCTCGTCGGGGGCGACGCGAAATGGAAGGCGTTCGCGCAATTCGTCCACATAGGCGGACAGCCCTTGTGCCTCTTGGTCGAGGAAGCGAGCCACGGCTGCGGCGAAGGCTGGCCGCGTCAACCAATGGGCAGACTGGGTCGTGACGGGGCGCAGGCCCCGCGCCATTTTGTGTTCGCCTTGCGCGCCGCCTTCGAAGCGATGGTAGCCCTGTGCGATGCACCAGGTGAGCGGCTGGTAGTAACAGGCTTCGAAATGCAGGCAGGGCACGGGCTCCAGGCTGCCCCAGTAGCGACCATAAGCCGTGCGTTGTTGGGGGTCGAGGGCGAGCAATGAGGAGGCGATTGGCCGCGAGTCTCGATGCGCGATGACCATGAGCCAGTGCTCGGGCAAGTCCTTGGCCATGTCGGCGAAGAAGGGCCTGGTCAGGTACGGGGTAGAGCGATGGGCACGGTACGTCGCCAGGTAGCATTGGTGAAAAAAATCCCAATCTTGCCCGGTGATCGCGCGACCAGTGCGTATTTCGAACGTGACGCCGGCCTGGGCGACACGGCGCCGTTCCTGCAGGATCTTCTTGCGCTTGTCGCGGTGTAGATCGGCCAAGAAGTCGTCAAAGCTTCCATAGGGTTCGGGGCGTCGGTTGTGCCAATGGAATTGCACGCTGCTGCGCAGCAACCAGCCCTCGGATTGGGCGGCAATCCGATCGTCCTCAGACAAAAAGAGCACATGGACGGAGGACAGACCGAGTTGCTCGGCCTGCTGCCGCAAGGCGCGCAACAAGAGGCGCCGGGTGTCGGCCTCGCGCGCCAGTAGACGTGGACCGGGCACCGGGGTGAAAGGCACGGCAACGGTCAACTTGGGGTAGTAAGGCAGCCCGTAGCGCTCATGGGCTTTGGCCCATGCCCAGTCGAAGACGTACTCGCCATAGGAGTGTGACTTCAGATAGGCCGGGCAAGCTGCGACCAACTCGTCGTTGCGCCATACGGTCAGGAACTGGGGCAGCCAGCCGGTGTGCGCCGTGGCGCTGCCACAGCGGTGCAGGGCGGCCAGATAGGCGTGGCGCAGAAACGGCGTGCCTCCGGCCGTGCCCTCGACGAGCGCGTCCCAGGCTCGGGCCTCGATCTGCAAAGGGTCGTCCACGACCCGGATGACATAATCAGACATCGAATTCTTCCTGCATATGTCCACACACGCCGTCGTCAAGCTTGCAGTCGCGCAGTTCAATCCGTGGGTGGGAGACCTCACCGGAAATGTGGCCCGTATCGAGGCGTTTGCACGTCAAGCGTACGCGCAGGGGGTGCGTTTGTTGGTGACGCCGGAACTGTCGCTGTGCGGCTATCCGCCAGAGGATTTGTTGCTGAGGCCGGCCTTCTTGGAGGCTTGCGAGAAGGCACTGCAGCAGTGTGCCTCGCGCCTGGCCGATCTGGAGGGCTTGCATGTGGTCGTCGGGCATCCGCGGGCTGTGTTCGGTGCAGGAGATGTTAGGACCAAGTCCGTGATCGTGCCGCAGCGCGTCAATGCAGCATCGGTGTTGGCGGGGGGAGCGGTGCGGGCTACTTATGCCAAGCGCGAACTGCCGAACTATCAGGTCTTTGACGAGAAGCGCTATTTCGTGTCGGGGCGCGAGCTGGGATGGGGCCCAGTGGTCTTCGATGTGGGAGGGCTGCGGTTTGGCCTGAACATCTGTGAGGACGCTTGGTTCGCCGAGCCGGCGTTGAGTGCCAGACAGGCCGGGGCCCAGGTGCTGCTGGTGCTCAATGCGTCTCCCTATCATCTGGGCAAGGTTCAAGAGCGCGAGCAGCGCATGGCCGAGCGCGCGCGCGCCTGTGGTTTGCCGCTGATCTATGCGCACCAGGTCGGTGGTCAGGACGAGGTGGTTTTCGACGGGGCCTCTTTTGCGCTCGATGCCGATGGCACGGTCACGGCCCGCGCTCCGATGTTCGAGGAGCACCTGCTGGTGCTGGAGGTCGCAGCCCGCGGCATCCGTGGGGAAGTGCACCCGTTGCCGTCGCTGGAGGCGCAGGTGTGGGCCGCATTGGTCACCGGGGTGCGCGACTACGTGGGCAAGAACGGATTTCCGGGGGCCATCATTGGCCTGAGCGGGGGGATCGATTCGGCGCTGGTACTGGCGGTGGCCGTCGATGCGCTGGGGGCCGACCGGGTGCGCGCGGTGATGATGCCTTCGCCCTATACGGCGGAAATTTCATGGCGGGACGCGCGCGACATGGCGCAGCGCTTGGGGGTGCGTTATGACGAGTTCTCGATCACGCCGATGTTCGAGGCTTTCAAGGCTGCGTTGGCCCAGGAGTTTGCGGGGCTGGCCGAAGATGCGACCGAAGAGAACATCCAGGCCCGTGTGCGTGGCACGCTGCTGATGGCTTTGTCCAACAAGCACGGCAGCATCGTGCTGACCACGGGCAACAAGAGTGAGATGGCCACCGGCTATTGCACGTTGTACGGCGACATGGCCGGCGGATTTGCGGTGATCAAGGATGTGGCCAAGACGTGGGTATATCGCCTGGCGCGTTGGAAGAATGAGCAGCCCACGCGGCGGGCCGATGGCAGCATCGGTCCGGTGATTCCCGAGCGCATCATCACGCGGCCGCCTTCGGCCGAACTGCGGCCCAACCAAACCGATCAGGACAGTTTGCCGCCCTATGAGGTGCTGGATGCGATCATGCAGCGCTACATGGAAGACGATCAAAGCATCGAGGAGATCGTCGCCGCAGGCTATGCGCGCGAGGATGTCGAGCGTGTCACGCGGCTGTTGAAGATCAATGAGTACAAGCGGCGTCAGGCGCCGGTGGGCATCCGCATCACGCACCGCGCCTTTGGCAGAGACTGGCGTTATCCCATCACATCGAAGTTCCGCGCTTAAACTAACTGGATCGAAGCCACGAATCACGGAGCATCCATGAAGCAGATCACCGCCATCATCAAACCGTTCAAACTCGAAGAAGTGCGTGAGGCTTTGGCCGAGGTGGGCGTGACGGGGTTGACCGTCACGGAGGTCAAGGGCTTCGGGCGTCAGAAAGGTCACACCGAGCTGTATCGCGGCGCTGAATATGTGGTGGACTTTCTGCCGAAGGTGAAGATCGAGGTCGTGGTCAAAGATGAAGACGTGGACCGCTGCATCGAGGCCATCGTGAAGGCGGCCAAGACGGGCAAGATCGGCGATGGAAAGATTTTCGTGACGCCGGTGGAGCAGGTGGTTCGCATCCGCACGGGCGAGACCGACGAGGCAGCCATCTGACGGTTGGCGCGGCAAAGGTGCTGCGGCGGGGCGCGCTCATCCCCTCAAATGGGCCGATAGTCGTCAGCTGCTATGGCGTGGCGGGCCTGGTGCCTGAGGCGCTGTACCAATTCGGCCGGATCGGTTCCGACTTCCAACGCGCCGTGCTGCGCGGGGCTCAGGAATCCTTGTTCGACCGTGTGGCCAAGGAAGGCGATCAGGGGGTCGTAGTAGCCTTCGACATTGAGCAGGCCAATGGGTTTGTCGTGGTAACCCAGTTGTCGCCAAGTCCAGACTTCGAACAGTTCTTCGAAGGTGCCAATGCCTCCTGGCAGTGCGAGGAATGCGTCGGATTGCTCGGCCATGAGGCGTTTGCGCTCATGCATGGTTTGCACCACGCGCAATTCCGTCAAGCCCTGATGGCCGACTTCACGGTCCATCAAGCTCTGGGGGATGACGCCGATGACGGTGCCGCCTTCAGCCAGCGCCGCATCGGCCACGAGGCCCATCAGCCCCACCCGCCCCCCGCCGTAGATCAGCCGAGTGCCGGTGCGTGCCAAATGGCGGCCCAGCGCTCGTGCAGTGTCCGCGTAGGCGGGGTTTGCGCCGGTCCGAGAGCCACAATAGACGCACAGAGAAAAAGCAGGCGGGCTCATGGGGGGGGGCGGGTCTTCAGAAGGTGGGGGACGTCAGGCGGGTGTAGAGCGCGGCAGTCCAGATCGCGGCACACAGCAGCAGCGACAACAGCACGGCCGCGCTGGCGAAATCTTTGGCGCGTTTGGACAGCTCGTGGATGTCGTAGGAGACGCGGTCGATGGCGGCTTCGATGCCAGAGTTGAGCAATTCGACGATGAGCACCAACACGACCGAACCAGCGAGCAAGGCGGTTTCGACCCAACCGCGGCCCAGCCAGAATGCCGTCGGTAGCATCACGATGGCCAGCCACAGTTCCTGACGGAAGGCACTTTCGCTGCGGTAGGCCGTTCGTAAGCCGTCCAGCGAGTGGACGAAGGCGTGCAGGATGCGATTCAGGCCGCTGCGGCCTTTGTATGGGTTGGTCATGCGCTCGATTGTGCCGTTGCCTGACGCCTCGCCACGGTCAGGAGCCAGTACGATGGATCGGGGGCACCAGAACGAGTCGGGTGCCGCAGAGCGCATCGTGCCAGAACTGCCGGTCGGCCCGCAGCAGGCTCGACAGCGCATAGGCCAGTGCCCAGCCGGCCAAGGCAGCGAAGACGGCCCAGCCGCTGCGGGTCCAGCCCATCAGATGGGCCAGACCGAGACCGGGTAACACCCAGATCCAGGCGCAGAAGAAGCGACTCAGTGCCCGAATCAGACCCGGAGGGCGCCCATCGGGGCCTTCGAGGCGGATGCGCCAAGTTTGCATGGGCAGGGTCTGGCCGCTTTGCGTCCAGCACCAGACGAAATACAGCGCCAAGACGGCGGCCACGAGCAAGCCCAGGCCGAGGCGACCGACGAGGGCGTGGCGCTGCCCGGTGGCCACACCATAGACGAGGCCCGTGATCATCACGATGCCAAACAGCAGCACGGTTTCGTACACGAGACAGGCCAAGCGGCGTCGCAGCGTCGGCGCGGAGGGCGACGGCGAGACGCCCGGTGATGAGATGCTGGAGGGATGTGTGCTCAAGGGATGGTCGCAGTGGTGGCTGGCGCTGCGCTGCGGCTCGGGGGCATGATGATCGCGGCGCCCTGAGGCCCTGCCAGGGGCAGCAGGGTCTTCGGATGGATGAAGCTTGGAGACGTGGTGATTTTGGGCAGGCCGGCCTGCTGGTGCCATGGCGGCATCGGTTGCTGGGTGATGGGAATGGTGGTGGCACCCGGGCGCACCTGGGCCGCGGTGGGGGCCACCGGCTGCGGCATCACCCGACTGGTGGCCGGTGCGGGCACCAGCCCGGGGGGCTCGCGCTCCGAGGTTTTGCGCCCGGGCTGAAGCAGCGAGGCCGAAGGCGATGCAGCCTTGCGCGCTTTAGCTGCCAAGGCCTGGCGCTCTTCGGCTGACAGCGATTGATAGGTTTCCCAACGGCTCAGCCGCTCGGTTGCTGGCACATCCTGCAAGGATTGAAAGTAGTTGATGCGCGCCAAGGTCCGCTGTTGAGGCGAAAGTTGCACCCATTCGAGCATGCGTTGGTGGACGCGCCGTTGCTCGTCTTCGCTCATGTGGGGAAAGCGTTCGGCAATTTCGAGCCATTTGCGCTTGCGCGATCCATCCAGGCGGTTCCATTCGCGGCGCAGGGGGGCCAGGGCCTCCTGCTGGGCAGGGGTCAGCGCGTTCCAGCGCGGGCCTCCTGTGGAACTGGTCTGGGCCTGGGCGAGTGTCGGCAGGCTGGCACTCCAGCCGCCGGCCGTCATGTACAGCAGGGCAGTCAGCGTGGCCGCGCCGAGTGAAGAGGCCAAGCGTCGCATCATTCCCTGGGGGTCTTCAGAAACTCCAGAAAGCCTGGGTCCGCATAAGCGGTCGGAGGCAAGTCGTCGGTCAGCAAGGTCGCGTCCATCTCCGCGGCCAAGCGGATCTGTCGCTCCATGTGCCAATCTTCGATCAAGGCCAAGCCGACCAGCAAGGCCAGCAGGGGAAGGAGGCCGCCCAGGGCGGCGGCCCAGCGGGGTAGGCCGCCACGGTGGGGGGCGGCGCCCCCAAGCCCCAGCACGGCAGCGCCGCCGGTACTCAGGCGCACTGGGGGCGTCTCGGTCCAGGCGACACGGCGGCGTGCGAGCGCCTGTGTGCGTGCGAAGCGCAGGCGTTCGCCGACGTCTGCCGGCACATCGAGTTCGGACAGCCGGGCCGCGATGCGAAGGCCGAGGCGAGCCTCCAGGGCCTCGATCTCGGCCGTGTGAAGGGTGGTTGGGTTCATGGCACGATCCCCTTGGCCTTGAGGGCGCGGGCCAGGGCATGCACCGCGCGCGAACAATGGGTTTTGACGCTGCCTTCGGAACAGCCCATCACCGCAGCCGTTTCCGCAACGTCGAATTCTTCCCAGTAACGCATCAAAAACGCCTCCCGTTGACGCGGCGGCAGCTTCTGCACTTCGGCGTCGATGGCCTGGAGCACTTGGCTGCGCGCCAGCGCGTCGGCAGCACTTTCCGTGCCTTGCGTGTCTTGCAAGGCTTCGAGCGTATCGAGCAAGTCGGCCGTCTCGACGCCATCGTGTTCTTCCAGATCGGAAAACGATTGCATGACCGCCGTGCGGACTTTTTGGCGGCGAAACCAGTCGTTGGTGGCGTTGGACAGGATGCGCTGAAACAGCAGCGGCAACTCGGCAGCGGGGCGATCGCCGTATTTCTCGGCCAGCCGGATCATGGCGTCTTGCACGATGTCCAAGGCGGCGTCGGTGTCGCGCACGGCGTAGACCACGCGCTTGAATGCGCGTTTGTCGGCGCCCTTGAGAAAGTCGCTGAGTTCTTGTTCGGTGGCCAAGGGACAGTGCCGGATCGTACGCGCTATGGACTCGGTGGAAATTATCGCATTGCCCCGCGCCGGTGCGTGGCGGCGATGTCATAATGTTGCCCTGCACAACATTGGGTCTCGACTCGGACGCCCGACCCGGGCGCCTCGTTCATGACCGCGCAGGCTCCACACCCGCCTCACGAGGGCGTGGGAAGGGGCACCGATCGTTTTTCGTTAGAGAAATTCAGAAAGGTTCGACATATGGACATGTCTGCCGCGGAACACAAGCGCGCTGCCGCCACGCAGGGCGCGTCTTCCTCGCAATCTTCCCATCAAGAACTCAACGGCTCCGAAATCCTGGTGCGTTGTCTCCAGGCCGAAGGGGTGAAGTACATCTGGGGGTACCCAGGGGGCGCCGTCTTGTACATCTATGACGCGCTGTACAAGCAAGACACCATCCAGCATGTGTTGGTGCGCCACGAGCAAGCGGCTGTGCATGCAGCCGATGGCTATGCCCGCGCCACCGGGGAGGTGGGGGTGGCGCTGGTGACTTCGGGGCCGGGTGTCACCAATGCCGTGACCGGCATCGCCACGGCGTACATGGATTCCATTCCAATGGTGATCATCACGGGACAGGTGCCCACGCCGGCCATCGGTTTGGACGCCTTCCAAGAATGTGACACCGTGGGTATCACGCGCCCGATCGTCAAGCACAACTTCCTGGTCAAGGACGTCAAAGACCTGGCCATGACGATCAAGAAGGCCTTCCACATCGCGCGCACTGGGCGGCCGGGTCCGGTGGTGGTGGATGTGCCCAAGGACGTGTCGCTCAAGACGGCCGAGTTTCATTATCCCGAGCGCGTGGAAATGCGCTCGTACAACCCCGTGCGCAAAGGCCATGGCGGACAGATCCGCAAGGCCGTGCAACTGCTGATGCAAGCTCGGCGGCCCTACATTTACACCGGCGGCGGTGTGATCCTGGGCAATGCGTCGGCCGAGTTGCGCGAGCTCGTGGACTTGCTGGGCTATCCCTGCACCAACACCTTGATGGGTTTGGGGGCGTTTCCGGCCACCGACCCCCGGTTCCTGGGCATGTTGGGCATGCACGGGACCTATGAAGCCAACATGACCATGCAGAACTGCGATGTGCTGTTGGCCGTGGGAGCGCGCTTCGACGATCGAGTGATTGGCAATCCCAAGCATTTCGCCTCGGTGGAGCGCAAGATCATCCATGTGGACATCGATCCTTCATCGATTTCCAAGCGCGTGAAGGTCGACATCCCCATCGTGGGCGACGTCAAAGAGGTGCTGCAGGAGTTGATCGCGCACATTCGCGAGCAACAACTGCGCCCAGACGCTCAGGCGCTGGCGAGCTGGTGGGGGCAGATCAACGAGTGGCGCAAGCGTGAGTGCTTGAAGTACAAGCATTCCGAGGAAGTCATCAAGCCCCAGTTCGTCATCGAGAAGCTGTGGGAGATGACGCGCGACCGCGAGACCTACATCACCTCCGACGTGGGGCAGCATCAGATGTGGGCGGCGCAGTTCTATCGCTTCGACGAGCCCCGCCGCTGGATCAACTCTGGTGGTCTGGGCACGATGGGCGTGGGCTTGCCCTATGCGATGGGCATCAAGCTGGCCAAGCCGCAGGCCGATGTGTTTTGTATCACTGGCGAGGGCTCGATCCAGATGTGCATCCAGGAGCTCTCGACCTGTCAGCAGTACCAGACGCCGGTCAAGATCATTTCATTGAACAACCGCTATCTGGGCATGGTGCGACAGTGGCAGCAGCTCGACTACGGTGGCCGCTATTCGCACAGCTACATGGATGCGCTGCCCGACTTCGTCAAGTTGGCCGAAGCCTACGGCCATGTCGGCATGAAAATCGAGAAGCCGTCGGAAGTGGAGCCGGCGCTGCGCGAGATGATGCGCCTGAAGGACCGTACGGTCTTTTTGGATGTGCGCACCGATCCGACCGAGAACGTCTGGCCCATGGTCCAGGCGGGCAAGGGCATCACGGAGATGCTGCTGGGCTCCGAAGATCTGTGACCCTCGGCAAGGCCGGCAAGGGCGCCACGTTGCCGCGTGGCGTCAGGCGCCGGCCGGACGGGGCGATCGGCTTCGGAACGACAATCACCCTCTCGAAGGACGTGGCCAAGGGCCGCCGGTTACCGCCGTCGGCCTGAAGAGCGCGAACAACGACCCATGAAACACATCATTGCAGTGCTGCTGGAGAATGAGGCTGGGGCCCTCTCCCGCGTGGTGGGCCTCTTTTCGGCCCGCGGCTACAACATTGAAAGCCTGACCGTGGCGCCGACGGAAGATCCGTCGCTGTCGCGCATGACCATCGTCACCACGGGTTCGGATGACGTGATCGAACAGATCACCAAGCACTTGAACCGGTTGATCGAAGTGGTGAAGGTGGTGGACTTGACCGAAGGCAGCTACACCGAGCGGGAGCTGATGCTCATCAAGGTGCGCGCCGTCGGCAAGGAGCGTGAGGAGATGAAACGCATGGCCGACATCTTCCGCGGCCGCATCATCGATGTCACCGAAAAGACTTACACCATTGAACTGACCGGCGATGCCGCCAAGCTCGACGCCTTCATCGAGGCCATCGAACGCACCGCCATCCTCGAGACCGTGCGCACCGGCACCAGCGGCATCGGCCGCGGTGAGCGGATCCTGCGCGTCTGATCCCCGACCCTTCCCAACCGGACAACCTGGAGAACACCATGAAGGTCTATTACGACAAGGACGCCGACCTGAGCCTGATCAAAGGCAAGAATGTCACCATCATCGGCTATGGCTCGCAAGGCCATGCTCATGCGCAGAACCTCAATGACAGCGGCGTGAAGGTGACGGTGGGGTTGCGGCGTGGCGGCGCCTCTTGGGGCAAAGCCGAGAAGGCCGGCCTGAAGGTGGCTGAGATCCCCGAGGCAGTGAAGACGGCCGATGTGGTGATGATTCTGCTGCCCGACGAGCAAATCGCCAGCGTCTACAAGAACGAGGTCGAACCCCATATCAAGCAAGGCGCCTCGCTGGCTTTCGCGCATGGATTCAACGTGCACTATGGGCAAGTGATTCCTCGCGAGGACCTGGATGTGTGGATGGTCGCCCCCAAGGCGCCGGGTCACACCGTGCGGGCTACCTACACCCAAGGCGGTGGTGTGCCCCATCTGATCGCCGTGCATGCGGACAGGAGCGGCAAGGCGCGGGATTTGGCCTTGAGCTACGCGGTGGCCAACGGCGGTGGCAAGGCCGGCATCATCGAAACCAGTTTCCGTGAGGAAACCGAGACCGACCTGTTCGGCGAGCAGGCCGTGCTGTGCGGCGGTACGGTCGAGCTGATCAAGGCGGGGTTCGAAACCTTGGTGGAAGCCGGGTATGCGCCAGAGATGGCTTATTTCGAATGCCTGCACGAGCTCAAGCTGATCGTGGATTTGATCTACGAAGGCGGTATCGGCAACATGAACTACTCGATTTCGAACAATGCCGAGTACGGAGAGTACGTCACCGGGCCGCGGGTGATCACCGAGCAGACCAAGCAGGCCATGCGTCAGTGCCTGAAAGACATTCAGACCGGCGAGTACGCCAAGAGCTTCATCCTGGAAAACAAGGCGGGCGCGCCGACGTTGCTGTCGCGCCGTCGGTTGACCGCCCAACACCCGATCGAGGTCGTGGGCGAGCAGCTTCGCGCGATGATGCCTTGGATCCGCAAGAACCGCCTGGTGGACCAGTCCAAGAACTGATGGCACGACCGTCGCGATCAGCGCCGATCGAGCCGCGAGGCCTGCCTCGCGGCTTTTTTTCTCGCCGGGCTGTTGTATCCTCGCGCCCATGAACTATCCCCATCCTTTTCTTGCGAAGGAAGGCTGGCCTTTCATCGCCATTGCTTTTTTCGTGGCGGTCTTCGCCTCCTTCTTTTTGACGGGTTTCGTGGCCATTCTGTGCTGGCTGGTGCTGGCCTTCGTGGTGCAGTTCTTCCGCGATCCACCCCGGCCGGTTCCGGCAGACGTCGGCGCGGTGCTGTCGCCGGCCGATGGCCGTATCGTGAAGGTCGAAAAGGTCCGTGACCCCTACGCCGACCGCGACGCGCTGCTCATCAGCGTGTTCATGAACGTCTTCAACGTGCATTCCAACCGCATCAGCGTCGATGGCCGGGTCGTCAAAGTGCAGTATTTCCCGGGGCTGTTCATCAATGCCGACCTGGACAAGGCGTCGTTGGAGAACGAGCGCAATGCCGTAGTGATCGAATCGGGCCCGCACACCGTGACCTTGGTTCAGGTGGCCGGATTGATTGCCCGACGCATCCTGTGCTACGTGAGGCCGGGCGATGTGGTCGAAAAGGGGCAGCGCTACGGGTTCATCCGCTTTGGCTCCCGGGTGGATGTTTACTTGCCGGTCGAGGCCACGCCCCGGGTGGCCCCGGGCGACAAAGTGGCGGCCACTTCCACCATTCTGGCCTTGCTTCCACAGCAATGAACGAAACGCCGGAATCCGTTGAGGCCTTGCACGAGGAGGCTGCGCGCCCGCGTCGCAAGGGCATTTACATCCTGCCCAATCTGTTCACGTTGGCGGCGTTGTTCGGTGGCTTCTACGCCATCGTGATGGCGATGAACGATCGCTTTGATTTGGCCGCCGTGGGCATCTTCTGTGCGATGGTGCTGGACAGTCTGGACGGGCGGGTGGCGCGCATGACCAACACCCAAAGCACGTTCGGCGAGCAGATGGACAGCCTGTCGGACATGGTGTCCTTTGGCGCCGCGCCGGCGCTCATCGTGTACGAATGGGCGCTCAAGGGGTTGGGCAAGCTGGGCTGGATCGCCGCCTTCGTCTATTGCTCTGGAGCGGCCTTGCGCCTGGCGCGCTTCAACACCAACATTTCGGTGGTCGACAAGCGCTTTTTCCAGGGGCTGCCCAGCCCGGCGGCGGCGGCGCTGGTGGTGGGCTTCATCTGGGTGATGGACGACCTGGGCTACCGGGGGGCCTCGCGCATCGACTGGCTGACCTGGGGAGCGTTCGCGCTCACGCTCTATGCCGGGTTGACCATGGTCACCAACGTGCCGTTTTACAGCTTCAAGGACGTGAGTTTTCGCCATAGCGTGCCCTTTGTGGTGGTGGTGGCCATCGCCTTGGGTTTCGCGCTGATCGCCTACCACCCGCCGGTCGTGTTGTTCGTGCTGTTCGTGGTCTATGGCTTTTCGGGTTATGGGGTTTATGGCTACCGCAAGGCCAAGGGCAAGCCGGTCAGTGTGATCGCCGTGTCCACGGACGAACCCGACGAGCAGGGGCTGCACCGCTGATCGGTGCTATATTGTTTCCATGGTTTCTGTCCTGACGATGTCCTTGCTACCCCTAGGAGTGCCGCGGGCACGCTGATCGTCTTCGTCAACGGTTTCCAGCACGAACGGCCCGCCAGCGCACCCAGCCCGCGGGCCGTTTCGTTTTCACCGCATCGTATCCCCACGGAGCCCATCATGGCCGATAAGCTGATCATCTTCGACACCACGCTGCGCGACGGGGAGCAGTCTCCCGGCGCTTCGATGACCAAGGACGAGAAGCTGCGCATCGCTCGTCAGCTCGAACGCTTGCGCGTGGACGTGATCGAGGCGGGGTTTGCGGCGGCATCCAACGGCGACTTCGAGGCGGTCAAGTCGATTGCCGACCACATCAAGGGCTCTACCGTGTGCTCGCTGGCACGGGCCAACGACCGCGACATCAGTTGCGCCGCCGAAGCCCTGAAGGGGGCGGCCTCCGCACGCATCCACACCTTCATCGCCACCAGCCCGCTGCACATGGAAAAGAAGCTGCGCATGACGCCGGAGCAGGTGTACGAGCAGGCCCGGCTGGCAGTGCGTTTCGCGCGCAATCTGTGCGGTGATGTGGAGTTTTCTCCCGAGGATGGCTATCGCTCGGACATCGATTTTCTGTGCCGTGTGCTGGAGGCCGTGATCGACGAAGGTGCCACCACCATCAACATTCCGGACACGGTGGGGTATGCGGTGCCCGAGCTGTATGGCAACTTCATCAAGACGTTGCGCGAGCGCATCCCGAATTCCGACAAGGCGGTGTGGTCGGTGCATTGCCACAACGATTTGGGCATGGCAGTGGCCAACTCGCTGGCCGGTGTGCAAATCGGCGGCGCGCGCCAGGTCGAATGCACCATCAATGGCCTGGGCGAGCGGGCCGGCAATTGCTCGCTGGAAGAAGTCGTGATGGCTGTGCGCACGCGTCGTGACTACTTCGGGCTGGAGGTGGGCATCGACACCACGCAGATCGTGCCGGCCTCGCGGCTGGTGTCGCAGATCACCGGTTTCGTGGTCCAGCCCAACAAGGCCGTGGTAGGCGCCAATGCGTTTGCGCATGCATCGGGCATCCACCAAGACGGTGTGCTCAAAGCCCGCGACACCTACGAGATCATGCGTGCGGAGGACGTGGGCTGGACCGCCAACAAGATCGTGCTGGGCAAGCTGTCGGGGCGCAACGCCTTCAAACAGCGTTTGCAGGAGCTGGGCATCGAGCTGGAATCCGAGGCCGAGATCAACGCGGCGTTTGCCAAGTTCAAGGAATTGGCGGATCGCAAGAGTGAGATCTTCGACGAGGACATCATCGCACTGGTGGGCGATGAGAGCGTGACCAACGAACATGAGCACTACCGTTTGTTGGCGCTGTCTCAGCACTCCGAAACGGGCGAGCGCCCGCACGCCAAGGTGGTTTTCGCCGCCGGCGATCGGGAGATCCATGGCGAAAGCCATGGCAACGGCCCGGTGGATGCCAGCTTGAAGGCCATCGAAGCCCATGTGCAGAGCGGGGCGGAGATGCTGCTGTATTCGGTCAATGCCATCACGTCGGGCAGCACGGAATCGCAGGGGGAGGTGACGATCCGGCTGCAGCACGGGGGCCGGGTGGTCAATGGCGTGGGGGCCGACCCGGACATCGTGGTGGCCTCGGCCAAGGCCTATCTCGCCGCCTTGAACAAGCTGCACAGCAAGAGTGAGCGGGTGGCGGCCCAGGGTTGAGTCCGGGGGCAGGGCTCGTGAGGCCCCATGTTTTCGATGGAACTTGA
The DNA here is from genome assembly GCF_001592165.1 of Caldimonas taiwanensis NBRC 104434. Lineage (NCBI taxonomy): Bacteria > Pseudomonadati > Pseudomonadota > Betaproteobacteria > Burkholderiales > Sphaerotilaceae > Caldimonas > Caldimonas taiwanensis. The sequence continues at coordinate 16,574 of NZ_BCWK01000021.1, forward strand.
GAAATATTGCGTAAGTTTTTGATCTTGCCTGCATTTTTCTGATCGCCTACACTCCCCCGCAAAGACTGCGGGAGTTGGGCAGTGATGCGGTTGGCTTGGGCGAAAACGTGGCAAGGGCTGGTGGCCGGACTGGCCCTGGTGGTAGGGGTGTGCGCGTCCGGACCGCTGCTGGCGGCACAGGAGGGGGCAAAGCGCCCGACGGCGTCGGCCAGCAAGCGCGCGGTGGTGGAATCGCAGCGCAAGAAGCCCGTGGCCCGATCGGCCAAGCGCAGCAGCCGTTCCGAGGTCCGTTCGTCGCGTCCGCGGGTGTCGGCCAGAGGGGCCGCGGTGGCGGCCAAGCGGACCGTGGTACAGCGTGTCACGGCCGCACCGACGAGCTCGCCAGTGTCGTACGGGCAGGCCTTCGGTCTGCATGCGGTCGATGATCCTCTGGATCTGAAATCCAGTGTGGCCTTGGTGCTCGACCAGGACACCGAAGAGGTGCTGTTCAGCAAGAACTCTCAGGCCGTGCTGCCGATTGCCTCGTTGACCAAGCTGATGACGGCGCTGGTGGTGATCGAAGCCGGCCAGCCTTTGGACGAGATGCTGACCATCACGCGGGAGGACATCGACACCGAAAAGGGCAGCCGTTCCCGCTTGGCGGTAGGGACCCGCCTGAGCCGCGAAGAAATGCTGCATCTGGCGCTGATGTCGTCGGAGAACCGGGCGGCCCACGCCTTGGGACGGCATTACCCGGGCGGTTTGGGACCGTTCGTGGCGGCGATGAACCGGAAGGCCCAGGAACTGGGCATGCATGACACGCGCTTCGTCGAGCCGACGGGCCTGTCCAGTCGCAACCAATCCAGCGCCCGCGATTTGGCCGTCTTGGTGAAGGCGACCTATGAGGTGCCCTTGATCCGGGAGTTGTCGACCTCGCCGGAGTATCAGGTGGTGGTCGGCAATCGGCAGCTCAAATATCGCAACACCAATGGCTTGGTCTTCAATCCGACGTGGGACATCGGGCTGCAAAAGACGGGCTACATCGCCGAAGCCGGTCGTTGCCTGGTGATGCAGGCTGAGCTGGCCGGCCGCAAGCTGATCATGGTCTTTCTCGACTCGGCCGGGCGTTTCTCCCGACTGGGCGATGCCGAGCGGGTGCGTCGCTGGCTGTTGGAGCGTGGACTGGGGGCTGCCGGGGCGGGAGGCGGCCACGGCAGTCCGCGGGTGACGTCTTGAGCATCGACCGGCGCGGCGGGGTGGCGGCCGATCGTCGGCTTCAGCCGCGGTAGCCCAAAGCCGCAGAAATCTGCGCCGCCGTGGACTGTAGGCGCTCGAGCCAGGACTCTTCGAGGCGATCGGCCGGGGCGGAGATCGACAGGCCGGCCACCAGTTTGCCCTGGTCGTCACGTATGCCGGCCGCCATGCAACGCACCCCCAGCTCGAGTTCCTCGTTGTCGCGCGCATAGCCCAACTGGCGCACCCGGGCCAATTCGCGTTCGAGTGTGGCCAAGTCGGTGATGCTGTTGCGGGTGTGGCCCGCCAACCCGGTGCGGGTCGCATAGGCGCGCACGCGCTGGGGGTCGTCCTGGGCCAAAAAGAGCTTGCCGACCGAGGTCAGGTGCAGCGGGGCGCGCCCCCCCACGGCGCGCACCACTTGCATGCCGGAGCGTTCGCTGTAGGTGCGTTCGATGTAGACGATCTCGTCTCCCTGGCGGACTGACAGATTGACCGGTTGATGCGTGAGCTTGTGCAGCTCGCGCATCGGCCCCAGGGCGGCGTCACGCACGTCCAGGCGGGCCTTGACGAGATTGCCCAGTTCCAAGAGCCGCATGCCCAGCCGGTAGCTGCCGGCTTCGGGCCGATCGACGAAACGCCCGGTGGCCAGGTCGTTCAGGATGCGGTGGGCGGTGGACGGGTGCAGTCCGGTTTGGGCGCTGATTTCTTTGAGTGAGACTGGATCCTGGTGGGCGGCCAGCACGTCCAGCAAGGCGAACATGCGCTCCAGGACCTGGATGGTAGGGGAGTGGCCGTCGGACTTTCTCATGCCGTGATTGTCACCTGAAATGATGCGTTTTTGCATGGCGAAATCACCAGAGGCTGGCTGCCGCAAGCCGGGCGGCGGCCACGCCGGCGCGTACGGCGCCTTCCAAGGTGGCGGGGTAGGGGCCGTTGACGTGGTCACCGGCGGCCCACAGGCTTGGCGCAATGGTGGCCGATGGGCGTTGCAGCCCGGGCTCGCACAGGAATGTCGCTCGTTTTTCGACGATGCTGCGGATCACTCGCAAGGGGGGGCGCAGGTAACGCGACAATTCGCGATGGGCTTGCTCGCAAACGGCCTGGGCGGTGGCCTCCAAACCCCGGCTGACCCATGGGCTCGCCGCACTGATCACGAAGGCGAGCAAGCCGGTGGGGCCATTGAGCTGGCCGCGGTCGAACACGTACTGGGCCGGCGCGGCGTCATGGCTGCGCAGGGCCAGCATCGGCTGCGGGAGTCGGGCACCGTCGGCATGGGCGTAGACGGTCACGATGGGTTCGAAGCTCAGGCTTTCGGCTTGCTCGGCCCAAGCTGGGGCATGGGGTCGGCACAGGCGGGCTGCCTCGCCGGGCGGGCACGCAAGGATCACTGCGTCGTAAGCTTCGCCATCGACCCGCCAGCCATGGGGCGCGTGGCGCTGCAGTGCGGTCACGCGGTGATGGCGCCGCACCCGCGCGCCAGCGCGTTCCAGCCAGCGGGCGGCGGGGTCGGGAAACAGGGCGCTGAGGTGGGTGCGTGGCAGGAGCAGGTCGCTGCTGCCAGGCCCGGATCCGAGGGTGTCGCGCAGCACGCGCAAGAAAACGGCCGCACTGGCTCGGTGTGCCGGTGTGTTCAAGGCGGCCGCGCACAAGGGGTCGATGAGCTCGTCGCGCACTCGCACGGGCAGGTTGGCACACAACTGAGCCACGGTGAGCTCAGGGGCGCAGCGGAAGCGGCGCAGCGTCCACAGGGTGGCCTGGCGCAGCAAAGCCAGGCGTTCACCGCGGGTCCATCCCCGCTGGGCGGCAATGGCCTTCAGCAGCGCTGGCGCGGCTCGGCCCGCACCCAGCCGCAGGCCGCTGCCATCGGCATGAATCAGCTGCAATGGCGTGCGTAGCAAGTCCAGCGTCGTGCGCACGCCCACCTGCCGCATCAGCCGTAGACATTCGGTGTAGGCGCCCATCAGGATGTGTTGTCCGTTGTCCAAGGCCAGCCCTTCGATGTCCACCCGTCGGGCACGTCCTCCCAGGTGAGAGGCCATTTCGTACAGGGTGACATCGAAACCCTCGTCCACGGCCTGCACGGCCGCTGCGCAGCCGGCCCAGCCGGCGCCGATCACCGCCAGTCGCTGGCTCATGCTCAGCGCTCCCGCCAGTGAGTCCGCCACGCGATCCACAGCTTGCGCAGCGGGGTCAGCGCGATGCGTTGGTGCAGCACCTGGAAGCCGGTGGATTCCACTTCGCGCAAGAGAGTGCGATAGATGTTGGCCATCATCAGGCCAGGCTTCTGCGAGGCCCGGTCGGCTGCGGGCAGCAGGGCCAGGGCCTCGTCGTAGCAGCGGTGGGCTCGCTCGGCCTGAAATCGCATCAAGGCGGTGAATCGATCGCTGTAGACGCGGTTCAGGATCTCGTGGGCTTTCACGTCGAATTGCTGGAGCTCGTTGACCGGCAGGTAGATGCGCCCACGGCGTGCGTCGTCTCCCACGTCACGGATGATGTTGGTCAGCTGCAAAGCCAGGCCGAGGCGGTGCGCATAGTCGATGGTGCGGGCTTCGGTGCGACCGAAGATGCTGCTGGCGACCTCGCCGACCACCCCGGCCACGAGATGGCAGTAGCGTTGCAGCCCGGCATAGTCGAGGTAGCGGGTTTGATCGAGGTCCATCTGACATCCCTCGATGACGGCCAGTAGCTGGTCGGCTCGAATCCCGTAGATCGCAACGTGGGGCATCAAGGCTTGCATGACCGGATGGCTCGGACGCCCGGCAAAGGATGCGGCCACCTCGCGACGCCACCAGCCCAGTTTGGCCTGCGCGACACCCGGGTCGCTGACTTCGTCGACCACGTCATCGACCTCTCGGCAAAAGGCATAAAACGCGGTGATGGCTGCGCGGCGGGGCGGCGGCAGGAAAAGAAAGGCGTAGTAGAAGCTCGACCCGCTGGCGGCGGCTTTGTCCTGAACGTATTGCTGTGGCGTCATGGGGCGGTCAGACGAGGCATCCGCAGCGCACGCCACAGCAGGATCGGGGCATCGAGGCGGTGCAACACGGGACGACAGTGGAGGGTGGCGTAGTCGAGGCGGTGAATTTTCTCAAGGATGCGCAGTCCTCCTTGTATGACCAGGCGCAGTTCCCAGCCGAATCGTCCTCGCACACGCTGCGCCAACGGAGCGCCTTCGTCCATCAGGCGGCGCGCCCATTCGACCATGTCGCGCACCAGGGGCTGGGTGCCCGGCGTTTCGTGCCGTGCCAGCAGCGAGGCTGGTGGCACACGGTGGCGGGCGCAGTCCTCCAGAGGGATGTACAGCCGGCCGCGCTGGGCGTCCTCTCCGAGGTCTTGCCAGAAGTTGATCAGCTGCAAAGCCGTGCAAATGTTGTCGGACTGCCGCAGCGACACTTCGTCATCGATGTTCAGCAGATGCAGCATCAGCCGCCCGATCGGGTTGGCCGAACGCCGGCAATAGTCCAGCAGGTCTTGCCGGTCCACGTAGCGGTGCTTGACGACATCTTGCTCGAAGGCGCTGAGCAGGTCTTCCAGCAAATGCACTGGCCAGCGATGGCGCGCCAGGGCTTGTCCCAGGGGGATGAAAATGTGGGGCCAACGCTGCGACACTGGCTGGCCGGCCACCGTGGCCGCCAGGTCGCGCCGGTAGGCCGCCAAGTCGGACAAGCGTTGCGCCGGACTGCGGCGGCCTTCGTCGGCCAAGTCGTCCGCCGTGCGGGCGTACCAGTAAAGGGCAGCGACGGCCGGGCGCAGTGCCGCAGGGCACAGCCAGGACGCCACGGGAAAGTTTTCATAGTGCTTCACACTCACGGGGGCGATTGTCCATGCGTTTTGCGGGCGGAGCCTCCGCAGCTTCGGCCTTGACAGGGGGGGCGGACGAAATTTAGAGTACTGACCAGTCAGTCAGTAATTTTCGGGCATTTGCCATCCTCGGGATTCCACTGGGCTCTCTCGCGCAGGGCTGGTGCGCAGCCTCGGGGGTGAGCAAGCGGTATGGACGTTTTTTCGCTCAAGGTCTTGTGATGCCTCAGCCTACGCTTGTTTCTGCCGTCATCCTTGCGCTGGTTTCGCTGGTGCTGACGGGCTGTACCCGCACGCCGCCGCCGCAAGAACCGGTGCGCGCGGTGCGGACCCTGACCCTGGCTGCTTCGTCGGCACGGCAGCAGCAGGAGTACGCGGCGGAGGTGCGGGCGCGCACGGAGTCTCGGCTGGGCTTTCGTGTGCCGGGCAAGATGGTGCAGCGTCACGTGAATCTTGGCGACAAGGTGCGTGCTGGGCAGGTATTGGCCGTGCTGGATGCCCGGGATCTGCGTTTGGGCGAGCAGGCCGCGCGCGCCGCCGTGTCGGCGGCCCAGGCGAACCTGGAGCAGGCCGAGGCCGACTTCCGGCGCTTCAGCGAGCTGCGGGCCCAGGGTTTCATCAGTTCGTCCGAACTGGAGCGCCGTGAGACGGCCCTCAAGGCGGCACGGGCTCAATGGGCCCAAGCGCAGGCGCAGGCCAATGTGCAGGGCAATCAAGCGGCCTACGCGAATTTGGTGGCCGATGTCTCGGGGGTGGTCACCGCGATCGAGGCCGAGCCCGGCATGGTCTTGGGTGCGGGCATGGCAGTACTCCGTTTGGCGCATGACGGCCCGCGCGATGCCGTATTCGCAGTCCCCGAGGATCAACTCGAAGCCGTGCGCGCGCTGGCCGCTGCCGGCGTGCCGGTACAGGTGCGCCTGTGGGGGCAGGAAGGGCGCTCCATCGAGGCGCGCATCCGCGAGGTGGCCGCTGCAGCGGACCCCATCACGCGCACCTACACGGTCAAGGCCGACCTGGGGTTGACGGACGTGCCCTTGGGGCGCACCGCCACGGTGGTGATCCAGCAGCCGGCACAGGCCGGTGTGGCCAAGCTGCCCTTGTCGGCGTTGCGCGAGCATCAGGGCCGCACCCATGTCTGGGTGGTCGACCCAGACACCATGGCGGTGAACTTGCATCCCGTGGAGCTGGCAGGCAGCGACGGCAATGAGGTGGTGGTGCGCAGCGGGCTGAAGCCGGGCCAGACGATCGTCACCGCAGGCGTGCATGTGCTGACCCCTGGACAGCGTGTGCGGATCTATCGTGAGGGCACGACGCCGGCGGCGCCGGCCTCAGCTCCCGGCGCGTTGGAGACCGCCTCGCGCAGTGCTCCCTGAGTCCGCATCGCCCCCTGACTCTAGAGGACGAGGTCATTCGTGAGATCACATCCCTTGCCGGCCTCGGAAGAGCGCCGCTTCAACATCTCTCGCTGGGCGCTCGAACATTCGGCGCTCACACGCTACTTGCTCGTCGTCCTGATGATGCTGGGCTTTGCAGCCTACTTCCAGCTCGGTCAGGACGAGGATCCGCCGTTTGCCTTCCGGGCCATGGTGGTGCGGGCCTATTGGCCCGGCGCCACGGCACAGCAGATCGCCGACCAGGTCACGGACAAGATCGAGCGCACGCTGCAGGAGGTGCCCTATGCGGACATCATCCGCAGTTACTCCAAGCCGGGAGAGACGCTGATCATCTTCCAGGTGGCCGACTCCTCGCCGCCCGAGGAGCTCCAGCAGATCTGGTACCAGACGCGCAAGAAAGTCAACGACATGCGCGGCAGCTTGCCGCAGGGGGTGATCGGGCCGTTCTTCAATGACGAGTTCGGCGATGTGTATGGGGCGATCTATGCCCTATCCGCCGATGGCTTCAGCCCGCGCGAGCTGAAGGAGTATGCCGACCGAGTGCGTCAGCGGCTGCTGCGCGTGCCGGACGTGGCCAAAGTCGAAATCTTTGGCGCGCAGGACGAGAAGATCTATATCGAAGTCTCACAGGCGCGCTTGGCGCAGCTGGGGCTGGACTTCAATCAAGTGATCGCCCAGCTGGGCCAGCAAAACGCGATCGTGTCTGCGGGGGTCGTGACGCTGCCGACCGATCAGGTGCAGTTGCGCGTCAGCGGCCCCTTCAATTCGGAGGAGGAGCTGCGGGCCTTCCCCATCCGTGCGGGGGGCAACACCCTGCGGCTGGGGGACATTGCCGAGGTGCGACGAGGCTATGTCGATCCGCCGCAAGTCAAAGTGCGCCACCAAGGCCAGGAAGTGTTGGCTTTGGGGGTGTCGATGGCCAAGGGGGGCGACATCATCCGCCTGGGTCGTGACCTGGAAAAGGTCGTCAGCCAGATCCGCTCCGAGCTGCCCGTGGGCATCGAGATGACGCAGTTCCAGGATCAGTCCTCCGTGGTCTCGCGCTCGGTCAACGAGTTCGTCAAAGTATTGATCGAGGCCGTGGTGGTCGTGTTGGCCGTCAGTTTCGTCAGCTTGGGGCTGCACGTGCGGCCGCTGCGGCTGGACTGGCGTCCGGGCATGGTGGTGGCCATCACCATCCCACTGGTCTTGGCGATCACCTTCGTCACCATGTACTTTTGGGGCGTCGGTCTGCACAAGATTTCGCTGGGCTCGCTGATCATTGCACTGGGCTTGCTGGTCGATGACGCGATCATCGCCGTCGAGATGATGGTGCGCAAACTCGAGGAGGGCTACGACAAGCTGCGAGCCGCCACGGCGGCCTATGAGATCACCGCCATGCCCATGCTCACCGGCACCCTGATCACCGCGGTGGGCTTCTTGCCCATTGGTCTGGCCAAATCGGCCGTGGGCGAATACACCTTTGCGATTTTTGCGGTCACGGCGGCCGCCCTGGTGATCTCGTGGGTCGTTTCGGTCTACTTCGTGCCTTACCTCGGCACGGTGTTGCTCAAGGTGCGCGCGCATGCCGACCCAGGGCCGCACGAGGTGTTCGACACACCGTTCTACAACCGTTTTCGGCGATGGGTGGGGTGGTGCGTGCGCCATCGGTGGATCACCATCGGCGTGACCGTGCTGTCATTGGTGTTGGGGCTGCTGGGCATGGGGCGTGTGCAACAGCAGTTCTTCCCTGATTCCAACCGGCTGGAAGTGCTGGTGGACCTGTGGTTGCCCGAAGGGGCATCCTTCCAGGCCACCGAGGAAGTGGCGCGTCGTGTCGAGGCGCGGCTGATGAAAGAGGAGGGGGTGGCCACGGTGAGCACCTGGGTGGGCAGTGGTGTGCCGCGTTTCGCGCTCGTGCTCGACCAGATCTTTCCGCAGTCCAACGTCAGCCAGATGATCGTGATGCCCAAGGATCTTCCGGCCCGCGAGGCACTGCGACGCCGGCTGCCGGCCCTGCTGGCCGAGGAGTTCCCCGAGGTGCGAGGCCGGGTGAAATTGCTGCCCAACGGTCCGCCGGTGCCTTACCCGGTGCAGTTTCGGGTGATGGGCACCGATCCGGCCGAGGTGCGGCGCATCGCAGACGAGGTCAAGGCCGTGATGCGGGCCAACCCCAACCTGCGTGGCGTCAACGACAACTGGAACGAGTCGATCAAGGTGTTGCGCCTGGACATCGACCAGACGCGCGCCCGCGCCTTGGGGGTGACCAGTCAGGCCATTGCGCAGGCGCTGCGCACGGCGCAAACCGGCAATACCATCGGGCAGTACCGAGACGGTGACAAGCTGATCGACATCGTGCTGCGGACACCGGCGCACGAACGCGCCGCGCTGACCGACTTGTACAACGCCTATGTGCCCACGGCCAGCGGCCGTAGCATTCCGCTCACCCAGGTGGCCCGCGCGGAATTCGTCTGGGAGCCCGGAGTGCTCTGGCGCGAGGGCCGCGACTATGCCGTGACCGTGCAGGGCGATGTCGTGGAAGGATTGCAGCCGGCCACCGTGAGCTTCCAAATCGATCCGCAGCTCGATGCGATCCGCGCCAGGCTGCCGGCAGGCTATCGCATCGAGATGGCCGGCACCGTGGCCGAAAGCAACAAAGGCACGGGCTCGATCGCTGCGGGCGTGCCGGTCATGCTTTTCATCACGTTCACCTTGCTGATGCTGCAGTTGCACAGCTTCAGTCGTGCAGCCTTGGTTTTCCTGACCGCGCCCTTGGGCATTGCCGGCGTGGCTGCTGCCTTGCTGATCCTGAACCGTCCGTTTGGCTTTGTGGCCTTGCTGGGGGTGATTGCGCTGATGGGAATGATCATGCGCAACTCGGTCATTCTCATCGATCAGATCGAACAAGATCGCGCGCGCGGCGTGCCCGACTGGCAGGCGGTGGTCGAGGCCGCCGTGCGTCGGCTGCGGCCCATTTTGCTGACGGCCGCGGCGGCCGTGTTGGCGATGATCCCGCTGTCCAGAAGCATCTTCTGGGGCCCCATGGCCGTGGCCATCATGGGGGGACTGATCGTGGCCACGGTCCTGACCCTGCTGGCGTTGCCGGCGATGTATGCCGCCTGGTTCCGGGTGAAAGAGCCCCACGGTTCGACGCCGGGTTAAAATTTGCGGTTTCCTGGAACACCCATAGGAACACCTAAAGGGGAGCAGGCCGCTCCCCTTTCGATTTGCGCGGGTGGCGAAATTGGTAGACGCACCAGGTTTAGGTCCTGACGCCAGCGATGGTGTGGGGGTTCGAGTCCCCCCCCGCGCACCACATTCAAACGAGAGAGATCACCATGGCCGTGACTGTTGAAACCCTCGACAAACTGGAACGCAAGATCACGCTGACGCTGTCGGCCGAGGTCATCAAGAACGAGGTCGAATCCCGCCTCAAGCGCCTGGCCCGCACCGTCAAGGCCGACGGTTTCCGTCCCGGCAAAGTGCCTCTGAGCATCGTCGCCCAGCGCTATGGTTCTGCGGTGCAATACGAGGTGATGAACGACAAAGTCGGCGAAGCCTTCGCCAAGGCTGCCAATGAGGCTCAGCTGCGGGTGGCCGGCGTGCCGCGCATCACCGAGAAAGAGGGCGCCCCCGAGGGGCAGCTGACCTTCGATGCGACGTTTGAGGTCTATCCGGAAGTCAAAATCGGCGACCTGTCGAGCACCGAAGTCGAGCGTGTGTCCTCCGAAGTGACCGATGCGGCCATCGACAAGACGTTGGAGATCCTGCGCAAGCAGCGCCGCACGTTCCACCAACGCCCGGCTGCGGAGCCGGCTGCCGATGGTGACCGCGTGACCATCGATTTCGAAGGCAAGATTGACGGGGTGCCGTTCGAGGGCGGCAAAGCCGAGGGATTCCAGTTCTTGCTGGGCGAGGGCCGCATGCTCGAAGCCTTCGAGAAGGCTGTGCGCGGCATGAAGGCCGGTGAGTCCAAAACCTTCCCGTTGAAGTTTCCGGATGATTATCACGGCAAGGACGTTGCCGGCAAGGAGGCCGACTTTCTCGTCACCCTGAAGAAGGTCGAGGCCCAGCAGTTGCCTGAGGTGAACGAGGACTTTGCTCGCTCGTTGGGCATTGCCGATGGTTCGGTCGAAGCCTTGCGGGCCGACATCCGCAAGAATCTCGAGCGTGAGGTGAAGTTCCGTGTGTTGGCCCGCAACAAGAGCGCCGTGATGGATGCCTTGCTCAAGGTGGCTGAACTCGACGTGCCCAAGGCCTTGGTGCAAAGCGAGGTCGAGCGCATGACCGAGGCAGCCCGTGCGGACCTGAAAGCCCGTGGGGTCAAGGATGCCGACAAGGCGCCGATTCCGGCCGAGATGTTCCGCCCACAGGCCGAGCGTCGGGTGCGCCTGGGTCTGGTGGTGGCCGAACTGGTCAAAGCGCATGACCTCAAGGCCCAGCCCGAGCAGATCAAGGCCCACATCGAAGAGCTGGCCCAGAGCTACGAGAAGCCAGAGGAGGTCGTGCGGTGGTACTACAGCGACATGCAGCGTCTGGCGGAGGTCGAGGCGGTGGTGCTCGAAAACAACGTCACGGACTTCGTGCTGTCGCGCGCCAAGGTGGTGGACAAGACCCTGCCCTTCGATGAACTCATGGGGGCCTGATCCCGCGTGAAGCCCGCCACGGGGCGCTGCGCCGGGCGAAGGCGCGCGCCCCGTTCGCTTTTCCTGCCCGGGTCGTCGGCGCGGGCACGGGCGAACAGCCATAATCGGCTCTGCTTCCAACTTCCTCTCGTGCGCATCGCAAGGATCGACTTCATGAGCTCCCTGGATATCCAGAACTTGGGCATGGTGCCCATCGTCATCGAACAGTCCGGCCGCGGCGAGCGCGCCTACGACATCTACAGCCGCCTGCTGCGCGAGCGTGTGATCTTCCTGGTCGGGCCGGTGAACGACCAAACCGCCAACCTGGTGGTGGCCCAACTGCTATTTCTGGAAAGCGAGAACCCGGACAAGGACATTTCGCTGTACATCAACTCTCCCGGCGGCAGCGTGAGTGCCGGCATGTCGATCTACGACACCATGCAGTTCATCAAGCCGGACGTGTCCACGCTGTGCATGGGCATGGCCGCCAGCATGGGCGCGTTCTTGCTGGCTGCCGGCGCCAAGGGCAAGCGCTTTGCGCTGCCGAACTCGAAAATCATGATCCACCAGCCCTTGGGCGGCGCCCAGGGGCAGGCCTCGGACATCGAGATCCACGCCCGGGAAATCCTCAAGACGCGCGATCAACTCAACCGCATCCTGTCCGAGCGGACCGGCCAGCCCCTGGAGAAGATCCAGGCCGACACCGAGCGGGACTATTTCATGGGGGCCCCGGAAGCGCAGGCCTATGGCCTGATCGACCGCGTGCTCGAGCGCCGCGAGTAGGACCGAACGCTCAGGGCCGTGCCTGCCGTGGACGGTCCAAAAAACAGGACAGTAAACGGGGCCTTTCCTTCGACCCGGGCCCCGTTTTCTTTTGACTTATCATCTTCGACAAGCACCCTCTCAGCCGAGTCCCGAACCATGCCCGAGAAAAAAGGCTCTTCCAGCGAGAAAGTCTTGTATTGCTCCTTTTGCGGCAAGAGCCAGCACGAGGTGAAGAAGCTCATTGCCGGGCCGTCGGTGTTCATTTGCGACGAGTGCATCGACCTGTGCAATGACATCATCCGCGACGAGGTGCCGGCCGAGTCCGCAGAAGGCCGCACGGCCCGCTCCGACCTGCCCACCCCGGCCGAGATCAAGGCCAGCCTCGATCAATACGTGATCGGGCAGGAGACGGCCAAGCGCATTTTGTCGGTGGCGGTCTACAACCACTACAAGCGCCTCAAACACATGAGCGCTCAGGCGGGCAAGAAGGATGATGTCGAGTTGGCCAAGAGCAACATCCTGCTCATCGGCCCGACCGGCTCGGGTAAAACCCTGCTGGCCCAGACCTTGGCGCGGTTGCTCAACGTGCCCTTCGTGATTGCCGATGCCACCACGCTGACCGAGGCGGGCTACGTGGGCGAGGACGTCGAGAACATCATTCAGAAGCTGCTGCAAAACTGCAACTACGACGTCGAACGCGCGCAGCGCGGCATCGTCTACATCGACGAGATCGACAAGATCTCGCGCAAGGCCGACAACCCCTCGATCACGCGCGATGTCTCTGGCGAAGGAGTGCAGCAGGCGCTGCTCAAGCTGATCGAAGGTACCATGGCCTCCGTGCCACCTCAGGGGGGGCGCAAGCATCCCAACCAGGATTTTTTGCAGATCGACACGACCAACATCCTGTTCATCTGCGGTGGGGCTTTCGATGGGCTGGAGAAAATCATCCAAAACCGATCGGAGAAGTCCGGTATCGGCTTTGCCGCTTCGGTCAAGAGCAAGTCCGAGCGCAGGCTGTCGGACGTGTTCCGCGATGTCGAGCCGGAGGACTTGATCAAGTTCGGCCTGATCCCTGAATTGGTGGGCCGTCTGCCGGTGGTGGCCACCTTGGGCGAATTGACCGAGGACGCGCTGGTGCAGATCTTGACCGAGCCCAAAAACGCCCTGGTCAAGCAGTATCAGAAACTCTTTGCCATGGACGGTGTCGAACTGGAAGTCCGTCCTTCGGCATTGGTGTCCATCGCCCGCAAGGCCCTGGCGCGCAAGACCGGTGCCCGTGGTTTGCGTTCGATCATGGAACAGGCCCTGATCGACACCATGTTCGACCTGCCTGCCTTGGACGGTGTGGCCAAGGTGGTGGTGGACGAACACACCATCGAAGAAAACACCAAGCCCCTGCTGGTCTATCGCGAGCAGGCCAAGGCCAGCGCCTGAGGGCAAGGGGGCGCCTGTTGCCCCAGGTGCGCCCGTCTTGCAATTGAACTCTCGAGCCCCACATCCGGCTTGAGAAAGAGAGGTCTGTGATGTCTGGACATCCCGTTTTACCCGCCGATCCCATCGAGCTGCCCCTGCTGCCGTTGCGTGACGTCGTGGTTTTCCCCCACATGGTCATCCCGCTGTTCGTGGGGCGACCCAAATCGATCAAAGCGCTGGAATCGGCCATGGAGGCTGGCCGTCAGATCATGCTCGTGGCTCAGAAGGCCGCAGGCAAAGACGAGCCCCGCCCGGATGACATGTTCTCCGTGGGGTGCGTGTCCAGCATCCTGCAGATGCTCAAGTTGCCCGATGGCACCGTGAAGGTGCTGGTCGAAGGGTTGCAGCGGGCCACCACCGACCGCATCGATGACCGCGGTGATCATTTCGTTGCGGTGGTGCGTCCAGTGCCGCCCGAGACCGAGAGCTCTGCGGAGATCGAGGCCTTGCGCCGCGCCGTCACCCAGCAGTTTGACCAGTACGTCAAACTCAACAAGAAGATTCCGCCCGAAATTCTCACCTCGATCGCCGGGATCGACGATGCGGGGCGCCTGGCCGACACGATCGCCGCCCATTTGCCGCTGAAGTTGGAGAACAAGCAGGCCGTGCTCGACCTGTTCTCGGTGGCCAAGCGCCTGGAGCGCCTGCTCGAGCAGCTCGAGCATGAGGTCGATATCCTGCAGGTGGAAAAGCGCATTCGTGGCCGCGTCAAGCGTCAGATGGAGAAGAGCCAGCGCGAGTACTACCTGAACGAACAGGTCAAGGCCATCCAGAAAGAGCTGGGCGAGGGTGAGGAAGGCGCCGACCTCGAGGAGCTCGAAAAACGCATCAAGGCCGCGCGCATGCCCAAGGAGGCGCGCAAGAAAGCCGAGAGCGAGCTGAAGAAACTGCGGCTGATGTCGCCGATGTCGGCCGAGGCCACGGTGGTGCGCAATTACATCGACACCCTGGTCAATCTGCCGTGGAGCAAGAAGACCAAGATCAAGCATGACCTGGTGCACGCCGAGGAAGTGCTCAACCAGGACCACTATGGCCTGGACAAGGTCAAAGAGCGCATTCTCGAGTACCTGGCCGTCCAGCAGCGTGTGGACAAGGTCAAGGCGCCCATTTTGTGTCTGGTGGGCCCCCCGGGCGTCGGCAAGACCTCGCTAGGGCAGTCCGTGGCGCGTGCCACCGGGCGTAAATTCGTGCGCATGGCCCTGGGGGGCGTGCGTGACGAGGCCGAAATCCGCGGCCACCGCCGCACCTATATCGGCTCGATGCCGGGCAAGGTGCTGCAGAGTCTGACCAAGGTGGGGGTGCGCAACCCGCTGTTCCTGCTCGACGAGATCGACAAGCTGGGCATGGATTTCCGTGGGGACCCGTCGTCGGCGCTGTTGGAGGTGCTCGACCCCGAGCAGAACCATACCTTCAGCGATCACTACGTCGAGGTCGACTTCGACCTGTCCGATGTGATGTTCGTGGCGACGTCCAACTCGCTGAACATCCCGCCGGCGTTGCTCGACCGCATGGAGGTGATCCGCCTGTCTGGCTACACCGAGGACGAGAAGGTCAATATCGCGCAGCGCTATTTGTTGCCCAAGCAGTGCAAGAACAACGGTGTGAAGGACGATGAGCTGGAGGTGACCGAGTCGGCCATCCGAGGGATCATCCGCTACTACACCCGTGAGGCCGGAGTGCGGTCGCTCGAGCGTGAAATCTCCAAGATTTGCCGCAAGGTCGTCAAAGGCCAGGCGCTCAAAAAGTATCAGGGCAAGGTCGTCGTCACGGAGGACAACCTCAACGAGTTTCTCGGTGTGCGTAAGTTCCAGTATGGCCGTGCCGAACAAGAGAACCAGGTGGGCCAGGTCATGGGCTTGGCGTGGACCGAGGTCGGTGGTGATCTCTTGACCATCGAAGCGGCGGTGATGCCCGGTAAAGGCAACACGATCCGCACCGGTCAGCTCGGCGAAGTGATGAAAGAGTCGGTCGAGGCGGCGCGTTCGGTGGTGCGCTCGCGTGCCCGGCGCCTGGGGATCAAGGACGAAATGTTCGAGAAGCGCGACATCCACATCCATGTGCCCGATGGCGCGACCCCGAAAGATGGTCCGAGTGCGGGTATTGCCATGACCACCGCCATGGTGTCGGCCCTGACGGGCATTCCCGTGCGGGCGGATGTGGCGATGACGGGTGAGATCACCTTGCGCGGCGAGGTCACGGCCATCGGTGGCCTGAAGGAGAAGCTGCTTGCAGCCCATCGAGGTGGCATCAAGACCGTGCTCATCCCCGAAGAGAATGTCAAGGATTTGCAGGAAATCCCTGAGAACGTGAAGAGCCAGCTCGAGATCATTCCGGTGAAGTGGATCGACAAGGTGCTGGAGACGGCGCTGGTGTCCAAGCCCGTGCCGCTGCCCGAGGAGGATGCGGTCAAGGTCGAGGCCGCCAAGGAGTCCCCGGTGGCTGGCAGCAGTGCCGACGTCCTCACGCATTGAGGGGGGGCAGGCCGCGTGCTCGGCATGAATGACAGAGGGCTTGCACAACGAAAAAAAATTCGCCTATAATGCGAGCTTCTGCGAAACGCTAAAGACTTCGAAAACGAAAGTCAGTAGCGAATCGACGGAGCCCATGCGGGAGTAGCTCAGTTGGTAGAGCGCAACCTTGCCAAGGTTGAGGTCGCGAGTTCGAGACTCGTCTCCCGCTCCAGATGCTGAAAGGGAAGCTTCTTCAGATCTCCTGGATCCAAGCAGCTTCCCTTTTTCATTGGTAGCATTCGTTGCCAGTGAGAGGCTTTGGCGGCTCGTGCCTTTGGCGAGTCGTCGCAGCCTTCCCCCAGGGCGGGGTAGCAAAGTGGTTATGCAGCGGCCTGCAAAGCCGTGTACGCCGGTTCGATTCCGGCCTCCGCCTCCATCTTCTCTTTCCCGACGTTCTCTTCTCAGAGCTCGAGTTTGGCGCGGGCTCCCGCGGTCAGCATCGGCCGTGGCATGGCCTGCCCCCATGCTTGAGGGTTTGTCGCAATTTGTAGCGATTGTGATGAAGGGCTTTCAGTATCCTGCGCGTCTCGTGGCTGCAACCTGAACCTCGTGCATGGACCCGCGTCTGATTGAACCTTTGTCTCTGGAGCAACCCTGCGGCGAAGACCTTTCGTTTTCGGGTGAATTCGATGCCATCCGCGAAATGCGGCGCGAAGACGATCCCAGTCTCGATCAGGGGGCCTGGGTCACTGCCTTGAAGGTGGCCGACTGGCCGGGGGTGGAAGCCTTGTGTGCCAAGCTATTGGCCGAGCGCAGCAAAGATTTGCGTTTGGCAATGTGGTGGACGGAGGCCGCGGCCATGCAGCGCGGCTATGCGGGGCTGGCAGAGGGGCTGCACTTGTGTGTTGCGCTGTGCGAGCGTCACTGGGACCATCTGCATCCACTGCCCGAGGATGGCGACGCGACGCAACGCATCGGGAACCTGGCCTGGCTGCTGCATCGCATCGTTGGCCTGGCCCAAGATCTGCCGATCACGTCCGCTCGTCACAGCTTGCGTGATTGGGCGGCGGCGCGGCAGCTCCAGCAGCAGATGGAGCGCCATCCCGACGCAGCGGCTGAACTGGCCGAGGGGCGGCTGACGATGGATCAGTTGCAGCGTGCCATCCGCGAGACACCGACGCCGCAATTGCTGGCCGTCGAGTCGGCCGTGCGAGCATGCCAAGACCAACTGGCGGCACTGCAGGCGTTTTGCGACGATCGCCTGGGCGAGGAGGGCCCGAGCTTTGCTGCGGCGCGTGAAGCCTTGGATGCCGCCGCCCATGAGATCGGCCGGCTGTGCAAGAGCGCTGGGGTGTCGGCCGACCGTCCGCCGGAGGCGGCGAGCGATCAACCCCTGCCAGCGCACCCGGCGCAGGATGCGCCCCGGATGGCTCCTGTCGGGGCGCCGCTCAGCCGCGAGCAGGCCTTGCGGCAACTGCGTGAGGTGGCGGCTTTTTTCCGACGCACCGAGCCCCACAGCCCGGTGGCCTACTTGGCCGAGAAGGCAGCGCGCTGGGGAGAGATGTCCCTGCATCAGTGGCTGCAAGTGGTGTTGAAGGATCCGGGCACGCTGGCCCATGTCGATGAACTGCTGGGCGTGACCCGGGAGCCGCCCGTGGCTTGAGCGGCCCGGTCCATCCCGCAAGAGAGGCCAGCTGGCCGGGGCCGACCGGCAGAGGCTAGTGCGCCATGATCGCGCGATTCGCTGCGCCGGACGCTCCCCCGGCGGTGGCGCATTGCGCGGCGTATGGCGGCAGACGGCGTGTGTGACCCTCGGGTGACAGTTTTGTGACGGTGTGTCGCCGGAAAACGGCACAATGGTTGTCATCAAGATGTCACAGAACCGGCCTACAGTGCGCCCGGTGCTGTGGACTGGCTTGTTCCAACCTTCATCGACACGTGCTCTCATGAAGTCTTCCTTGTTCCGACTGACCTTGGCTGCCGTCGCGCTTGCGGGCGGGGTGGCTTCGGTGCATGCCCAAGATGTGACCGGTGCTGGCGCTACATTTCCCGCGCCGATCTATGCCAAATGGTCTGATGCCTATCACAAAGCCACCGGGGTGCGCATCAACTATCAATCGGTGGGCTCTGGGGCCGGGATCCGTCAGATCACGGCCAAGACGGTGGACTTCGGGGCTTCGGACATGCCTCTGAAGGACGAGGAGCTGAACAAAATTGGCTTGATTCAGTTCCCGTCGGTGATTGGTGGCGTGGTGCCCGTGGTGAACATTCGCGGCATCCAGCCCGGCCAGATTCGCATGACCGGACAGGTGTTGGGCGATATTTACCTGGGCAAGATCACCAAGTGGAACGACCCGGCCCTGACCGCGCTGAACCCGGGCGTGCCGCTGCCCGATGCCCAGATCGCCGTGGTTCGACGTGCCGACGGTTCCGGGACGACCTTCATCTTCACGAACTACCTGTCCAAGGTGAACGCTCAGTGGAAAGCCCAAGTGGGCGAGGGCACTGCCGTGAATTGGCCCACGGGTGCCGGGGGCAAGGGCAACGAAGGGGTGTCGGCGTTCGTCCAACGTCTGCCCAACTCCATCGGTTATGTGGAATACGCCTATGCCAAGCAGAACCGCATGGCGCATGTCCTGATGCGCAACCGCGATGGTCAGTTCGTCGCGCCGGATGAATCCAATTTCAAAGCGGCGGCAGCCGGTGCGCAATGGGACAAAACGTTTTATCAGATCCTGACCGATCAGCCGGGCAAGGACGCTTGGCCGATCACCGGCGCCAGTTTCATCCTGATGTACAAGGTGCAGGACAAACCACAGCAAGGTGCCCATGCGCTGAAGTTTTTCGACTGGGCGTTCAAGAGCGGCGATGCCATGGCTTCCAGCTTGGCCTATGTGCCGCTGCCGGAGTCGGTCAAGCAGTTGATTCGTGCTCACTGGGCGCGTGACATCAAAGACGCCTCGGGCAAGCCGGTGTTTGCCAACTGACTCCGGGGCTTGGGGGCATCGACTCCCTCTGCACCATGGGGGTCGGTGCGCCGGCGGTGTCGTCATCGATGGGGGCCTTGCGCCCCCTTTGCATGTGGATCCCTGCGTGATTCGGAGGACTTGTGGCCGCTACACTTCCAGCTGCTTCCTTGGACCAGACCCCAAAGATGGAACATTCTCATCCCGTAGGAGGACCGCCCGTCGTGCGGCGCTCCTCTCCTTGGGCCGACAAGCTTTTTTCCATGCTCACCCATGGAGCGGCTCTGGCGACGCTGGGGATGCTCGTGGGCATCATCGTGTCGCTGTTCATCGGTGCGGCTCCTGCCATCGAGAAGTACGGGCTGAGCTTTCTGTGGCGCAGCCAGTGGGATCCGGTGGAGGAGAACTTCGGCGGCCTGGTGATGATTTACGGAACGCTGATGACGTCGTTCATCGCGCTGGTGATCGCGGTGCCGGTGAGCTTCGGGATTGCGCTGTTTCTCACTGAGTTGTCCCCGCGCTGGCTCAAGCGGCCTTTGGGCACGGCCATCGAATTGCTGGCGGCGGTGCCTTCCATCGTGTATGGCATGTGGGGGTTGCTGGTGTTCGGCCCGCTGTTGGCCAACTATGTGCAGCAACCCTTGCAGCGGGCCTTCGGGGACGTGCCCTATCTGGGAACGCTGGTGTCCGGGCCGCCCGTGGGCATCGGTATTTTGTCGGCCGGCATCATCCTGGCCATCATGATCATCCCTTTCATCACGGCGGTGATGCGCGACGTGTTCGAGGTCACGCCGGCCATGCTCAAGGAATCGGCCTATGGTTTGGGGTCGACCACATGGGAGGTGGTTTGGAAAGTGGTGCTGCCTTACACCAAAACCGGCGTGATCGGGGGCATCATGCTCGGGCTTGGGCGCGCGCTGGGCGAGACCATGGCCGTGACCTTCGTGATCGGCAACTTCAATCAACTCAGTTCGCTGTCGCTGTTCGAAGCGGCCAATAGCATCACCTCGGCGCTGGCCAACGAGTTCGCCGAAGCCTCTGCAGGCTTGCATCAGGCGTCGCTCATCTATTTGGGCCTGGTGCTCTTTTTGATCACCTTCGTGGTGTTGGCATTGTCCAAGATCTTGCTGATGCAACTGAAGAAGAACGAGGGAGCGCGCTCATGAGCCTGGCAAGTTTCGATCCCGGTCGTCTGGCCATGCACCGCCGTCGCAAGCGGGTCAATGCCGTGGCACTGACGCTGTCGCTTTGCGCCATGGCCTTCGGTTTGGTGTGGCTCGTGTGGATCTTGGTGGAAACCATTCGCCTGGGGATCGGCGGCCTGGCGCTGTCGGTGTTCACCGAAATGACCCCGCCGCCGCAGGCAGAAACCGGGGGCTTGGCCAATGCCATCTTTGGTTCGATCGTCATGGTGACGCTGGCCACTTTCATCGGCACGCCGATCGGGGTGCTGGCTGGCATTTTTTTGGCCGAGTATGGTCAGCGCAGCTGGTTGGGGTCGATCACGCGCTTCATCAACGACATTTTGCTGTCTGCGCCTTCCATCGTGATCGGCTTGTTCATCTACGCCGTGGTGGTGGCGCGGGTGAAGTCGTTTTCCGCATGGGCCGGGATTTTGGCGCTGGCGCTGATCGTGATCCCGGTGGTGATCCGCACGACCGAAAACATGCTGGTGCTGGTTCCCAATTCATTGCGAGAGGCGGCCTATGCTTTGGGAGCGCCGAAGTGGAAAGTGATCTTGAGCGTGACGCTCAAGGCATCGGGCGCTGGTGTCATCACCGGCGTGTTGCTGGCGTTGGCTCGTATCGCGGGTGAGACGGCGCCCCTGTTGTTTACCGCTTTGTCCAACCAGTTCTGGACCTCCGATCTGTCACAGCCGATGGCAAGCCTGCCGGTGACCATTTTCAAGTTCGCCATGAGCCCCTACGAGAACTGGCAGAAGCTGGCTTGGACCGGTGTGTTCCTCATCACGCTGGGCGTGCTGGTGCTGAACATCACCGCGCGCGTGTTGTTCCGCAACAAACACTGATTTCCCCAAGAGGCATCCCTGATGGACGCAAAAGTCGATGTGCCCGTGACCGAGAAGATCAAGCTCTCGGTGCGCAACCTCAACTTTTATTACGGCAACTTCCACGCTCTGAAGGACATCAATCTCGAGATTCCGGAAAAGCGGGTCACGGCCTTCATCGGCCCGTCGGGCTGCGGCAAATCCACGCTGTTGCGGACCTTCAATCGCATGTTCGAGCTCTATCCCGAACAGCGCGCGGAAGGCCAGATTCTGCTGGACGGTGAGGACATTTTGCGTTCCAAGCTGGATGTCTCGCTCATTCGGGCGAAGATCGGCATGGTGTTCCAAAAGCCCACCCCGTTTCCGATGTCGATCTACGACAACATCGCCTTCGGTGTGCGGCTGTTCGAGAACCTGCCGCGTGTGGAAATGGACGAACGCGTGGAATGGGCGCTGCGCAAGGCAGCCCTGTGGAATGAAGTCAAGGACAAGCTCGACCAGAGTGGGGCCGGGTTGTCCGGGGGGCAGCAGCAGCGCCTGTGCATCGCCCGCGGTATTGCCATCAAACCGGAGGTGTTGCTGCTTGACGAGCCTTGTTCGGCACTGGACCCTATCTCCACTGGCAAGATCGAGGAGCTGATTCATGAGCTCAAGAACGATTACACGGTGATCATCGTGACGCACAACATGCAGCAGGCGGCAAGGGTGTCTGATTACACCGCCTACATGTACCTGGGCACGCTGGTCGAGTTCGGTGCAACGACCGAACTCTTCATGAAGCCCAAGCAGAAGGACACCGAGGACTACATCACTGGTCGTTTCGGGTGATGCGGTGGGCGCGGCAGCGCGCGCCCGCGCCAGTCCAGACGTCCCCCGACACGCGTTTGCCCCTGGGCCATAGGAGATCCGCATGACTGACAAACATCTGTCCACCCAATTCGATGCCGAGCTGTCCGGTATTTCCACCCGTGTGCTGGAGATGGGCGGGTTGGTCGAGTCGCAGGTGGCGCAAGCCATTTATGCACTGTCCAACTTCAGTGGTGATGCGGCCACCGAGGTGATCGCACAGGAGGAGCGCGTCAACCAGATGGAGGTCGAGATCGACCGCGACTTGTCGACCATCATTGCCCGTCGGCAACCGACCGCGCGCGATCTGCGCTTGCTGATTGCGATTTCCAAGACCATCGGCAATCTCGAGCGTGTGGGTGACGAGGCAGCACGCATTGCTCGCACCGTCCAACGACTCATCAACACGGGGGTGTTCAGCCGCCTGCGCTTACCCGTCAATGACGTGTCTTTCGAAGCCTCGCTGGCGACCACCCAGTTGCGCAAAACGCTCGATGCGTTTGCGCGGCTGGACGTGAACCAGGCGCTGGAAGTCATCAAGCAGGACAATCAGATCGATCAGGAATTCGATGGCCTGATGCGCAAGCTCATTACCTACATGATGGAAGACCCGCGCACGATTTCGGCCAGCATCGACTTGGTGTTCGTGGCCAAGGCGATCGAGCGTGTGGGCGATCATGCCAAGAACCTGGCTGAGCAGATCATCTACATCGTCAAGGGCACCGACGTGCGGCACGCCTCGATGGAGAGCGTCGAGTCGGCGGTACGCTGAAGGAGGGGTGGCCGCATGAGCCGAGTGCTCGTCGTCGAAGATGAGAATGCGATCGCCGAGTTGGTCTCGCTGAACCTGCGTCACGCAGGTTATGAGGTCACGGTCGTGGCGGATGCCACCCAGGCTCAGGCCGAAGTGGATCGCATCCTGCCCGACCTGATCCTGCTGGACTGGATGCTTCCGGGGCAATCCGGCTTGGACTTGGCCAAGCGCTGGCGCGCCGAGCCTCGGACGAAGGACGTTCCCATCATCATGTTGACGGCGCGCGGCGACGAACCCGATCGGGTGGCCGGCCTCGATGCCGGCGCGGACGACTATTTGACCAAGCCGTTTTCCACCAACGAGTTGATGGCGCGCATTCGCGCGGTCTTGCGGCGCAAGGCGCCCGAGGCGCTGGATGCGGCGGTGGAAGTCGGCGGCCTGCGGCTGGACCCCAGCACGCGCCGCGTCACACACGGGGGACGGGAAGTGAAGTTGGGTCCGACGGAGTTTCGCCTGCTGCACTTTTTCATGACGCACCCGCAGCGCGTGCACAGCCGTGCGCAGTTGCTCGATCGTGTCTGGGGTGATCATGTGTTCATCGAAGAGCGCACCGTGGATGTCCATGTCAAGCGCTTGCGTGAGGCCTTGGCGCCGGTGCAGTGTTCACAGTTGATCGAGACGGTGCGCGGCGCGGGCTATCGCCTCGCGCAGCATCTGCCGCCCCCCACGACCTGAGTGCTGCCGAGCATGAACTGGGTGTTTCCTCGGGCTTTCGCTGGCATTGCCGTGGTTTTGGCGGGGGCCGTCGCGGGCTATGGGGTCGGGCGGATGCTGGAGTCCGCGCTGCTGATGGGGCTGTTGGGCGCCTGCGGGGCCGCGGCGATGTTGATCCTCCTCGATACGCTGAGAGGCCATCGGCTGCTGCGCTGGCTGCGTGAAGACCAGCAGGGTGCTGCCCCGCGAGATGCCGGGCTTTGGGGCGAGCTGGGCTATCGAATCGAGCGTGCTTTGCGCAAGCGCGAGCAGCAGGTGCAGCACGAGCAGACGCGTTTGACGCAGTTCCTCTCGGCCATCGAAGCTTCGCCCAATGGCGTGATGATGCTCGACGCGGAGGATCATATCCAGTGGTGCAACCGTGTGGCGGCCGAGCATTTCGGGCTCGACCCTCAGCGTGACTTGCAGCAGCGCGTGACCAACCTCGTGCGTGCACCGGCTTTCGTGGCTTATCTCCAGGAGGGGGAGTTCAAAGGCTCCATTCAGTTTCCTGGCGCGCGCGCGGGGGTGAGCTTGTCGGTGACGGTACGCCCGTACGGAGAGGGCATGAAGCTGGTGCTGTCGCAAGACATTACCGAGCGTGAGCGGGCCGAGAGAATGCGGCGTGATTTCGTGGCCAATGTCTCCCATGAAATCCGCACACCTCTGACGGTGTTGGCGGGCTTCATCGAGACCTTGACCAACCTGCCGTTGACGGACGCCGAGCGCACGCGCGTACTCGGGCTGATGGCGCAGCAGACCGAACGCATGCAGACGCTGGTCAGCGATTTGCTGACCCTGGCCCGCCTCGAAGGCGGGCCCCGGCCCCCGACCGATGTCTGGTGTGATGTGGGACGGCTGATGCTCCAGGCCGAGCAGGATGCGCACAACCTGTCGCGTGGGCGTCACCACCTCAGTTTCCGTGTAGAGCAGCCTGCTCAGGTGGCCGGTGTCGAAAGTGAATACTTCAGTGCGTTGAGCAATCTGGTGAGCAATGCCATCCGCTACACCCCCGAGGGGGGCAGCATCGATGTGGTCTGGCGTGTGCGTGCGGACGGCAGCGGTGAGTTCCTCGTGCAAGACACCGGTATCGGCATCGACAAAGAACATCTGCCGCGTTTGGCCGAACGCTTCTACCGCGTCGATGGCAGCCGTTCGCGGGAAACGGGGGGCACCGGTTTGGGGTTGTCCATCGTGAAGCACGTCATGCAGCGCCACGGGGGAGAGCTCGACATGCGCAGCGAACCGGGCAAGGGCTCCCAGTTCAGACTCATCGTGCCGCCATTGCGTGTGGCGCCTGTCGCGCCGGCGCAGGACGATGTCATGGCCTCGCCAGTGGCTGCGCCGTCTGCATGAAGCCGCGGCCAAGCCGTCGGTACATCAGCAGCAGGAGGGTGGCCACCAGGGCGAGGGCGGCGAGATTGGCGGCCCAAAAACCGCTGGCACCGTGCAAGGCGCGGGGGATGTGGCCCCCGAAGTTGAAGCCGAGCACCCATCCTCCGGCCAAGCCGATGCCCCACAGTGACACCACGTAAGCCACCGCAGGCGCCACGGCAATACGAAAGGAACGCAGGGCAAACGCTGTCGTGACCTGCGCCGCATCGAAAATCTGGTAGATGGCGATGAAGACGAACAGCTGCAGTGCGATGGTTCGCACGGCGGGGTCCAGGCTGTAGGCCGAGACGATGGGGCCACGCAAGACGAACAGGCCCAAGCCCAGGCCCACCGACAGGCCCACGGCCATGCCGATGCCTTGAGAGCCGGCGTGCCAGGCGCCTTGGGCATTGCCGGCACCACGTAACTGGGCCACTTGGGCCCCCGTGGCCACTGCGATGGACAAAGGCAGCATATAGGCCACCGAGGCCAGGTTGGCCACGATCTGATGCCCGGCCAAGGCGGTCGTGCCGAAATGTGAGATGAAGACGGCCATCAAGGTGAAAGCCGTGACTTCGACGAAGTAGCTCGCTCCGGCGGGCAGACCCAGGCGCAGCAGCTCTTTCTGGTCTGACCAACGGGGCCCTTCCCAGTCGTGCCAAAGCCTGAAAGGGGCGTAGATCGGCAGTCGCCACAGCATCACCCAGGCCACGAGGAGTTGCAGCGCCAGGACCAACAACGTGGCTAGCGCGCAGCCCTTCACGCCCAGTGCCGGGACGGCGCCGCCGCCGAACACCAGCCAGGCATTGAGCGGCAACTTGAGCGCCAGGCCGCCCAGCTGCAGCATGGTCACCAGCAGGGGGCGGGACATGCCCTGGTTCAGCGCGCTGTAGCAGCGCAGCAGCAGTGCCAGCGGCAGGCCCCAACCGAGCCAAAACAGGTACTCGCGCGTGCGCTGAGCCACCTCCGGCGTGATGTCGGTCAGCGCCAGCAGCGCATCGGGAAAGAACATCAGCAGCATGGCGGGCACGGCCAGCCCCAAGGCCAGCCACACGCCTTGTTGAAAAGCGCGTCCCACCAGGCGAGGATGGCCGCTGCCGTGATGCTGGCCCACCACGGGGATCAAGGCCTGCACGACGCCGGTCAGCCCGATGAAGATGCTGATGTAAAAAGCCGCGCCGACGGACAGCGCGGCCAGGTCCTCGCTCGACGCGCGCCCGGCCATCAGGGTATCGGCCACACCGAAGCCGATGGTGGCGAGTTGACCGATCAAAATGGAGCTCGCATCGCGGGCGATGGATCGCCAGGCGGCCATTTGCGATCAGTCCCTGCGGTAGAGATAGGTCTGCTCGTGGCGATCCGTCGGACGCCGTTCGGCGGCCACCAAGGTCCACCCCACAGGCGCCACGGGCGGGCTGCGCCGTGAGCCGATCAACAAGAGGTAGCGGCAATCTCGAGGGCCTGCCTCCAGACTGGCTTGCACGCGCAAGCCTCCCAGGGCTTGCAGGGCTGCCAGCTGATGGCGCGGCAAGCCGCTGGTCAGCACGCAGGCGCCAGCCGGCAGATGGCGTGTCAGGCGCTCGACCAGCGGGCGGTCGCTGCGGGCATAGTTCAGCAAGGGCAACCACAGGGTGAGCATCAGCAACCAGATCAAGGCCACGCCGCTGGCGGGCAGCACGAGACTGCGCCACAGCACTTCCCGATGCCGGCCCGTGCGCCAGCGCACCAACCAGCCCCAGGCCAGGGTCGCGGCGATGCCCAGGCACAGTGCTGGCAAGGAAAAACTGGCTTCGAAACCCGGGGCGAGCTTGGCGATGTTGGCGGCCGGCTTGGCCGGGATACCGGTGTGCATGGCGGCATACATCACCCACACGAACAGGGCGCCAGCGCTGAAGAAGCACACGGAGAACCAGTCGATGGCCGAAGCCATGGTCCGCCGCAGCGTCGGCAACGCGAAGGCCGATAGCACGGCCAGGGCGGGCAGGCCCAGCAGCAGTGCCCGGTCGGAGCCGTTCATCGCGG
Organism: Caldimonas taiwanensis NBRC 104434; assembly: GCF_001592165.1. Classification (NCBI taxonomy): domain Bacteria; kingdom Pseudomonadati; phylum Pseudomonadota; class Betaproteobacteria; order Burkholderiales; family Sphaerotilaceae; genus Caldimonas; species Caldimonas taiwanensis. Next base: position 42,996 of record NZ_BCWK01000021.1, read on the forward strand.
CACAGGCGATCACCGCGATCGCAACGATCGATGCAGGCCAGGCGATGTGTCGATGCTGCAGGTGCTGGCGCCAGCGCCACAATGTCCACCCGGCCAGCAGCCACGCCGGCCAGGTGAACCAAACGAGCAGCCGCAGGATCTGGGTCACGGACGGCCATTGGTTGATCCGCCAGCCCCAAGTGCCGAAAGCGGTCGCCAGCAGGGCGGCGAACAAGGCCGAAACCAGCACCCAGGGAGCAAAGGCGCGGGTGGCGTCGTAATGAGAGCGCCAACACACGATCGTGGCGGCCGCCGCCAGGGTCAATGCCAAGCTGGGGGCGCCGCTGCCGGCCATCAGCGGCAGGGCAAGCACGATGGCCAGACGGGGCTGCCAGCCTCGGTAGGTGCTGGCCGAGACGGCATAGAGGCATAAGCTCACGCCGGCAAGCTGGACCAGCTCGGGCGTGATCTCATGCCCAAGCTGCAACAATCCCAGGCTGGCCAGAAGGGCCAACACGGCACCGTCGGCCACGGCCCGTGCGTAGTCTATTGGATGGGCCTCGCCGCCAAAGGCAAAGGCCACCGGCTGGGCCGCTTCCGTACGGGCCAGGTGGTAGCAGCTGTACCAGGTGAGGGCCAGGGTGGCGGCCAGCAATAGCGCAAAGGGCACGCGAGCCGCCAGCTCCGGCCCGATCCAACTGCCGAAAGCCTGGATGAATAGCGCCCCCAGCCAATAAGGCAACAAGCCGCCGTCAGAGGGCAGTCCGGCGATCGTCGGGTGCCACCAGTCGCCCCCGTGGGCCAGCGCGTGCATGTAGCCATACGCGGTGACGTCTGCATTGCGCCAGGGGTCTCGCCCGAAATGGCCTGGCAGGACATAGGCCGCGCACAGCAGCAACAAGGCCCAACGGGGCAAGCGCCGCGCAGCGCGTTGGGTGACGATGGCTGGGGTGGGGCGGTTCAAGGCAGGAGGGCAGGCGTGCAGCACGGCCGCCATGATGCAGGATTTCGGCGCTGCTGGGGCAGTGTCTTACAGAGCGGGCCCGAAAACGAACAAGGCAGCCCGATGTCTGGGCTGCCTTGTGATCGGGGCTGGGGTGTGTGGCGAACAGACCCTGCCGCCCAGGGATTACTTCTTGAGGCCGACGCGGGCGAACTTGTTGCGGAATTTCTCGACGCGGCCGCCCAAGTTGTCCACGCTTTTTTGCGTCCCCGTATAGAAGGGGTGCGACTCACTGGAGGTTTCCAGTTTGAACAGCGGCAGTTCACGGCCGTCGTCCATCTTGATGGTTTCTTTGGTGGGCGCGCACGAACGCGTCACGAATTGAAAACCGTTGGACAGATCCACGAAGCAGACTTCGCGGTAGTTGGGGTGGATGCCTTCTTTCATGCCGAGTCCTTTGATCGCAATCGCGCCGGGAGCCACGCCGAACCCCTCGGCGCACTTTCCGGAATACAGGAAACCTTTAATTATATAGCAGTGCTCGAAGGTTGCTGAGGGTCACAGCCGCCGCAGTTCACAAAAACCGAGTCCACGGTCTCGCGGAGCTCGACCGGTTCGTCGGGCGCGGAACAGTCCGCCAAGGACTGTTCCTGGTCCCGACTC
>NZ_BCWK01000022.1:0-40991 GCF_001592165.1 Caldimonas taiwanensis NBRC 104434
CGTAAGCCTTTGATTTTCAAAAACTTTTTGCCAAAGTGCGCGCTGCTTAAAATTTGGGCAGTTTCTAACCTGGGCCAATTCTTCTAACGGGTGGCTTTGGTTTTGCGTGCCGATTTGTGCCTGACGTAGTCCGCCGTCTGCGCTTCAGTCGCGTGGGCTCCCATGGTTTTGGCCGCGCTCATGCCCTCGCGTGCCTCCTTGTCCGTCAGGGCTTTGGCGCGCAGGTCATGGAATGTGCAGTCGGTGATGCCTGCCCGCCTGCGGGCGCGCTGCCAGGCCGCTGATGCGCCCCAGTAGGTGTATGCCTTGCCGTCCTGCGTGGTGAACACCTGCGGGGCGAATCCTCGGCGGGCCTTGCGCAGCTCACGCAACCGCCGTTCCACGTCTCGCAACTTTGGCGTCCACTCGATGAGCACCCGCGCGGCCGTGCTGCCTCGCACTTTGGATGGCTGAAAGACGATCCCATCGCGCTGGATAGCTGACCACTCCAGTGCGAGAAGGTCGCCGATGCGCTGGCCGGTCAGGTAGGCCATGTCGATGAGCGCGCAGATCATCGCGCCCGATCGGGTCGGCCGGCCATCATCGCCGCGCATGGCTGCCACTTTGATGCGGCGCAGCTCGCTGTCGGTGATATAGCGGCTTCGCGCAGGCGTGGCCTTGGTGCGGATGGCTTGCAGCGGGTTGGTGCCGGCGGGGCGCAGCCCCAGCTCTTCCGCGAACCGCATGTACTCTCGCAACTGGGCTCGATAGGCGTTGAAAGTGCGCGGCTTGGACTTGAACTGCGCCAAAAACTCGGCGCAGTCCGGCGTCTCGACCTGCGCCGGGGTGAAGTCCTCGAAAGCGGCGGCGATTGCCTTGCCGCGAGAGCGCTCGTCTTTTTGCGTCTTCTGGTCGTGCGCGGGCATGACCTCCCGTTCCCAACGAGCGATGAGCGCAGGCATGGTCAAGATGCCTGCGGCCTGCGACCTCGCCTCGGCAAGCGCTGCGTACAGGGCAGGCAGCCCATCCTTGATCAGCGACAGCTTGTGCCAGATGCGCTTGTTGCCCTGGGCTGTGACGAGGTAGTACCAGCGGCCTTTGGGGAACACGCCTCTGGGCAGGGGGTCGCGCTTCATGCGGGGGCTTTGGCCAGCAGTTTGACCTTGGGTTTCGTTGCCAGGACTGCACCGGGCTGCATGGAGCATACCGCCTCGTAGTGCGCCCTCTCCAGGATGACATTGCCCAGCCGGTCGCGGCGCGCCCTGCAAAAGCCTTGCCGGTGCAGCTCGGCGAGCTGATCGGACGCTCTGCGGTAGCCCGTCAGTATCACCAGCTCTTCAGGGGAGAGGATCAGGTCTACCATCACCGATCGTTGCTTGTGGCTGGCTGCTCGACTGCTTCCCAGTCGCGCCGCAGCGGCCAGCCAGTCACCGGATGCAGCACGACGACTGGGCGCACCTTGCCGGCCTCGCACAGCCGGCGCAGCGGGTGTTTGCGCAGCCAGTCGGCATTGACTCGTAGGGCCCTCGCGAGGTCGCGTGTCGTCCAGGCGCCGGTGCGGGTGTGCATCTTCGCCAGTACGCGCACGTCGTTGCGCGCCGCCTCGTCCGCCTTGAGCTTGGCGCTGATCTCGCGATTGCGCCGCGCCCACTCCAACTGCCATGCGCGCTCACGCTCCGAAGGCTTGCGCACGGGGCGCGGCGCGCTCGGCGGCATCGATGGCGCGCGCGCCGATTCGATCATCTTGCGCAGGTCGATCATCCGTGTGCCTCCGCGAACAGGTCCAGCTGTCGACGCGGTCGAGCGATCGACCCTCTGCTGCCGAGGACCTCGAGGCGGTCGCCGCTCCACACGTTGGTGCCGTCCAGGCGGTAGCCGTTGAGCCACACCAGCCCGGGCCGGCCTGCATTCGTGCGGTCGCTGTGGCAGGTGAGGTGGTAGTGCGGCTCGCTGGGCGAGTCGTCGCCGTTGATCCAGCGCAGGTACTGCGGGCAGGTGCAGGGCCCATCGATCCGCAGCACGAGATACGGCCCACCGGCGTAGGAGGTGCGCACCACGTCGCCGACTTGCAGCATGGTTACTCGTCCTCACCCATCTCATCGCCCATCCTCCCGCTGAAAAGCAATTCGATGGGGTCGTAGGAGCCGGGGGCTTCGGCATCCAGCCTGCGCCGGATGTCTTTCATCTCCTCGGCCAGCACTTCCAGCCGTTCCCACATGGTCGAGCCTTCCTCGGCGCAGGCGTTGTAGCGCTGCTTCAGTGCGGTGATTTCGTCTTTGGTCATGCCATCACTCCTTGAACTTCACGCGCACCACGCTCGTCCATGGCTCAGGCTCCTTGCGTGCTGCTCAGGTACTCGGCCATGCCGGCTTCCAGGGCTTTGCGGGTAGCCTCGCGGCCGCGGGCGGTGCGGGTGCGGGGGCGGGAGGTCTCCTCGGTGGCCGAAGGCGGCTCGTCCTCAATGGGCCCGCCTTCGTCGTGACCGGTATCGTGCGCTCGTGCGAACAGGTCTGTGGCGTCGGGGTAGTCGGCTGCGAATGCCTCGGTGCTGCCGTCGATGGCCTCGGCATTGGGGTCAGGGCCGCTTAGCCGGATCCAGATGGCTTGGCCGATGTGCATGGCCAGCTTGCCTAGCCTGTCGGCGTCCACGTCACTGGTGCTCACACGGAATCGCAGCACGATAGAGCCGCCCTGCTTGGCTTCGACGACAAACTTGTCAATCTTGCAGCCACCGAAGACGAGAGGGGTGGATTCGTCGATCCCCTCATCGACTTCAAGCGTCCAGCCTTCGTGAGAGGTGGTCAAGGTGTGTTTGTCAAAGGAGTTGCACCGCAGTACCGGCGTGCTGGGTTCTACGCCGGGCAGTGAGTCCTGACGGTCCACGGGCTTGTAAAGCGCTTCGCGGATGTGCGGGTCGATGCGGTCGAGCACGGTGTTGGCCGCATCGATCGAGATGCCGAGCGAGACGGCAGGGTGCTCGTCATCGCCGTGTCGCTCGACGCGGTTGGTGACGCTGGTCAGGCGGGCTTCGGTGGTTTCGGGCAACTGGAACATGGGCGCTCCTGGTGGTGGGAAGATAAGAGGACTCGCAGCGGCAATCGTTGAGGGAGGGAGGAGAAGGAGAGGCCGCTGGTCAACGCCCCGTGAAACTGGGTCAGGCCGCAGCCGGCCGGTCTTGCTCGGCCTCGGCCAGCTCGCGCTGGCGGATCTGCTCCTGCTCCTCGGGGGAGGGTTCCCAGTCGGCTTGTTGTGCGGCCTCGTCTTGTGCGTGTGCGGCTTCGCTGGGGCGCGCCGGCGAAGGTGCCGCCGGCGCGGTGATTTCGCCCGTCTCCGCGTCCACGGTCATCGGCGCCAGGGCGTTGGCTTGCGGCAGGCCCATCTCCGCGCGCTCGTCGGCTTCGATGGCAGCGGCCAGCTCCACGCTGATGGGCAGCCACTTGAACAGCCGCCGCACCACGGTCTTGAGCGCCATCTGCTCGAAGTGCGTGACCCACGGGCCGCTGCTGCCCGCGCGGGACTGCGCGCGCACGGCCTCGACCTCGCGGCGGCTCATCACCTCGAATTGCACGCCGCCGTCCTTGAGCTTGGCGACGGAGTAGACGAACCGCAGCTTTTCAGGCTGGGTACGCGCCGGGTTGTCGAAGTCGGGGACGTGGCGCAGGTTGCTGTCCAGTCCCAGGGTCACCTCGAAGGTGTCGCCCTCGTACACGGCGCGCGCCTCGATGCTGACGATCTGGCCGGAGCGGCGCGCCAGGTCGATCATGCCCCGGTAGCCGACAATGAACTGCACCTCGGTGCGGCCCGCCTTGCGGTTCTCGAAAGGGATCAGGTAGGCGTGCCCGAGCGGGCCGCCCGGCTCGAGACCAAGCTGAGCGCAGGTCATCAGCGCGCCAAGGAAGCTCGTCTGGTCGCAGCGCGCCAGCGCCGGGTTTTTGCGCACTTCGGTCAGCGCCACGCGCGCCAGGCGCTCTGCGGTCACATGCCGGGGCAGCGCAAGCTGCATCTGCTGCTTGATCTTTGGGTCGGTCAGCAGTGCGGCAATGTCGCCGCCTGCGGGCTTGCGGGCGGCTGGCGTTTGGCCGGTCACGGCGGCCTTCAGTGCGGTGGTCATGGTCAAATTCCCTTCCGAAAGATTTCGTGCCTGATCCGGTCCTTGTCGGAATCGCTGTAAAGCCCGCGCATACGGGCCACGATATCGACGACAGCATGCTCGACGACGGCAGAGACGCCTCTGACTACCGCCCGTTGCATTTCCTTGGCGATGGCTTGCGTCAGGGCCTCTGTGTCAACCTTGCTCAGACCCTCTCGTACCGCCGCGCCGATCGATTCGATGGTGACGGCGCCAGCGATCGTCTGCGCGATCGCGCTCTGCATCTCGTAGCCACCGATGGCTTTCTCGATCGCCTTGGTGGCAACTTCCTGCATCGCGGCTTGCACGACCGCCTGGTCAACTTTGATTTCCATGTCTACTCCTTGAGAAGGAACCGGCGGCTGCCGGGGGTTTCGGTGGTGAATTGCTCCACCAACTCAGCTGGCGGCACCGGCCAGTGGTGGTGCACCAGCGCTTTCCAGTCGGTGCGGCGCGCTGGCTTCGTGGCCTTCCAGGTCGCCAGCGGCTGGCCGTTGAACGTGAGCGCGGATCGCTCGCCCAGGGCCAGCTTGATGCGTTCGACGGCCTCCTCGTAGCGAGCTTCGGCGTAGGCCATGTCGTTCTTGGCCGCACGCGCCGCGCTGTAGGCGGCGAGCAGCTCGTCGTCGGCTTCCAGCGCCTCGCCGTTGTCAGAGCGGAATAGCGTCTCGACGTCGCGCGCCGTCGCGGGCTCTGGCGCTTGCCCGCCCAGCACGTGCCGGTGCCAGAAGTCGTCGGCGCGCTCGAGCATCGCCGCGATCGTCTCGTCGTCGCGGTGGATGCGCCGGATCACCAGCCGCTGCCCGCCGATGAGGGCGGCCACGTCGCACCAGGGCTGGCCGGTGATGCCCAGGTACCACATGCACTGGGCCTGGTAGTGCAGGGGCACCGCGTCGTCGTCGCCGTCGCGGCCCCACTCGCCGGCCTTGTAGGCACTGGCGGTCTTGACCTCCAGCAGTCCGTCGGCCCCGAGCAGCGTTCCGCCGTCGTCGGCCACGCGCACGCGGGAGCCTGGCGCGACGATGGCGCGGTCGATGTTGCCGATCGCCCATTCGTGCGACGGGTGGCGCAAGATGCGGTTGACGCGCTGGATGTTGTGCTCGGTTCGCTCGGCGTATTCCCTGGCGACGACATCCTCCAGCAGTGCGCCCCAGCGCACGGCCTCGGCATCGCCGATGGTGTCGTCGGTGGACCGGCCGGTCTTTTCCAGCCACACATCCACGGCGGTTTTCCAGGGCGACAGGCCCAGGATGGCGGCGATGTCGCTGCCGCCGATGCCAGATCGGCGCTCGGCGAGCCACTCGGCGCGATCAGCGGCGGCGTTCATGGCTGTTCTCCTTGACAAAAGGCGATGGCGCCAGCAGGAAGGCCGCCAGCGCCGCGAAGAAGCGCCGCGCGCGGCTGACGTACACGGGCCGGGACGTGGCGCGGCGCGCGGGCTCGATCTCGTCCAGGCTGCGCGGGTAGCGCTTCACGGTGGGCCAGCCGTCGCCGTGCAGCGGCCGGCCTGCGCCGATGCGCGCGAAGCCCTCAGAGGTGTGCAGGCCCTCGATGGCGGCATGCCGTTCGGTGCGGGGTGCTTTCATCGCTCAGGCCTCCCGCAGGTCGAGGTCGGCCAGCTCTTCGGCCCAGGTGCGGGCGTAGCGCGCCGCAATCGCGCGGCGCAGTGCGGCCACCTCGGGGCAGGGGCTGTGCTGCAGCAGGTGCAGCAACTGGCCGAGCACGTCGTCGTACTCCAGCGTCTCGTGCACGGCCTCGGCCAGGCTTTGCGTGACGATCACATCGCGGCCCCGCGTGAGGCCGCGCAGCACATAGGGAAGCCGCACTGCGCCCGCCCCGCCGGTCATGCCGGCCAGCAGGGCGATTTCGAGCTCCTGGGCCCAGCGCCGCACGGCGGCGGTCTCGGCCTCGATGCGGCGCTCGCGCGCATCCAGCGCAATGTGGGGGAAGGGTAGGACGGGCATCTCCATCTCCTGGGGTGGGGACGGATGTAGTATCACGAACGTGATTTGCTTTGTCAACACAATCGTGATTAATGTCCCCCTTCAGGGGGGTGGCATGCCGCCGTGACGGCTTGCTACCTTCCCGGCGCAGGCGGATGGCGGACGTGTCGCGCCGCCGCCGTGGCGACGGTCAACCTATGGAGGGGTCAGTGAAAGCAAAACTCGTGGCCGCAGCAGCGGCGGTGGTGATGGCAGCCTGCGGGGGCGGTGGTGATGGCGGCGATGAGGGCGGCGACAAGGGCGGCTCCGGTGTGGCCGCCCAGGGCTTCTGGGATGGCGAGGACTTCTCGGCGCTCGTCACCCCGTCCGGCGAGGTCTGGGTGGTGGAGGACTACGGGGTGGACGGCCTGGTGCTGTCGCGCGGTAGCATCTCGTCCGTCTCGGGCAACAGCGTCAGCGGCTCGATGCAGTCGTACTTCTCCGACGGCACGCTGAACTCGACGATCAGCGCCACCGTGGCGCCGGGGGCCACCTTGTCGGGCACCATCACGCCGCAAGGCCAGCCATCCAGCACTTTCTCGGCCACCTACAACCGGGCCTATGACCAGCCGGCGCTGCTGAGCAACCTCACCGGCACTTGGGCGATCGAGGGCGGCTCCGTGGTCTTCAACGCCCAGGGCGCTTTCACCGCGGTGCAGGATGGGTGCAACACCTCAGGCCAAGTCACGGCGGACTCCAGCGGCAAAAACTTCTTCCGCGCCACCGTGAACTACGGCGCCGGATGCGGCACAGCCCAGGGCCTGACGGCTACCGGCATCGTGGTGACGGACGGCCAGGTGATGGTGGTGGGCCTTGTCGGCGGGGGGACTGGGGTCGCCTTGATCGGCGAGCGGCGGTGATCGCTGCGCAGTTGGCTGATCCCAAATGAGCCTCGGTGACCTCGACAACTCTGGTTGGGGGCGCCGGCCCAGTTTCGGGCAATCTGTCGTGAGGCTTGTCGGCCATGCGGTGGGGGGTGCGTTCCTTTTCGCGGCCCTTGCCTGCTTGTCGTGGGGGTTGGGCTACGGTGTTGCAATGCTGCATCGTATCCACCCTTTCAGCGAATCGGTCCTCCTTGCGCTCCATGGGGTAGAGGTGGCGATCCTCTACCTCGACATCGGGCTGAGTGGTATTGTTCTTTTCGTCGGAGCCGTCCGGTTCGTCAGGGAGATTTCCGGGAGTCGCCCATGAGTCGCACTGTCAACACTTTTTCTGAGGGTTTCATTGGTGCGTTCAAGTTGGCTGCCGCGATCGTGCTGGCTGTGCTGGCTGCCATCTCGGCGTTTGTTTCTGGAGAGGGCGCCGCAAGTCACCGGCAGGACAGCAGGAACGGCCATGTCCACTGACCTCCCTTGCCCTCAATAGGGAGCCGCCTTCGGGCGGCTTCTTTCTTGCGGACGTGTGCGTCTTCTGCTGGCACTGGCGGTGGTGGCAGACCCTGTTCAGCCGCTCTTGCCGTGACCAATCCCCCACATGGGGGCCGGAACTGCGTGGTTTCCCCCGGATCGAACCAGCGTACGGTGGCACAATCAACCGCCTAAGCCCTGAATCGGCCGGTGCCGGCCATCAGCAAGGAGTGCAACAAGTGTTCGCCTACCGCGTGGGTTACCCGCTGTGGAAAACCGTGGCCAAGGCGGGGGTGCCTGTGAAGTTCCTGGTGCGGGTGCATCGGGACGAGGCGTCCAACACCTACTGGGCCTGCAGCGACGACATCGACGGCTTGGTCGTCTCCGGCCAGACGCTCGACGAGCTGCGAGAGGAAGTGCGCAGCGCTGCCCAGACGCTGCTGGAGATGGCCGTGGACGGCGATGCGGCCCGCGTGCGGCCCGAGATGCTGTTCGATGACCAGTATCTCGCGGCCTCATGAATGGGTACTACCGGCTCGTCATCGACATCCTGAAGGCCCACGGCTACACCTTCTGCCGCCCAGGCAAGGGTTCCCACGAGATCTGGACCAATGGCAAGCGCCACCAGGTCGTCTCGAAGAACATGCCCTCGCGGGACATGGCCAACGAGATCATGAAGCAGGCCGGGATCAGCCACCGGTTCCGTTGACGGGGCGCTGGTGCGTGCTGAGGCCGCCCCTTGCGTTCGTGTGCAGGTCGTCGTAGATCACGGCACTGCGGCCCACGGCGTTTCAATCCACGCGCCCGCGTGAGGCGCGACGGCGCGCCAAGGCCTCACACCCGCTCGCTCTGCCGGTACACGACCTCGCCGACGATGCGCGTGGCGTCGTCGCAGAGCTTGCGCGGGTAGCGGCGCTGATCCGGGTTGTCGCTGGCCAGCCACCACGCGCCCGCATCGCGCATCAGGCGTTTGACCACCGGCTCGCCCTCGTAGAGCACGAGGAAGGCCACGCCGTCTTTCGGGGTGGTGCTGTCCATGTTCACGACGATGAGGTCACCGTCGTACAGCGTGGGCTCCATGCTGGCGCCGTGCACCCGCATGGCGATCATGCGATCGGGCCGGTAGCCGTGCCGCTCGTACCAGTCGCGCCGAAAGACGATAGGCGCGCCGTCGCCGGCGCCGCTGTGTTCATAGTCGATGGCAAAGCCCGTGATCCCGGCGCCGGCCTTGATGGTGGCGCGCCGCACAGCAGGGTAGTCCGGGTTGTTGTCGAGGTCGATTTCGCGGGAGGAGGGCAGGGCTGCCTGAGCGGCCGCCTCACGGCCAATGGCGGAGGCGCTCTCCGGGCTGCCTAAAAGTCGGACTGGGCCACGGCCAGACTTCAGCCATTCCGCGTGCACGCCCACCGCTTTAGCGATTTCCAGCAGATCTCTAGGATTCCGTCGAGTCCCGGCCTCGATGTTACCGATGGTGCCTTGAGATACGCCGGCGCGCCTCGCCAGTTCTTCCTGGCTGAGGCAGGCGATGGTCTCACGCGCCCACTTCAGGCGTTCTGCAAGCGTGTTCACATCTGTGATTAAGCCAGCGTCTTGCATCACGTTGGTGTTTCCGCCACAATCACGATCGTGATGGATGTGTGTGAGGAAGCATCGTGAGTCCCCTTGAACGCGCTATCTCGATCTGCGGTGGTGTCACCGCCCTGGCTTCCGCCATCGGCGTTGCGAGTAGCGCGCCGAGCATGTGGAAGTCGCGGCGGAAAGTACCGGCCGAGCACTGTCCGGCGATCGAGCGGGAAACCAGGCGCCGCGGCCATGCCGTGACATGCGAGGAGCTGAGGCCGGATGTCGCTTGGGACGTACTCCGCCATCAGGCCGCCCCCTTGCACCATGAGGCGGCCTGAGATGAGGCCGCCGCCGCAGGAGTGCGCCACCGTGGATGCGCTTGATGTGTGCCCGGCGGGCCAATGCCGCCCGGTTCCTGTGGAGACGGCGCGCGCGGCGCACTTCGCCCTGGAGTACCTGCTGCGCAACAACCCGGAGGCGTTGCACAACGCGGACTTCCCGCTGGCGCTGGCTACGCTCGATGCCACCTTTGGACTAACTCGGCAAGCATCAGCGAATGCGGCCCGTATCGCAGTGTTTCGAGGTCTGGGTAGTCCCGCGTGTCCCGGATTGCCAGCGTCTCGTAGTACACGATCGCCCCATACGGGCAAGGGTGGTCCGCCGGCGCAATCTTGCGATAGATCGCCAAAACGCCCTGATGGCGGCCGTCGGAGGTCGTGATGATTTCGCACGCGACGATGACTTCGCCGAACTCGTTCATGGGCGCTCCTTTCCTGAGCAGGTGGTTGGTGGAACACCCATTGTGCAAGGGTCAGGAGCGCCCGCCTTCCTCCTCCACGCGGCGGCGCAGCCGCCGGGCCCAGGCGTCGAACTGGTCGGCCGCGCGCAGGGTGCACTCGCGCACCACCTGGGCCAGCTTGCGCCGCGCCCAGGCGTGGATGGCTTCTTCTTCGCTGTGCATCGCTCGTGATGATGGGGCGGGGGATGGTCATGGGTGAACTGTCGGCCGCCCCCATCGAAAGGTCACGCAAGGCCTTCTCCATGGTCTTGCAGGCCATGCAAGACCCTGGAACGCAGCGCAATCTGGCGCAGGTGCTGGGGGTGAGCGAGTCCACCGTCAGCCGCATCAAGAACGAGAAGCTAGAGGACGCGCTGGCGCTGATTTATCAGCTCGGCTTCAAGGTGGTGGACGCCTCGCGCGTGTGCGTGGACCGCAGCAAGTACGAAGCGATGGTGACGATTGCGCGCGCGGCCATGGCCGATGAGGACACGGCGCGCCGCCTGATCTGGGAGGAGGAGGGGGCATGAAGCATCGCCCGCCCGTGGACTATTGGAAGCGCCTGGTGCGCATCGTGCTGGGCCTGACGGTGGCGTGCCTGGCGGCACCGCTGGTGTTGTTGCTGCTGGCGTTGTGGCTGTCATGAGCGCGCCCTTTGCCTACCGGCCGCTGCCAGGCAGCATCGCTGACCGGGTGATCCGGCACTTGCAGCAGCAGCCGCCGGGCACGGAGCTGGCCACGGCGGTGCTGGCCGAGCTGGTGGGCCAGCCCGCCAGCGCGCTGTCCCCCATTTTGAAGCCCGCGCGTGACCACGGCGTGCTGCAGGCGCGCCGCCTGCCGCACCAGGGCAACAACCTGTTCTGGTCGCTGGCGCAGCCGCCGCAGCACGATGCACCGGCGGCTGCGACCGGGCCGGCCGCGCCGCCGCAGGCCGAGGACGCCTGCCAGAGCAGCCGCGGCTTTTGCTGCGCGCTGTTCAGCGACGGGCGCCTGGTGCTGGAAAAGCCCGGCCAATCGATGACGCTGAGCGCGGATCAGACGCGCGAGCTGGTGCGCTACCTGGAGCGCATGGGAGACGGGTCGTGAGCACTCATCCGTTACTTCTTCTCGGTCTCGACCGCTCAGGAGGGCCTCAGTGAACTACTACGAGCACCACATTGGCGACTTCCTCAAGAAGACCGTGCACCTGACCGTCGTGGAAGAGGGGATCTATCGCCGGCTGCTGGACCGCTACTACATCACCGAAGGCCCGCTGCCGGCCGATGTACGAGAGTGTTGCAAGCTGGCTCGAGCCTCGTCACGGAAGGAGCGTGAGGCCGTGGCCACGGTTCTCAAAGAGTTCTTCCATCTGGAGGCTGACGGCTACCACCAGCGGCGCGCCGACGAGGAGATCGCACGCTTCCATGACAAGCACGAGAAGGCCAAACGCAGCGCTGAAGCACGGTGGAACGCACAGCGTTCGCAATCCGATGGCAATGCGAGCGCATTGCCGGATGACATGCGACCGCATATGCGAACGCAATGCGAAGGCGATGCGAACGCAATGCGAAGGCGATGCTCCCAAACACCAGACACCAGACACCAGACACCAGAAGAGATAAACACACTCACTGCTGACTCCACCGAAGTTGGGGTGTGTGGTGGTGGGGGCGGGGGAGGACCGCCTGACGCAACCCCGGCAGGCCTCGTGTGCAGGGCCATGAAAGCCGTCGGCATTGCCGACGTGAACCCAGGCCATCCGGAGCTGCTCGCGCTCCTGGAGGCCGGTGCCGCGCAGGCCGAGTTCGTTGGCGCTGCTGAGGAGGCCGTGCGGCGCCACAAGGGCTTTGCCTACGCGCTGGGCATGGTCAAGCGCCAGCGGCTCGAAGCCGCGAAGGTCAAGCGCTCGGTGCACCACGGGCCGCTGCCCGCCAGCGACGACCCGCGAGCGCGCCAGCTCGAAACCGCCGCCCTCATGACCGGGCGAGCACACCCAAGCCGCACCCAGGAGACCATCGATGTCGCATCACGAGTCGTCCCTTCCTGAGCCCTGGATCGAGCGCATCTGGTCGACGATGCGCGCCTACTACGGCGCGGCCTTCGACCGCATGTGGGCATGCCCAGCCGGTGTCGATCCGAAGGATCACGTGGCCCAGCTCAAGGCTGTCTGGGGGCGCGAGCTGCGCCACCTGCAGCAAAACCCGATGGCGCTGCGCTATGCGCTGGAGCACCTGCCCGAGCGGGTGCCCAACCTCGGCGAGTTCAAGGCCCTGTGCCTGGCTGCGCCGGCGCGCCGCCCCCAGCCGCATGAGACGCTGCCCTCCAAGCCGGCGGACCCGGCGCGCTCGGCCGCGTTGCTCAAGCGGATGCAGGCGGCCTTGTCCAGCCGGGGCGGCGACAGCCGGGCATGGGCCCGCCGGCTGCAGGAGCGCGAGCGCCGCGGCGAGCGGCTGACGCCGGCGCAAAAAGCGGCGTGGCGCGCCGCGCTGCCCGACATGGAGTGCAAATGATGCCCGGAAATGGCCTTAGAACGGCCTACAAGGCGCAAACGGAGCGAGGTCGGTACCCTGGTAGCGACCGGGCCGAAAAAACGCCTGTAGCGCCCAAAATGCTGCCGACGCATCGGCGCGCAGTGGCAGCGAGCGAGCATGCGCTCGACGGTGGAGGTGCTTGATGTCGGACCTTGCGCCTTGCAATCCCCGGATGCGGATCGACGCTTGCGCGATGTGCCGCCGGTACGCGCCGCATCTGCCTCATCTGGCCGAGTGCCGGCCGAGCTTGATCGTCATCGACGCAACCATCGTCCGAAAAGACGGCCAGTGCCCGCTGTTCCAGCGCTCAAGCCCAGTGGCTGTCGGATCGGGCAAGGAGGCACAGTGATCGTCTTGGCCGTCGATATCGGACTGTCCGGGGCTCTGGCCGCGGTGGATCACCGCCACACGTGCGTGGTGCACGACCTGGTGACGGTGGCCGCCGAGGAGGCCAGCACGAAGCCTCGTCGTCGCCTGTGCGGCCGCTCGCTGGCGCAGCAGATCCGCCAGATCGTGCCGCCGGGAGAGGCGGCCACGCTGGTCATCGAGGACGTGCAGGCGCGCCCGATGGGCAATGGCGGCCGCCATGGCAACGCCATCCAGACGCAGGGCTCGCTGATGCGCAGCCGCGGCATCGTGGAGGGCGCGGCCGACGTGCTGCGCCTGCCCCTCAAGGTGGTGCAGCCGCAGACCTGGAAGCGCCGCTTCGGGCTGCTGGGCAAGGACAAGCGGGAGTCGCTGGAGGTGGCCCGCCGCCTGTTCCCGGCCGCTCAGTCGCTGCTGGCGCGTCAGAAGGACCACAACCGGGCCGAGTGCCTGTTGATCGCCCTGTGGGGGCAGATGGAGCTGGCCTGATGGCAAGAACCGTCATCCTCATCGACGGCCGCGAGGTGGACAGCGCCTCGCCCGAATGGCGCGAGGAGTGCCTGCAGCGCCACCGCCATGTGGACACGCTCTTGCGCCTTTGCACGCGCCAAGAGCGCGCCCAGTACCTGGAGGCCGTGCGCCAGGCAGAGGGCGAGGAGGCCGCGCGGCGGCTCAAGCTGAAGTTCCTCGCAGAGTGGGAAAAGTCCCGCGCATCGGCATCAAAGACACAGGAAGCCAAAGCATGAACGAACTGAACCGCCACGAGTGCCTGCCTCAGCCTCAGGCCCGCGAGATCACCGACCCCGACGAGCGGCTGCGTGTGTGGGCCGACACGCACGCGGGCGATCTGGAGCTGCAGCCGCTGCCTTCGTGGATGCAGCCCTCCCGCCGCATCCACCGCGACGCTGACCAGCCATGCCGCGACTGAGCCGCGATCAGTGGGAGTCCATCCGCGCCGAGCGCGAGGCGGGGGCGAGCTTTGGCGATCTGGCGCAAAAGTACGGCGTCGACAAGGCCGCCATCGTGCGCCGCGCCAAGGCCGAGGGCTGGAGCGACGGCACCGACGTGGCCGATGTCATCCGGCGCAAAGTCACCGAGAAAGTCACCGGAATATCACCGGCTGCCGATCCAAAAAGGAAGGCAGCAGCCATCGACGCCGCAGCCGACCGCAGCGCCGAGATCATCCGCCGCCACCAGGAGGAATTCAACGCCATCCGCGAGCGGCTCTATGCCGGCCTGAAGGCGCACCGGGCAGCCGAGGCGAAGGAAGACAAGCAACTGGCCTTCGAAGACTTGAAGGCCGCCAAGATCGCCAGCGAGACCATCATCAACATCCACCGCGCCGAGCGCCAGGCCTGGGGGCTCGATGAGGCCACCGCGCAGCCGACGATTGTCATCGAGCGCAGCTATGCGAAGAAGGAGCGAGCCGAATGAGAGTCATCATGACGAAGGGCGAGGAGTTTCCGCAGGATCAGCCGGAATGATGCGCCGCTTCCGCCAGCACCTTCGCCGCCCATTGGTTGAGACTGGTGCCGGCAGCCTGCGCTGCCACCAGCGCGGCGCTATGCACTTCCGGCGGGATGCGCAGCATCAGGCGGCCGGACGCCGGTCGGGTCGGCGCGCGCCCGGATTCGGCGCATTCTTTGAGGTAGAAGTCGATCGCGTTGTGGAAATTTTGGGTCAGCTCGGCCACCGTCTCGCCGTGAAAGCTGATGCGCTCGGTCTCCGGCAGGCCGAGCACGCGCCCGACGAAGAGATTGTCGCGTTCGTCGAAATCGACTCTGGCCGTAAAGCCTTTGTAGATCATGGTGTTCATGGTTCGATTCCTTGTGCCTTGAACCAGGCTCGCACCTCTTCGACTTGGTATTTCTTTGCTTCCTTTCCGGGGTGCGGCCGGTGCGCGTGTTTGACCGCAGCGCCGATGCGCAGCGCCACGCGCGAGCCTTCGCCTTCCTTGACCGTGCCGCCCAATGCGATGACGAGCGCTTCGATGTCGGAGAACTTGACCGTCCCGCTCGTCGGCCTGGCAAAGATGGCTTCGAGCGTCTTGCGGTGCTTGCGGTTCATGCGCTGCATGATAGCAGATAGTGCAAGCAGTGGCGGGCTTTCTTTGCAATCATGACCCGCATCCAGATCCCTCCCATCGACTTCCACGGCGGCCAGCAGGCCGTCATCACCCACCCGGCGCGCTTCAAGGTCATCAGCGCCGGTCGGCGCTTCGGCAAGACGCTGCTGGCGGTGGAGTGGCTGGCGCTCTTCGACGACGGCAGGAGCGCCATCGAGGGTGCGTCGGTCGCCTTCTTCGCGCCCACCTACAGGCTGTTGGCCGACGTGTGGGCGGACATGGAGCGCACCTTGAAGCCGGTGACGCGCAAGGCCAACCGCACCGAGCAGCGCATCGAACTCATCACCGGCGGCAAGATCGATTTTTGGACGCTGGAAGACCCAGATGCAGGCCGCGGGCGCAAGTACCACAAGATCGTGATCGACGAGGCCGCGCATGCGCGGTATCTGAAGGACGCCTGGGAGCAGGCCATCAGCCCAACGCTGACCGACTTCCGCGGGCAGGCGTGGTTCATCAGCACGCCGAAGGGCACGAACTACTTCCACGAGCTGTTCCGGCGCGGGCAGTCCGACGAGTGGCCGGAATGGGCAAGTTTCCACCTGCCGACCAGCGCCAACCCCTACATCAGCGCGGATGAGATCGAGGCCAAGCGCCGCGAGCTGCCCGCGCTGGTCTTCGCGCAGGAATACGAGGCGCAGTTTGTCACCTTCGGCGGCAACCTGATCCGCGCTGAGATGCTGGTGGATGCGCCTTGCCCGCCGCACCTGCCGGTGTGCCTGGGCGTGGACCTGGCCATCAGCAGCAAGGAAGGTGCGGACTTCACGGCGATTGCCGCCATGGCACGCGACCCTGAGACCGGCATCGTCTATGTCAAGGAAGTCGAGCGTGGGCGCTGGCAGTTCCACGAGGCCCAGCAGCGCATCAAGGCCGCCGCCGCGCGCCACAGGCCCAAGCTGATCGCGGTGGAGCAGACCCAATACCAGGCCGCGATGGTGCAGGAACTCTTGCGCACCACCACGCTGCCGGTGCGTGGCATCCGGCCCGAGCGCGACAAGGTGACGCGCTTTGCGCCGCTGCTGACGCGATTCGAGCAGCACCAGGTGCGGCTCGATCCGGCGGGCGTGCCATCCGCCGTGCGCGATGAGCTGCTGGCCTTCCCCGAAGGCGAGCACGATGACTGTGTGGACGCGGCGAGCTACGCCTTTGCGGCGTTTGGCATGGCCGTCGGCGGCTACGCCGCAGCAGGGACGAGGGTGTTCTGAGCCATGATCGCCGAGATCGCGCAGCTCATCGGTCCGACGGCCACGGCGCGGCTCATCGCCGCTTTCGGCGGGCGCGAGGTGCGCATGCCCATGCGCCACAGCGGCCGCACCTGGGATGCGCTGGTGGCCGCCGTGGGCGAGCGCGACGCCGCCACACTGTGCGAGTATTACCACGGCGCCGTGGTCTACATCGCCACCAGTGCGCGGGCGCACACCGAGTACAACCGGCGCCTGGCCGCGCAGATGCGAGCGCAGGGGAAGTCGTGGCGCGAGATCGCCCAGACCCTGACTCGGCCCCAAGGCTACACTGAGCGCGGCGTGCGCAAGCTGCTGGAAAAGCGCGGCTCGCCCGGCTGGGCCAGCCTGCCGCTGTTCGACGCGGCCGACGAGGCGGAATCCGTTCCTGCGGATTGACGGGCCGGCCGGCGGCACCATCGGCGCCATGGCCGAACGTCAACAACGCGCGATTGCACTGGGCTCCGCCGTCTCCATCGAACGGGCGCTGGCCCGCTTCGGGTGGCTGGGCGATGCTGACGATGTGCTGCAGCAACTGGGCATCGAGCGCACCCGGCTGCGCCGCATCGCTGACGACGACGAAGTGTCGGCGGCGCTGGAGACCCGCAAAGATGCCGCGCTCAACACCCCATGGCGCATCGAGCACGAGCAAGCGCGCGCGCGGCGTTTCTTCGAGGAGGCGGCCGCGCCTGCCGTGCCTGATCTGCTGGCCGCCGCGTGGGCTGCCACGCCCTACGGCTACAGCGTGTTCGAGGTCGTCTACCGGCCCCTGGAAGGCGGGCGCATCGGCATCGAGCGCATCATCGACTGCCCGTTCGAGTGGTTTTCCGTGAAACCGGACGGCACGCTCGTGTGGCGCGACACGCAGGAGGCGGCCGACCCGCGCAAGTTCTTTGCCGTGGTGCGCGACGGCTCGCTGCGCAAGCCCATGGGCGAGGCCTTGCTGGCCAAAGCGTACTGGCCCTGGTTCTTCCGCACGCACGGCTGGCGCTTCTGGGCCAAGTTCCTGGAGCAAGCGGCCGTGCCGCTGCTGTACGGCAAGACCATCAGCGACCGCCAGGCGATGCTGGAGATGCTGCGCACGCTCACCGGCGGGCCGGTGGCCGTGGTGGACCGGGAGGACGAGCTGGCCGCAGTGGACACGCCGGGCAACAGCCCGAACAAGTTCACCGAGTTCGAGACCGCCTGCACCCGGCGCATCCAGCGCCTGATCCTGGGGCAGACGCTCACCAGTGGCACCGACGGCGGCAGCGGCAACCGGGCGCTGGGGCAGGTGCACGACGAGGTGCGGCAGGAAAAGCGCCGCGCCGACATCAGGCTCATCACCGCCGCGGCCCAGCGGGTGCTGGATACGTTGGCCGCCCTCAATTCGCTCTCACCGCCGCGCTTCGTGATGGAGGATGACGCGGGCTTGCAGATGGAGCGCGCCACGCGCGACAAGACGCTCGTGGATGCCGGCATGCTGCGCTTCACGCGCCGCTACCTGGAGGAGAAGTACGGCCTGGAGCCCGACGACTTCGAGCAGGTGCAGGCGCAACAGGCCGACGTCGCAGACGCGCCCGCACCCGTGCCTGCATCGCCTCGCCTGGCCGCGTCCTTTGCCAGCCCGGACGCCCCGCACAAGCCTGACCGCAGGCGATTCACCGCCGGCCAGCAGGCCATCGAGGACGAGATCGAGCGCACGCTGGCCAGCATCCCCAGCCCCATCGAGGCCAGCGCGATCCGCTCGGCCATCCTGGGGGCGCAAAGCGTCGAGGATTTGCACGAGCGCCTGGCCGTGGCGCTGGCCGACGCCGACGACCGGGCTTTCCGCCGCGCGTTCGAGCAAGCGCTGTTTGCCGCCGAGATCATGGGCTACGCACATGCGCGCGCGGGCGGGGCAGGGGGCGGCGAGAGCGCCAGCCAGACGCAAGCCGCCGCTGTTCCGGCGGTCCACTTGAACGCGCCGATCACCATCCAGATGCCCGAGCCGCCCGCGCCCATCGTGCACGTGCAGGCTGCATCGGCGCCGGTGCCCGCGGTGCACGTCGAGCCGCCCGTGGTCCACGTGCAGGTGGCCGCGCCCGAGGTCACCGTGCAGGCCGAGGTGCCGCCCGCGCAGGTGGTCGTGGCGCATCCGTCCAAAGCCGTCCAGACCGTCGAGCGCGACCCCCAGACGCTCGAAGTCACCCGCACGATCACCACCTACGAGAAGGAATAAGCCATGGCCATCCAGTTCTCTGTCGCCGTTCGCAATGCCCGGCTCGATGCCATCGAGACGGCCATCGGCGCCTCGCCCATCATGCGCATCCGCACCGGCGCGGCGCCGGCGTCTTGCGCCACCGCCGACTCGGGCACGGTGCTGGCAACCCTCGACCTGCCCGCCGACTGGATGGCGGCTGCAGCCTCCGGCAGCAAGAGCATGTCCGGCACCTGGCAGGATACGTCTGCTGATGCCTCCGGCACGGCTGGACACTTCCGCATCTATGACGCCAGCGGCACCACCTGCCACCTGCAGGGCACCGTCACGGCCACCGGCGGCGGCGGGGATCTCCAGGTGGACAACGTGAACTTCGCCGTCGGCCAGAGCTTCACCGTCACGAGCTTCACGCTCACCGACGGCAACGCCTGAGTCTGCGCCATGGCCATCACCACGCTGGATCAGCTCATCGCGGCGATGCTGCCGCCGGCCACCATTGCCAAGGCGGCCACGCCGACGCTGGTGGCGGGGCGGCCTCACAGCCTGTTCTACCTGGCGGGCTCGCCCGGGGCGGCGGTGGCCCCCACGCCGGGCCTGGCCGGCGCGGCGCTCACCAGCTACGCCGGGCAGCTGCCGTTCCCGGCCGCCGTCTCCGGACGCAACGTGCACCTGGCGCGCTTGTCTGCGCAGGCCACCATCGCCGGGTCGCTGGTACTGTGCGACCGGCTGTGGCACAACTCGGGGCTGTCGCTGACCTCGACCGCCGCGCAGACCATCAACAGCGTGGCCTGGCCCGCGCGCGACGCCAACGGCGCGACGGACGGCGAGCGGGTGCTCATCGGCCTGGAGGTGACCAGCGCCACGGGCTCGGGCACGCCCGCCTTCTCGATGAGCTACACCAACAGTCAGGGCGCGGCCGGTCGAACCGGCACGGGGGTGCTCAACGGTGTGGCTTCGTCGCCCATCGGGGCGTTCTACCCGCTGGGCCTGGCCGCGGGAGACACCGGCGTGCGCTCGGTGCAGAGCTTCAGTCTGTCGGCCTCGTGGACCTCGGGGGCGGCCTCGCTGGTGGCCTACCGGGAGATCGCACGGCTGGAGCTGACCGCCGCCCACGTGCCATCGGCCATCGATGCGATCACCTCGGGCATGCCGCGCCTGTACGACGGCAGTGTGCCTTTCCTGCTGTTCATCCCGTCTGCGACGACGGCAAGCAACATCGTCGGCCAGGTCGTTTTCGCGCAGGGGTAAGCCATGACGACGGGCCGCACCCTGCGCGGCTGGCTGGCGGCTCGCCGGGTCAAAGACAGCCTGCTGCTGCGAAGCCGCATCGCTTGGGGCGACCGCGACGCTGCCGAGGCCGCCGTCTGGGGGCGCTGGTTCTTCGGCGAGCCGCCCCCGCCGCCCAGCGGCCCGTCCATCGTCCAGACAGCCGGCGCGGCCGTCTATGGCAGCATCATCAGCGCGACCTTCCCGGCGCCGGTGACGCCGGGAAACAGCATCGTCGTGCTGTTCGACAACGCCACCACCTACAACGCGCCGCCGGCCGGCTGCTCGGACGACCAGGGCAACACCTACACGCTGGATGCCACGCTCGGACCCGAACGGCACGGCTACGGTGACGACTACACGGTCTATGTCTATCGCGCTCAGGCCGTCACCAACGCAGTGCAGACCGTCGGGGTCGGCTTTGTCGGCGGTGTCTCGCATGCCGCCAACATCTACGCCTTCGAGATCAGCGGCCTTGCGGACGCGCCGCCGGCCGATACGTTCTCCGCCAGCCTGGTGGCCGGTGCAGGCGGGACCATCGGCTTGACGGCCGCTCAAGCCCGGTCCGTTTCGCTGGGCGCGGTGCGCACCGCCGGTGGCTACACCGTGACGCCCGATGGCGGAGCCAGTGTCATCGAGCCCTACGCGCCGCCGGTCTACGAGTTCGGCATCTGGCGCAACAACACTTCTTCCGGCGATGCCTCGCTGTCGTTCACTCTTTCTGCGTCAGCCACGAAGGCGCTGTTCGGGGTGCTGTACGAAGGGGCGGCTGCCGGCGGCGGCCCCATCCAGGGCGGCTTGTCATCGACGCTGACGGGCGCGTCAGCCTCGGCGAGCGCGGCGCTATCGATCCGGGCCCAGGGCGGCATGGGGCTGGCCATGCTCACGGCCTCGGCCGGCGCGAGCTTGTCCCTCCGGGCCACGGGCGCTGCGGCGCTGGGCCAGGCCACGCTGGCGGCCGCCGGCGAGCTGCAGGCCTCGGCCCTCAGCGGCTCGTTGTCGGCCACGCTGGGGCAGGCCTGGACCTCGGCCGCGGCAGCGCTAGATCTGCATGGCGCGCTGGGGGCTTCGGTGCTCGATCCCGCCGCGCTGTCCAGCACTGCGGCCCTGGCTGTGCGCGGGCAGGCGTCCGTCACGCTGTCGGCCGCCACGGCCTCGGGGTTGGGGACGCTGGCTGTGCGCGGGCAGCTCGCCGGTGTGCTGCAGGAGGCCTCGGCAGGCGCTTCGGGTTCGCTGCCCATCGGCGGCGATGGGGCGGGCACGCTTGGAGCCGCGGCGCTCGCTGCCCTTGGGCGCGTGCAGCTGGCCGCCACGCTGGCCGGGGCGCTCGAGCCCGTGCAGGCCGCGGCCGCCGGCGCGGCGGGCGTCACGGGCCAGGGCGTGGCCTCTTTGGAGGATGCGCTGGCGGCTGCCTTCGGCCGCCTGAGCCTGCGGGCCCAGGGCGGCGCGGCGCTGGCGCCCGCCGTGTCCGATGGCGAGGCTGCCTTGAGGCTGGCCGCGCAGATGAGCGCCGGGCAGCTTTCGGGCGCGTCCTGCGCAGCTGGTGCCCGGCTGGCCGTCCGCGCCCAGGGTGGCGATGGCGTGCTGGGTGAGGCGCTGTGCTCGGCCGAGGGTGTGGTGAGCGATCCGGGCCTGTCGCTGGCGGCCATCGAGGCCTTGGCCGCCGCAGTGTGGGCGCAGCCGCTGCCGCTGCCGGCCAGCCCGCCGCCCTACGTGCCCGGGCCGGGGACGCTGTCGGCCGCGGAGCTCGCCCGCGCGGTGCACGCCATCTGGGCCAGGACGCTGCCATGACGACGGGTGAGCGTCTGCGCGCGCTGGCCGGCCAGGACGGCACGGCCGCCGCCCTGCTGGCCCGGATCGGCGCAGGCGCCACCACGGGCGCGGCGCTGGTCAACTATTCAGGATTGCTGACAGGTTCGGCTGCCGAGCATCTGCTGGCCGAGCGCGCCGCCCAGTGGCCAGGAGGCACCTTCGGCTTTGGCTACGACACCGCGCGCCGCCGCCGCACGCGCCGCAAGCGCGACGAGGAACTGCTATGGCTGTGACCATCCCTTTCGACGCCCCGGCGTCCGCACAGATCGCCGAGGCCCGACGCCAGCGCGTGCTGCTGCCCGAGGGCTTCTACCGCCTGAGCGCCGAAAAGCGCGCACTGGCCTTCACGATCTCGGGCCTGGCTCGGCTCGATCAGGTGCAGGCCGCGGCCGACGCGCTGGCGCGCCACATCGCCGAGGGCGGCACGCTGGCCAGCTTCCAGCAGTGGGCCAAGACGCAGGACTGGCGCCTGCCCCGGCACCGGCTGGAGACGATCTACCGCAACGCCGTGCAGACGGCCTACAACGCCGGGCACTGGCGGCACATCGAGCAGACCAAGGTCACGCGACCGTTCCTGATGTTCGACGCGATCAACGACAGCCGCGTGCGGCCCTCGCATCTGGCGCTCGATGGCGTGATCCGGCCGGTGGACGATGCGTTCTGGGCCACGCATTCGCCACCCCTGGGGCACCGCTGCCGGTGCCGGCTGGTGAGCCTGAGCGCCGAGCAGGCCCGCGCGCGTGGCGGGGTGACGCAACAGCCGCCGGCAGAGGGGGCCGCCGATGCGGGATGGGGGGCGAAGCCGGCGGGGTGGGGGCTGACGCTGGGCCGGCTTGTGCGCGAGCGGCTGGCGGTGTGCGACGCGCAGCATGCGTTCGCGCGCGGCAAGCTCAAGGGCCAGGCGATCCAGTGCATCCCCGCGGCAACACAGGCCCTCATGCGGGCGCTTGCCGCCGAACATCAGGCCTCGCCATTGCCGCCGCCCAAGCCCGCGCCAGCCGGCGAGATCATCGAGCCGCAGCGCTTCAAGCAGGACGAGCTGTTCGATCTGTTCGTCGAGCGCTTCGAGCGCCGGCGCGCGACCTGGATGGACATCACCGGGATCGATCTGCAAGCCGACCGCGGCTTGTTTCTGAAGCAGAACGGCTCATGGAAGATCGGCAAGAACGAGCGCGCGCGCTACGTTCTGTTGATGGCCGATGCGCTCATGGACCCGGCGACCGTGCAGCTGATCGAACGCGATCATGCGCTGCCGGAGCTGGCCGTGCTGGGCGCCTATCGGGTGCGCGGGCGCGAGATCTTCGTCAAGCTGGCCTACCGTTGGACAGGCCAGGCCTGGGATGGGTGGTCGGCATTCGCGCCAGACGCGAAGCAGTGGGCCGGTTATGTCTCAGAGGGCGTGCCCATCTGGCGCAGAAGGTAAAAAACCCAGCGCGTCCGCACGCCTGGGTTCGTGGCCGGGTCTGGTTCGTTTGCGGAAACGTCGCCCCCGACAGACATCCACAGTATAGCGTGAATGCGACTACACAAGACCTGTACAACAAACGGGACGAACTTTTGCGGAGGACAGCTTGGGTTCGGTGGGTGGAGATGTGATGAGGGCCGGCGGTAACCCTCACCCCAAGACGTCACTCGAATGACGTTAATCCGCCCGCGTAAAGACGCCTTGTTACATGGCCGATTATAGCGCTGCAGATCGGATGGCGCCCCAGCCCGGCGCATAAGGTAAAAACCCAGCGCGCCCGCACGCCTGGGTTCGTGGCCCGGAGGGCGACTTGGGTTCGGTGGGTGGAGGCTCCCATCGCCAGGCGTGAACCCGTTCCCGCCGCCTCAGCCTGAGCGCATCGCCACCATGCGCGCATGCAGCCTCAGGCCCTCTCGATCACGTTTGCCGCCCGGGCCCAGCCCGATGCGCCGCGCCGGTTCTCCGGCGTGGCGTACTCCGGCGGGGTGATCCCGCACTATGGCTGGATGGGTGATGTGGCCATTGACCTGGCCACCCTGCAGAACGCTCAAGGCGAGGCGCTGCCCATCCTGGTCGACCACGACCAGCGCATCGACGCCATCGCGGGCCGCGGGCGCATCTTCAAGGCTACCGATGCCGAAGGCCTGCCCTTCCTGGCCGTCGAGGGCGAGATTTCTCAAGCGACCGAGGCGGGCCGCAAGGTCGCGGCCTTGTTCGCCGAAGGCCATCCGGTTCAGCTTTCGGTGGGCATGCACGCCAATGTGCGCGAGCTGACCGAGCCGGTCACCGTCAACGGCCGCTCGCTCAAGGTGGCTGCCCTCTTCGAAAACGCCGTCGTGCGTGAGGTTTCTTTCGTGGCGGTGGGCGCTGACCCCCACACCGAGGCACACGCCTTCGCTGCCGCCGCCCCCACCCCCCGCAAGGAGAACGCTCCCATGAGTGATGACAAGCCGACCGTGGAGGCGCTCCAGGCCCGCATTGCGGAGCTGGAAGCGCAGATCGAAGCCGCGCGCATCGAGCGGCGAAAGGCAGACCTCGCCGCCGTGTTCGAGGCTGTGGGCCGGGACGTGCCGCAGGACGTGCAGCCCTACCTGGGCATGAGCGATGCGGCTTTCGCCGCCTTCGCAGCCGACCTCAAGGCGGTGGCCAAGCCCGCGCGGGATGCGGCGCTGTTCTCGGCGCACAGCCTGAGCAAGGCCGGCCAGGGCGGGGCGCCGCAGGATGACGCGCGCGCGCGGCTGGATGCGCTCATGAGCGCCGTCAAGCAGATCACCGCGTAAGGAGAGGCCGTCATGCCAACCATGCAAGCCACCGAGGGCCAGTTCCTCAAGTACGAAGCGCCGCAGGGCTACAGCCGCGAGGACGTGACCGTGGCCAGCGGCCAGAACCTCGCCGCCGGTCAGGTGGTGGGGCGCATCACCGCCAGCGGCCATATCGCCGCGTTCACGCCCGGGGCCTCTGACGGCACGCAAAACGCCGTGGGCGTGCTGCTGGCCGCTGTGGATGCGACCGCTGCCGCGCGCCCGGGCGTGATCGTCGCCCGCCACGCGATCGTGGTGGAGCGCGACAACCTCGTGTGGGGCGGCAGCCCCACCAACGCGCAGAAAGACGCCGCCATCGCGCAACTGAAGGCGCTGGGCATCCTGGCGCGCAAGACGGTGTAAGGAGCCATCGCCATGCTGATCAACGACTTCACCAATGCCGAGCTGACGGCGGCCATCAATGCGTTCCCCGTGCAGTGGGGGCGCATCGGCCAGATGAACCTCTTTCCTACGCGCGGCGTGCCTTCGCGCTCGGTGATCATCGAAGAGGCTTCCGGCACGCTCGCGGTGCTGCCCTCGCACGAGTGGGGCGGCGAGGGCACCACGGCCAGCAAGATCAACCGCCGCACGGTGGCCTTTGCGATCAAGCAGACGGTGCACGAGGACACGATCCTGCCGGGCGACATTCAGGACGTGCGCGGCTTCGGCATCGAGGGCCTGAACACGGTGGCTTCCGAAGTGGCCCGCCGCCTGCAGCGCATGCGCGCCAAGCACGACATCACGCTGGAGTGGAAGCGCATGGGCGCGCTCAAGGGGCAGGTGACCAACGGTGACGGCTCAGTGATCGCCGACCTGTTCCAGGCATTCGGCGTGACCCAGGTCTCGGTGAACTTCGAGCTGGGCAATGCGTCCACCAGCGTGCTGAGCAAGTGCGCGCAGGTCATCAACCAGATCGAGGACAACCTCAAGGGCGACACGATGACGGGCGTGACCGCGCTGGTCTCACCCGAGTTCTACAGCGCCTTGGTGGAGCATCCGAAGGTGCAGGACGCCTACAAGTTCCACAGCGAGGCCGCGGCGCGGCTCGGGCAGGACATGCGCGCCGGGTTCCCGTTCGGCGGCATCACCTTCGTCGAGTACCGCGCCACGGTCTCTGGCAACCGGCTGATCGCCGCCAACCAGGGCCACGCCTTCCCGGTGGGCACGGTGGACACCTTCGCCACCTACTTTGCGCCGGCCGACTTCAACGAGACGGTCAACACCGTGGGCCTGCCCTTCTACATGAAGCAGTGGGAGCGCGAAGGCGGCCGCGGCATTGTGCTGCACTCGCAGTGCAACAGCCTGCCGCTGTGCCACCAGCCCGCGGTGCTGGTGCGTCTGACCAATACCTGATGGTGGCGATCATGCGCGTGCGCATCATCCAGACCGTACAGCTGGGCGGCCAGACGCTCAATGCGGGGGTCGAGTGTGATCTCCCGCAGGCACTGGCCGAGGACTGGGTGGCCGGCGGTATCGCTCAGGCCCAGCCGGAAGCCGCGCCGGCCGCTGAGGGCGAGGCCCAGCCCGAAGCCGCGCCGGCCAAGCCCAGCCGCAAGAAGGGGTGATGCGTCATGCCCATCCTCACGCGCGCCGAGCTGGAGACGCGCCTGGGCGCCGAGGCGGTGGAGCAGCTCACCGACCTCGAAAACCTCGGGGAAGTCAACGCCGCTCGGGTGCAGGCCGCGCTGGCCGACGCTGAGGCCGAAGTGATGGGCTATGTGCGCGCGGCCACCACCGCGCCGCTGCCCGACCCCGCCCCCGAGACGCTCAAGCGGCTGGTGGCGATCGTCGCGCACTACAACTTGTGGCGGCGCGGTCCCGGCGTGACCGAGAGCAGCATGGTCTATGTGGCCTACAAGGATGCGCTGGTGCAGCTGCGCGACATCGCCGCAGGACGCATCGCCTTGTTCCAAGACGCGGTGGATGCTGCTGTCCCTGGCGGTGCCGCGGCCTGGGCGCCGCCGCGGCTGCTCACCGATGCGGCGCTGGCAAGGATGCTGCCATGATCGATGTGACCATCGATGACCAGCAGGTCCGCGCAGCGCTGTCGCGCCTGAGCGAGCGCGTGGACGATCTGCGGCCCGTCTTGTCCGACATCGGGCAGGAGCTGGTCACGCGCATCGTCGGCACCTTCGAGCGCGAGGCCGACCCCTGGGGCAAGCCCTGGCAGCCGCATGCGCAATCCACCCGGCGAGCGCGCGCGCGCCGCGCGGCAGGGGGCAAAACCGGCACCAAGCGCTATCAGCGTGCGCTGTTCGGCGCGATGCGCTTGCTGCAAGACACCGGTGCGCTGCGCTCGAGCATCGAGGTGCAAAGCGTGAGCCCCGACCAGGTGACCGTGGGTTCGCGCATGGCCTATGCGGCCGTCCATCAGTTCGGCGGCGGCCGCTCACGGGTGCCCGCCCGCGCATTCTTCCCAGTGCGCGATGGACGCGCCGACCTGCCCGCTTCATGGGCGCAGGCGATCATGGACATCGCTCAGCGCCACCTGCAGGAGGCGCTGTGATGCTCGAGGTCGAAGCGCTCATCCGGCAACGGCTTGTGGCCACGGTGCCCGACCTGGTGGGCGTGCACAGCGCGGCGGCGCTGGGCATCGACGATGTGGGCGGCAAGAAGCTGCCGGCGGCTTTCGTGGTCAACGACGGCTACCGCGTGCTGGAGGTCACCTCCCACGGGGCGGCCGCCCGCATCGCCGCGCGCTGGCTGGTCATCGTGGTCGTGCGCGCCTTCGCGCAGGCCGCCAGCGGCGAGCGCTCCCGTGCAGACGCCGGGCCCTTGGTGATGGAGTGCCTGCGCGCGCTCATGGGCTGGCAGCCGCGGGTGGGCGTGCAAGCCTTGCAGCCGGTGACGCCGCCGGCGCCGGTGTACCAAGACGGCATCTTGCTGTACCCGCTGGCCTTCGAGGCGGCCATGGCCGTGCAACGAAGGGGCGACGCATGAAAGTCGAGCTGCTGGCCGACCACACCCACGCCGGGCGGCGCTACCCGAGCGGCCAGGTGCTCGATCTGCCGGATGAGCAGGCGCGGTGGCTGATCGGCCTGGGCGCGGCCAAGGCGCTCCAAACCCAAGACGGCCGGGCCGATGCACCACAGCGGCCTGCCAAACCCAAGAACACCACCCGCAAAGGAGAGTGAACGATGCCGTACTTTTCTGGACAAGGCCGCGTCTATGTGGGCGCGCGTGACGCCAATGGCAACCCGCAGGCCATGCGCTGGCTGGGCAATGTGCCCGAGCTCAAGGTCTCGCTCAACGTCGAGACGATCGAGCACAAGGAGAGCTACTCCGGCCAGCGTCTGACCGACTTGCAACTCATCAAGGGCAAGGACGGGGAGTTTTCCTGCGCGGTGGAGGACTTTAGCATCGAGAACCTGGAGCTCACGCTGTACGGGCAGACCAGCGCGGTGAGCTCCGGCACCGTCACCAGCGAGGCGCTGCCCTCCGGCGCGGTGGCTGGCGGCATCTACCTGCTGGCCCACCAGTTCGTGTCCTCGGTGACGGTGCGCGATTCGGCCACTACGCCGGCCACGCTCACCGAGGGCACCCACTACCGGGTGCACGCCGAGCAAGGCGCGATCGAGCTGTTGAACGTGACGGGGTTCACCCAGCCCTTCCGGGTGGACTATTCCCACGGCGCGGCCCGCAGTCTGGCGATGTTCAAGTCCGGCCAGCCCGAGGTGTGGCTGCGCTTCGACGGGCTGAACACCGCCGACAGCAACCGCCGCGTGATCGTGGACCTGTACCGCGTGGCGCTCAACCCGAGCAAGGACTTCTCGCTCATCGGCGATGAGCTTCAGAAGTTCGAGCTCTCGGGCCGCGTGCTGGCCGACGTGACCAAGAGCGACACGGGGCCGCTGGGCCTGTTCGGCCGGGTGATCCAAGCCACGGTGTGAGGACGCGCGCATGAGCAATTTCGACCCGCGCGGCATCTGCATCGAGCCGATCAAGGTGCGCGACCTGCCGCGCTTTTTGCGCGCGGTGGAGCCCATCGCTGCGGACCTGGCGGCCGGGGACATCGCCGGCGCGTTGATCCGCCATGCTGAGGCGCTGATCGAGGCCACGGCCATTGGCGCCGGCGTGGACCGTGCCTGGCTGGAGGATCAGACGCCCGACGTGCTGGCCGATCTCGTCGCCCGCGTGCTGGAGGTCAACGGCGATTTTTTCGTCCGCCGCGTGCTGCCGCAGGTGACGGCCGCCGCCGAGCGGCTCAGCCGCATCGCCTCTGGTGGCACGAGTGGGTCGCCCGGCTCGTCGGCGCAGGATTCGGCTACCGCGACGTGATGGCGATGCCCTGGACGCAGGCGCGGGATTTCGCCGAGGCAGCGGCCAGGCTCGACCGGGAGCGGCTCCTGCGCGCGGCCACAGCCTTCCGCGCGGCGCAGGCGGATGAGAAGGGATGGAAGGAATGGGTCAGGGATGTGAGTCAAAAAAGCTGATGACCGTGGCAATGGCCAGCACGATCCACAGCGCAACAAGCACGCCCAACAGCGTGCCCGCCCAGGCGTTGCCGGCCAGCATCCAGATGATGGCCAGCACGATGCCCCAAAAGGCGGTGACGAGCGCGTCTTTCATGGAGTGACATGATGGCTGCCGGCGATCTTTCCGTCAAGCTGCGCATCCTGCTTTCCGAGGAAGGTGCTGCGCAGAAAATCGCGCGTGTGGGTTCCTCCTTGGTGGGCCTGCGGCGCGAGGTGGACCGGCTCGCCGACTCGAGCCGCAACGTCCGGCAGCGTCTTGGCGATGGCATGGACTCTATATCGCGCCAGCTCGGGCGCATCCAGGCGCTTGCCTTGGCCATTGGCGGGCTGCTCCAGGGCGCCGGTATGGTGGGCGGCATCGCCCGCACGGCCGCCGAGTTCGAGTCGCTGGAGGCGGCCATGCGTACCGTCTTCGGCTCGGCAGCGGCCGCCTCCAGCGAGTTGGCTCAACTGCGAGCCGAATCCGAGCGCCTGGGCGTGCCGCTGGAGACGCTGGCGCGCGCCTGGCTGTCCTTCGCCGCCGCGGCGCGCGGCACGGCGCTGGAGGGCCAGCAGGCACGCGAAGTGTTCACGGCGCTCGCCGAAGCCTCCACCGTGCTTGGGCTTTCGCAGGATCAGCTACAGGGCGCGCTCTTCGCTGTGCAGCAGATGATCAGCAAAGGCACGGTCTCGAGCGAGGAGCTTCGCCAGCAACTGGGCGAACGGCTCTATGGCGCCATGCAAATCGCGGCGCGCTCGCTGGGCATCACGACGCAGGCGTTTTCTGACCTGCTCGAGCGCGGCATGATTCCTGCCGACCGTTTCCTGCCGGCTTTTGCGCGGCAACTGCGGCAGGAATTCGGCCAGGGCGTGGCGGATGCCAGCAACACGGCACGCGCGGCCTTCGCCCGGCTGGAGAACGCGCTACTCGAGCTCAAGCTGGAATTCGCCCGCTCTGGCTTCATGGAGGCGCTGGTCGATGCCGCCAGGCAGTTGACCGCCGCCTTCCAGGATCAGGGCTTTCGCCAGTCGGTGCGCGAGTTCGGCGCCTTGATCGGGCAGCTTACGCGTTTTGTGGTCGAGCATGGCGACAAGCTCGTTGTGCTGGGTGGCGTGCTGACGGGAGCACGGCTCGGCGCAGGAGCAGGCCGGCTGTTTGGCCCCAAGGGTGCGGCAATCGGCGCGGGCATCGGCGCGGTGGCAGGGGGCTTGGGCGCCGCCTCGCTCCTGCCGGAAGACACCGCCTCCGGCGAAGACAAAAAGCGAGTCATGGATGTGGAGGCCGCCGTTGCCCGGCTCAAGCGCCGCATCGAGGAGACGAAACGAGCCGCCGCGGCCGGGCTCATCAAGCCGGAGGCGGCCCGGGCCAGTATCGCCGCCGACGAGCAAACCCTCGCGCGACTGACCGCCAAGCCAAATTCCGAGACGGCGCCGCCCGGTGCGCCGTCGGAGTTTGGCCGCGAGCTGATGCGCAGACAATGGGATGACTACCTCAAGCAGTTCCGCGACAAATCCCGGCAGCTCGAGGACGCGCTGGCGGCGCTGCGCGAGAAGGCCAAGGCCGCGGGCATCAGCGAAATGAGTCAGGAGTTCAAGCGCGCCGAGGCGGCCATCCGCGCGAAGTTCACAGAGGATACGGCCGCGGCGAGGTTCACTGCTGCCAAGGACGCCGCCGAGGCCGAGCTCGCCCTCCTCAAAAGCGGCCTTGCGCGCGCCCAGGCCGCTTATGAAGCGGCGCTCGAGGATCGGCTGATTTCGATCCGGGACTTCTACGCCGCCAAGACGGCGATCGAAACGAGCGAGATCGACGCCGAGATCGCCAGGACGCGGCAGATGCTGGCCGAGCAGCAGCGGCTGGCGTCCTCTGGCAAGACGGAGGCAGAGCGCATTCGCGCCAAGGGCGAGGCGGCCAGGCTCGAAGCGGAGCTCATCACGCTCAACAACAAGCGCGCCGACATCGAGCAGGCCAATGCCCGCAAGGCCGCGCAGGCCGAGCGCGAACTGGCCGATGCGCTACAAGCCGCGCGCGAGGAACTCGCCCAGCTCACCGGCACCGACACGGCGCAAGACCGGCGTGCCGCGATCGAGCGCAGCTACCGCGACTTGCGCGCACGCCTGGCGGCCGAGAACGACGCCGCGGGCACCTCGCTGATCGACCGGCTGATCGATGTGAAAGCCGCGCAGGCCAATCTGGCGGCGCTCGAAGTCCAATGGCGGCTCGTCACCGAGCGGCTGCGCAATGCCCAGGAGGCCATCCAGACCCAGAGCCAAGCGGGGCTGCTCACCGAAGCCCAGGCCCGGCAGCAGATCGTGGCCTTGCAGCAGCAGTCGGCGGCCGAGATGCAGCGTCTCTTGCCCGCGATGCAGCAGGCCGCGCAGGCCATCGGCCCGGAGGCGGTCATCCGCGTGGCGGCCTTCCGCAACGAGCTGGAGCGCACGCGGCTCGTGACCGACGAACTCGCGCCGGTGTGGAACCGCATCGGCGAGGGCTTCGGCCAGGCGGTGCAGGGGATCGTCAGCGGCGCGCAATCCCTGCGCGAGGCGCTCGCCAACATCTTCCGCAGCATTGCCGAGGCCTTCCTGCAGCAGATGGTGATCCAGCCCTTCCAGCAGTGGGTGGCGATGCAGGCGCGCATGCTCGCGGTCAAGCTTGGCTTCGTACAGCAAGAAGCGGCCCTCGAACAAGCGGCGGCCGCCCAGTCGGTGGCCACCAAGCAGGCCGAGACGGCGGCCAAGGTCAGCGCCAACGCGGCCGAGGCCGGCGCAGGCGCGGCCGCCTCGCAGGCCGCCATTCCCGTGGTCGGCCCGGGGCTGGCCATCGCGGCGATGGCGGCGATGGTGGCCGCCGTCATGGCGCTCTTGGGCAACATCAAGAAGTTCGCCGCCGGCGGCTACGTCACCGGCCCCGGCACTGCAACCAGCGATTCCATCCCCGCGCGGCTGTCGGCCGGCGAGTACGTGGTGCGCGCAGCCGCCGTGCAGCGCGTGGGCGTGGCGTTTCTGGATGCGATCAACGGTCTGCGCACGCCGCCGGCCTGGGACGGGCAGCGCCTGGCCTTTGCCGCCGGCGGCCTGGTGCCTGCCATGCAGGTGGCACCTGCCGCGCCGCAGGTCCACAACGCCGTGCGCATCGTCAACGCCATCGACCCAGGCGTCACCCACGACCACCTGCAGACGCCTGCTGGCGAGCGGGTGATCCTCAACATCATCGGGCGCAACGCGCGCGCGGTGCGCTCAGCGCTTCAAGGATGACCACACCATGGCCTTGCTCTTCATCGACGGCTTCGACCACTACGACCCGCAGGCGCTGGATTCCTTCGGCGAGCCGTGGCTTGCCCGCGGCAAGGCGGCGTATCTCTCGCCGCAGGCCACGCGCATCCCCGGCCGGCGGCCCTCTTCCTACGCCTTGCGACTGCCGGCAGGGCCCGGTGGCGGCTACGTCAAGAACCTGCCGTCCGTCCGCTCGGCGTTGATCGTCGGCGCGGCCGTGCGCGTAGCGCCGTTCAGCAACACGGGCGAGCTACCCGTTCTGATGGGCGTGCGCGACACCGCAGCGAACATGACCCATGCCGTGGGCATCGATGCGGACGGGCGGCTCAGGGCCTTGCAGTCCAGAAATGGAGATTGGTTTTTGACGCTGGCGCGCTCGGTGGCCACGGCCGCCGCGCGTGGGTGGCACTACATCGAGATGCGACTGGTGCAAAGCGACTACTCCGGCGTGTTCGAAGTCCGCCTCAATGGTGTGAGCGTCATCACCCTATACGCGCTCAATACCCTGAATGGTGCCAACGGTCTGATCACCGTGTTTCTCGGGCCTCCTCCCGGCCAAGAGACCGCCGTGACAATCGACGTGGACGATCTCTACATCGCCGACACCACTGGGACGATCAACAACACCTTTCTGGGCGACGTGCGGGTGGACGTGTTGCAAGCCCAGGCCCAGGGCACGCAGGCGCAGTGGTCGGTCTTG
Source organism: Caldimonas taiwanensis NBRC 104434 (assembly GCF_001592165.1). NCBI lineage: Bacteria > Pseudomonadati > Pseudomonadota > Betaproteobacteria > Burkholderiales > Sphaerotilaceae > Caldimonas > Caldimonas taiwanensis. The sequence continues at coordinate 32,443 of NZ_BCWK01000022.1, forward strand.
CCCTCAGGTCTTCAAGCGTGGCAGGCCGTCAGCGATGGTGATGACGCCACCGCCATCACGGCGTCCACCGTGGGCATGCGGCACAGCTTTGATATGGCCGCGTTGCCGGTGATGGCTTCGCCAGCGGTGCATGGGGTGCAGGTGACGATGCTTGCTCGCAAGACGGATGCGGGCAACGGCCGCGTTCGCGGTCTGGTCATCAGCGGCGCGCAGTCGGCCGTCAGCGCCGACATCGTGCTGGAAGAGCAACTCGCCTGGCACACCGCCATGTTCGAGCTCAACCCGAACGGCAACGTGCAGTGGACGGAGGGCACGCTCAACGCGGCCGAGTTCGGCGTGGAGGCGGCGTGACGCGGCAGGTCTCGCACGAGCTGACGGAGGCCGCCTCCCGGCCCTCTCCAGGCCGTGCCGTGGCTCAAGTTGGCGCCGAGACGCTGGCGCGGCCGTCGTCCGCCGGCCTTGAGGCCGCAGGTGTGACCGCCGAGACAGCCGCATCGCCGGGACAGCCGCCGGTCCATGCCGTGGCTGTGCACGTCGAGGCCGCATCGCTGCCGCAGCCCGTGCGCAGTACGGTCGCGTTGCTGGTGGAAGTGCTGCGCCGCGAGACGGCGGCCGCCGACGTCAGAACCTCGGCCATCGAGGCGCTGGGGCAAGCGCCGTGGCCGCAGGCGCAGCGCGCAGTCTTCGCCTTCCGGCACGACTGGGCCTCCCCGCTGGTGGAGCGGCTGGAGTGGAGCTCCTCGGTCGTGCGCACCGCCAGCGGCGGCGAGCTGCGCAGCGCGCGGCGGTTCGCGCCGCGCCGCGTCATGCGCTACAACGTCGGGCACGGCAGCGCCCATGATGCGCTGGTGGCCGACTGGATCGCCGACCACCTGGGCGTGCTCACCTGGTGGCCGCTGCCGCAATATGCCGTGGCCTTGGACGCTGCCGCGCCGGCCGGCGCCATGGCGATCGAGGCCACCGGCATCCCCGATGCCGCTTTCGTGCCGGCGCAGTACCAGCCGCAGCTCGACGATGGCGGCCTGTTCTGGGACACCGGGGACGGCCAGCGTCGGGCCCTGGCCGTCGATGGCGAGCACTGGCAGGTGCTGGCACTGGCCGATGTGCAGGACAGCCGCTTTTGGCTGGCCGAGCCGCTGGCGCGGATGCTTCGCCCCGGAGCTCTCGTCATGCCGTTGGTACAGGGGGTGGCCGATGCTGGCGGCGAGATGGCGCTGTGGCGACCGGGTGTGGCCGGCGGGACGGTGACAGCCCGGGTGGCCTTCGATGCGCCCCCGCTTCCGGAGGACATGCCGGCCGATCCGATCCTGGAGGCGCTGCCTGTGTGGCCTGATGCGAACTGGCGCGACGACCCTGGCGCGACAGGCAGTGGCGAGCTCACGCTCATCGACCGCTCGCCAGCCGAGCCATGGGTCCGCCGTGACGACCCTTGGCCCACGACGACACTGCAGCGCCGCTACCTGGCCTGCGGCCGCGAGCAAATCACGCACTGGCGCGCCCGTCTGTACCGGATGCAAGGCCGCGTGGGCGAGTGCTGGGCGCCCGATGGCCTGGCGCCGGTGCTGCGCGTTACTGCGGCCGCCGGGGTGGACGACGGCTATTTGCGCGTCAGCGGCGCGGGCGCGCAGGCGTACTGGCACCGGGCCGCCGGGGCCGTGATTCTGCACCCGGACGGCAGCCGTCAGCATGTGTTGACCGGTGTGTACCACCACGACCAAGGCGGCGTCCTCGTGCTGCGCAGCGGGCTGGCCCAGCCGGTGCCCGCAGGCAGCCGCATCGTGCGGCTCGTGCGCTGCCGGCTCGACCATGACGCGGTGGACTTCAACTGGCACACCCCTGCGCTGGTCGAGCTCACCTTGACGCTGCGCGTCTTGCCGCCGCAGCGCGGAATGACCTATGAGGAAGACTACGGCGGTGGTGGCGGCGAAGAACCGCCACCCTCCTGAGGAGGCAAACGATGCACGAAGTCGAGCTGTACGATTTTTCCGGCGGGGTAGGAGAGTTCCACCTGACGCCTCACGAGGTCACCGTGGAGATGGGCGGAAGCACCTTTGAGCCCTGCCAGATCGAGCGCAACGCGCTGGCCCTGGGCGCGGAAGCCGCCAAGGCAGCGCTCGATCTGAAGCTGCCGCCCGATCACGCGCTCGTGCGCCATCTGCTGCAAGCGGCCACGCGCGGGGAGATCACCAGCGTCGTGTTGCGCACGGCGAGCCGATCGTCGCCATCGAGTACGAGCTGGATGCTGGGCGGTGTCCGCTGGATGGGCCGCGTGCTCGGGGTGGAGGTGGCCGACGAGGCCGCCCGCATCCGCTGCGAGCCCGCCCAGGTGAGCCTGAAGCGCATTGGCCTGCGGCGCTTGTACAGCCGCTCGTGCTCGCACGTGCTGTACTCCCAGGCCTGCGGCGCCTCGCCGGTGTCGGCATCGGCCATCGTGGAGGACGTCAGCGACCGCCTTGTCTACCTGGACACCATGCCGCCAGCCGTGGACGGGGCGCTTGCCGGCGGCTGGCTTGAAACCGCCTCCGGCGCACGCCACATGATCGTGCGCGTGTCAGCGCCGCAAGTCGAGCTGCTCTATCCCGCCGACTTGCAGCCGGGCGATCCGGTGCTTCTGGTGGCCGGGTGCGACCACAGCATGCAAACCTGCCAGTCGCGCTTCAACAACCTCGACAACTACGGCGGCTTCCCCTTCATCCCCATCAAGAACCCGTTCTCGACGGGTGTCTTCTGACAGGAGCGCAGCATCCCATGTGGTACCTGGTCGTCATCGTCGTGGCGGCGCTGGTGTCGGCGGCGCTCGCCCCCAAACCGCCCGTGCCCAAACCCGCCGAACTGTCCGACCTCGACGCGCCCACCGCGGAAGAGGGCCGGCCGATTCCCGTGGTCTTCGGCGCGGTGCTGCTGCGCGGGGCCAATGTCGTGTGGTACGGCGACCTGGAGGCCGAGCCGATCAAGAAGAAGGGCGGCAAGAAGTGAACGAGGACGTGACCGTCACCATCGACCACGTGCGCGCCGCGGGTCTGTGCGTGCCCGGCACGCGCACCTGGTTCGCGCGCCAGGGCCTGGACTTCCGAGCCTTCCTCACCCAGGGGCTGCCCGCGTCCGTCCTGTTGGCCACGGGCGATGCGATGGCGGCTCGCGTGGTCGAGGTCGCCCGGCAAGGCCATGAGGAGCAGCGCTGATGGGCGGGCGCCGCAAGAAGCAGACCGTCGGCTACCGCTACCGCGCCGGGATGCACCTGGTGCTGTGCCAGGGGCCGGTGGATGCGGTGCAGGAGATTCAGATCGGTGACCGCACCGCCTGGGGCGATGCGAGCCGCGCGCCAGTGCTCACGGTGGGTGGCCTGGGGCGAGTACGCCTCGATGCGCCCACGCTGTTCGGCGGCGACGAACGCGAAGGCGGCGTGGTGGGCGACCTCGACGTGCTTTCCGGCGCGGCCACGCAGGCCCGCAACGACTACCTGATGGGGCAGCTCGGGGCCAACATCCCGGCCTTTCGCGGGGTGTTGTCGATCGTGGCGCGCAAGATCCTGTTCGCCGCCAACAATCCCTACCTCAAGCCCTGGGCGGTGCGGGTGCGGCGCTTCACGGAAGGCTGGCATGGCAATGCGCCGTGGATGGCATCTCTCGCCCAGGTACGCGGTTGGGATGATGAGGCCGCAGTAGAGGTCCTGGTCGGAATGAACCCGGCGCACATCCTGGTGCAGTGCCTCACCGATCCCCACTGGGGCATGGGCTACCCCATGAGTGCCCTGGGCTCCAGCTTCGAAGATGCGGCCGTGCAACTCATGGAGGAGGAATTCGGGCTGAACTTCCTCTGGACGCGCCAGCAGCCCATCGAGAGCTTCATCGCCCAGGTGCTCGACCACATCGGTGGCATCCTCTACCTCGATCCCTATACGGGGCTCTTCGAACTCAAGCTGCTGCGCGACGACTACACGTCCGGCAGTCTGCCGCGCATCGGCCCCGACGAGATCGTGCGCATCGAGCGCTTCGAGCGCGCGCAGTGGGGGGAACTCCCCAACGAGATCACCGTGGTCTACACCGACTGGGCCACGGGCAAGGAAGCCACGGTGTCGGTGCAAAACCTCGCCGCGATCCAGTTGCAAGGTGGCGTCATCAACCAGCGGCGCGACTACCCCGGCGTCAACTGGGGGCCGCTGGCCGCGCGCTTGGCCTTGCGCGACCTGCGGGCGCTGGGCTCGCCGCTGGCGCGCATGAGCCTGACCGTCGCCCCTGCCGCCTTCGAGCGGCCGCCCCTGCCGGGCGACGTGTTCCTGATGCGCTGGCCGCGCCTGGGCATCGAGCGGATGGTGGTGCGCGTCACCGGCATCGACACCGGAGCGCTGGGCGCGGCCGAATGGCGCATCGAGGCGGTCGAGGACGTCTTCGGCATGGGCTGGTCCGTGCTCAGCGCCCCGCCGTCGCCCATCGACGCGCCGCCTCAAGGCGCGCTGCCGCCCGCCCTGGTGCTGGCGGTGGAGGTGCCGTATTGGGAACTGGCCCGACGCCTGAGCCGGGCCGATCTGGATTACCTCACCGACACGGACACCTACGTGGGGGCCCTGGCCTGTGCGGGCGGCCCGGGGCAGTTGAACTGGCAGCTGGCCACCGGCGCATCCAGCAGCGACCTCACCGCCGTGGTGGGCGAGGACTACGCGCCGCTGCTGACGCTCGATGCCGCCTTGCCGGCCAGCGAAGCCGATGCGCTCACCGTGCCGGTGACGGCCCTGGCCCAGCCCGAGCGCCTCGCGGTCGGCGACTACGCCTACCTGGTCGATGCGGCAGGCCAGATCCGCGAGGCGGTGGCCATCCTCGCCTTCGATCCCACCGCGGGCACGGTCGATCTCGCCCGCGGGGTGCTCGACACCACGCCGCAAGCCCATCCGGCCAGCACGCGGCTGGTGGGCGTGGGCGAGTGGCTGGCCGCCGAGACGCAAGAGCGTGCGCCGGGCGAGTCGGTCTTCGTCGCCGCCATCCCGCACACGGCCAGCGCCGAAGGGGATGCGGTGCTGGCCGCCAACGGCCAGCCGCTGGTGCTCAGCGGCCGCCAGGCGCGGCCGTATCCACCGGGGCGAGTGCGGCTCAACGGCCAGCGCGAGCCTGCCGTGGTCGCCGGTGACTTGACCCTCACCTGGGCACACCGCGACCGCATCCAGCAGACCGCTTACATGGTCAAGCAAGACGAGGGCGACATCGGTCCCGAGCCCGGCACCACCTACACCGTGCGCCTGCGTGATCGCGACGGCCTGCTGGTGCGCACCCAAAGCGGCCTCACCGGCAACACCTGGACCTGGGACGTGGCCAGCGCTGCGGCAGATGCGGGCAGCGCCGGCGATACCGTCACCATCGGGATCGAGGCCGAACGCGACGGGCTGAGCAGCTGGCAGGCGCAGCTGCGCACTGTCGAGCGTGCCGGCTACGGCCTGCGCTACGGTCAATATTACGGAGGTATCTGATGGCAAGCACGGATCCGAATCTTGGACTCACCTACGGCTGGACGCTGGGCGAAAGCGGCTGGCATACCGGCATGGACGCCAACCTCAAGCGCCTGGGCGCCGTCGTGGGCCTGTCGGTGACGAGCCGCACCGTGACCACGCCACCCGCCAGCCCCATGGACGGTGAGCGCTACATCGTGCCGGCCGGTGCCACCGGCGAGTGGGCCGGCAGGACCGACCAGATCGCCGTGCGCATTGGCGGGGCCTGGGAGTACCACGTCCCGCAGGTCGGCTGGGTCTGCTACATCGCCGCCGAGGACCGGCTTGCTGTGTACAAGACGACCGGCTGGAGTGCCGGCGTGACGGTGTGAGGTTTCCGATGGCAGGCATTTCAACGACGGCGGCGTCCACCTTGGCCACAGGCACCGCCGCCGCGGTGCCCACTGTGGCCGCCGCTGCGGGCCGCCCCCCAGAGGAGGTGATCCTGTGGGCCTTCCTGGGCAGCCTGGTCGCCGTCTACCTCGACCGCAGCCGGGACACCACCCTGTCCATGCGCTGGGCGGCCTCGACGGCTGGGCTGGTGCTCGTGAGTGTGCTCAGCGGCATCGTGGGCAGCGCCCTGGTGCTGCAGCTCGCCCCCGCCTGGCCGTGGACGGCGCCGCTGGCGCTCATCGAGCGCTGGGTGCTGGCCTTTGCGATTGCCGCGCTCATTCACAAGGCCGGCCCGCTGCTCTGGGCCATCGTGCGGCGAATCGCAGCAACGAAAGGAGCAAGCGATGATGGCCGTGCTGCTTGATGTGATTCTGCTGGCCAGCAGCGCCATCGTGCTGTTGGCATCGCTATGGATCTTACGGCGCGCGGCCCGCGGCGAGGTGTCGGTGCGCACGGTCGTCGCCGCGCTGCTCGGCTTCGCAGCGGCGCGCGCTATCTCTCTGGTTTGGAGCGCCGCGGGCGACCCTCAGCCCGCGTTGGTCTCGGCCATGGGCGGGGCGGCGGTGTGGATCGTCCATGTCGCATGGCAGCACCTGCGATCGCCGACGACGCCGCGGCGCCGCGCCACCGACTTGGCGGCCAGGTCGAGGTGAGCCACATGCGCATGATTCCCGTTGTGCTGTTCGCCTGGGTTGCGGCATCGGCTCAGACAATCGACTGCCTGCCCCGCCCGGTGGGCAGTGGTACGGCGCTGCACGTCTCGCAGCGCGACGGCATGACGGCGCTGGTCTGGTGGTGCGACAAGGCCACGCACTGGGCGCCGCAGACCGTGGTGGGCACGATGGGGGTGGCACAGATGGCGCAGGCCGCGACCTCGCTGTCGGCCGCCGACGACCCGCTCGGGTTCGCCCGCGAGATGCTGGCGGCCAGCTCATCCCCTCTGAGCGATGCCCTGGCGGCTTTCCGCATCGAGGCCTACTGGGACCATGCCCATCACAAGCCGGCCGATCCGGTCTTCGTGGTTGCCGCCAATGCCGGTCGACCAACCCGGCCGGCCTATGCCGTGGCCGATGGGGTGCGCACGACACGTCAGGACGGCACGGCGCAGGTGGGATCGACCTGCGCATGCCGCCGGCAGGCATTCATTGAGGGCCGAACCGTCTACTGTGCATTCGACACCACGCCTCGGGTGGCAGTGTGCTCCCGCCAGCCATGACACGCCACCCCGACATCGACATGGCGCGCCCGGTGGCCCTGCGCATTGCGGTGTGCTCGCGCATGGTCGAGGACGAGCCCGAGCGGGGCCTGCCGCGCCACATCGTCGAGGCCATGCGCCGGCGCATCCGGGTGGAGATCGAGGAGGCCGTGCGCATGCACGACGAGGTTTTCCGGCTCAGACCCTACAAGGGGGCGAGACCATGAAAGTCGAGCAGTACATTGATGAACTGATCCGCCGTGAGGGCGGCTACGTCGATCACCCGGCCGACCGTGGCGGGCCGACGAACTGGGGCATCACCGAGCAGGTCGCCCGGGCCTACGGTTACGGTGGCCGCATGCAGGACATGCCGCAGAGCGTGGCTCGGCAGATCTACCTGGAGCGGTACTGGACGCAGCCGCGGTTCCACTTGGTCAACGATTTGAGCGCAGCGGTGGCCGAGGAGCTGCTCGACACCGGCGTCAACATGGGCACCGGCGTGGCCGTGCGCTTCTTGCAGCGCGCGCTCAACGTGCTCAACCTTGAGGGCCGTATCTACCCGGATATCGCGGTGGACGGCGCGATCGGGCGCATGACGCTGGCGGCCCTTCAGGCGTACCTGGCGCATCGTGGCAAGGACGGCCACGTGGTGCTGCTGCGCGCGCTCAACGCCCAGCAGGGGGCGCGGTACATCGAGATCGCGGAGGGCCGGCCCAGCCAAGAGGCGTTCTTGCATGGCTGGTTCCTGCACCGGGTGGCCTGAGATGGTGCCGCTGCCCGCCTGGCTCTCCGCTCGCATGGCCGCAGGCCTGGCACTGCTGTTGCTGGGTCTGGCCGGCGGTGTGCTGATGGCCCGCTGGCACTACGCACCGCGCCTCGAAGCCGCCGAGCTGCGCACCCAGGCCCTGGGCGATCTGCTGCGCGAACAGGCCAAGGGGGTGCAGGCGATCAAGGACGAGAGCGCCCGCCGTGTGGCCGAAGCCGCAGCGGCGCTGGAGCGCGCCCGAGCCGAGGCGCGGCGTCACCGCTCCGAGGCCGAGCGCATTCTCACGCGGCCGCAGCCGCCCGATCTCGATGCATGCACCGCAGCATGCCGACTGATCGATACCGAGGTGCGGCCATGAGGATCCTGGGGGTCGTGCTGGCCATGGGCCTGGCCGGCTGCGGCACCAGACTGCCGCAGCGCGTCGAGATGCCTGTGCCTGTGCCGTGCATCCGCTCCGACCAGGTGCCGCAGCGGCCCGTGCTGGCCACCGACACCCTCAAGCCCGATGCCAGCGTGTACGACAAGGCCCGGGCGGCCCTGGCGGAGCGGCAGCAGCTCAGGGGGTATGTGGCGGAGCTGGAGGCCGTAATCATGGGGTGCTCAGGTGTGCCCAATACCTTCTAACGGGCGCCTGGAAACCCGCATGAATACGTGGCCTTGTTTGCGCCCGCCCGTTAGAAAAACTCGGCTGCAACCCGCATGAATCCTCGTTTGAACCG
>NZ_BCWK01000023.1:0-34633 GCF_001592165.1 Caldimonas taiwanensis NBRC 104434
TACGGCGGCGGGAAGGTGTTGCCGGGGCTCGTTGCAAGGCGACATGCTGAGGGTAGCCTGCTCGTTGACAGACCAATGCCGAACGCCCCGCGGAGCCCCTGATTGGCGTTGCGTTTCTCCGAGCGCCGAGGCATAATGTAATACGAAAACAAGGCTGGGTTTCGTGTTACGTCGGGCCTGGCTGAACAACATTAACGCGAGGAGTCAGGAATGGCTCGACCAACTGTGTCAGAACCCAGAGAAACGACCACGTCGATACGTATGAGCGCTGCAGAGAAGGCGGCGCTAGAAGAACGGGTGAAGACCCTGGGATACAAGACCATCAGTGACTACCTGCGGGCACTTGCACGTGCAGACATCCAGTCTGCAACTCCAAAGGCGCAAGTGAAGCGTATTCCCCGTCCACTGACCGAATACCACCGCACCGCATTGGGAAGCATGTGGAACGGTGACTCGCTGGATTGGATGGAGCGAAGGGAACCCAATAGCGTCAATCTGATCATGACCTCGCCTCCATTCGGCTTGGTCCGTAAAAAATCGTACGGGAATGAGGACGCTCACGCCTACTGCGACTGGTTTCGACCTTTCGCGGAGGGCTTCAGGAAGATTCTTCGGGATGACGGGAGTCTCGTCATCGACATCGGCGGGGCTTGGAAGCCGGGAACGCCGACACGCTCCCTGTACCACTTCGAACTCTTGATCATGCTCTGCGAGGAATACGGCTTTCACCTTGCCCTGGAGCACTATTGGTGGAACCCGGCCAAACTTCCAACGCCCGCCGAGTGGGTCAACGTCCGCCGCGTTCGGCCGAAAGACGCAGTGAACTGCGTCTGGTGGCTCTCCAAGACCCCATTTCCTAAAGCCAGCAACCGACGAGTTCTCGCGCCGTACAGCGAGTCAATGAAGTCGCTCATCAAGAACGGCTATCAAGCCAAGACACGTCCATCCGGGCACGTGATTTCGGAGAAGTTCGGAAAGGATAACGGAGGCTCGGTTCCCCCAAATTTGCTGGCAATCGCAAACACCGAATCGACAGGCGCGTATCAGGAGTACTGCAGAGATAAGGGTCTAGACATTCACCCTGCGAGGTTTCCGGCGGCGTTGCCCGAGTACTTCATCAGAATGACGACCGATCCGGGTGACTTTGTTCTTGATCCCTTCGGAGGATCTTGCGTCACCGGGGCGGTGGCAGAAGCGCTAGGCCGCCGATGGGCTTGCGTCGAAATGAATGCAGCCTACCTCGAAGGGGCAATGTCCAGATTCCAGGGCACGCAAGATTGCCTGAGTGCTGGTAAGCCATCGTCTTACGTCATCCACACACCGTGTGCGGCTGCGGTTGATGAGCGCGAGGTCCCGCTCGTGGCTGACGGTGGTGCCGCAAGGTCGCAGCAGCGAGACCATTCAAGCAGCGGCGATCAGGCTGGCCCAAGGGTAAAGCGCGTCTCCACCAAGGTCGTCAAGACCAACACAGCCGATCGGGCCGTGGCCTAGTCGCAAGGGAGCAGGGCCGCGGCGCGCCAGAGCGATCACGCTTCGCGTCAAAAGGTCGTCGGCACTTTCGTGTTGGCGCCAGGCCGCGTCGCGGGCATAGCCAACGATCTGCCCACATGCTTCCAGAATCGCTCCGGGCGCTGACGCCTCGTTGCCAAACCACTTGCACTCGACAATGCCGAGGACGCGCCCGTCTCGTTCGACCGTAAGGTCGGCGCGCGCGGTACCGGCATTGACCCCGAGTGAACTTGCGAGATCCGCTGCCTTGCGCTCCCCTTCATCAAGATATGGGCGTGAGCGCGCCGCAATCGCGCGTTGCCACCATACTTGAAGGTTTCCAATACGCGCAGCAGGTCGAGTCGTGGCGAACGACATATCGAGTCGGCAGGAGTCGCCGGTAACGGCCGACAATGCGGCAGCCACATCGAGCAGGCAAGCCAATTCGAACAGGCGCCATGTTTCCAACCTCGGGAGCAACTCACACTGGAGTAGCGCTGCTATTGCTTCGGGCTCAAGGTTCTCGATGGCCGTCGCGGTGGAAGCACAGTCCCATGCCAGGCGGTACAGAGGTGCGCGTGCTTTCGCGGCTTGCCTTCGGTCGTGAGCGTTAAGCCTCGCGCGACCCGCAGGCGAATTCAAGATCTCTCGAAGCGGTGCTGTCCGTAGTGCGTCATCGATTACGCTCAGCCGCTCTTGAGCCGGTCCTTCAAACAGCCCGCCTCGGGCATGAAGAGCCGCAGACCGAAGTGCCGTTCGCGCACTGTCCAGTGTCTTGGCAAGCACACGATTCGGTCCCGACAGCCAAGTCCCGGACGCTTCATTGACGATGAATGCGGCCGAATCACATGTGACTGCTTGCAGCAGTGCGGACGCAGCTGCATCTGGTGGTCCAGGCAGTTCGCCGGATACCTCCCTTCGGAACTCTTCGAACGACGGCGAAATCTCACGAGGTCTGCTGGCGCATCTGGAGGCCAGCGCACCCACTGGCTTTGACAGCGCCCACCACATCAAGAGCGCGTCGACGTCATCTCGAGTCAAGCCGGTAACATGCCCACGATACTGTGATCGGGGGCCGGAGCCGAGATATCGAAGGAGGCCTCGAAGGCACGTTGCCTCAAGTGCCGGCTCCTGTTGCGTCACGCAGAGAACTCCCTGCAGTCCATACTCAGTCGATCCGCTCTTGAAGCGTCGAGAGCCCAAGCCGCTGCGACGCTGACTGCCAAATCAGATGCCTCTCGTGGGGACAGCCCGTCCATGAGCGGCAAGATACACATGCGGAACGCGGAGAGAAACGCGTCGGCCGCCGCGCCAGCCGGCGGGGCGAACGCGTCAACGCCATGATCGAGGGCCCGCAGGGTCTTCAAGAAATCTACGATTGGCGCGCCGCCAATTTCGCGCGCGGTGTTGACCGCCCGCCACATTGCCGCAACCGGATTCGCAGGTATCGGGTCGGGAACGGTAAGGCCCAGTCGGCGAGACATCTCTACCGTGAAAGCCTCAAGGTCCGACGGCGCTCCAACCTTAATCCACGCGAAGCGACGGCTCAACGCATAGGAGATCTGGCCCAGTTGCGTCTTGTCGTAGGTGTTGAGCGTGCAGATCAGGCGCCAAGCCGGTTCGGGGGCATGCTCGTGCGGTGCCATGTCGGAGCGCGGTTCAGGCAAGACGACGTGAAAGGGACTTGTCGGATCTGCTGCGTCCGCTCGACATGGCAACACCGACGACTGCCCAGAGAGAATCGAGAAGAGTGGACCCAGAACCTTGTCAATCGGGCAGCGGTTGAGTTCATCGATGATGGTGGGCTTGTCGAAGTTCCTCAGCATCGCGCCGGGGATGAAGCCGATTGCCCCTCCGCCTAACGGCTGGTAGCCACCCACAAGATCTTGCACGCTCCATGCTGAGGATGCGGTAAGCATTAGGTAGGAGCCGTCACCGTCGTCGCGCTCGGAAAGCTCACGAGCCAAGTACTCGGCCAGGGTCGTCTTGCCGGTACCTGGCGGTCCATAGAAGATGATGTGGCGCTTGCCGGAGTTGACGGCCGCCTCAATCTGCCGGTAGATGGACGAATCAATGCCGACGAGAGACGTGTCTTCGGGAAGAGAAAACGGCCCCGTCAACGGCGCTGCGGCAAACACAGCCGAAAGGTTGGCGACGAGGCGGTCTCTCTCAGCGTCTTGCGTGCCGTCGTAGAGATCGGCACCAGCAAGACCGGCGATTGATTGACCGACAACGTCATAGGTCGCGCTGCCAACGGCTGCAGTTGCTCCGGGTACCATTACAAGCGCCCGAAATGCGATGGGGTAGTTGCGCTTGGCTGCGCCGCCGCCGAAGTCGATCGTGCTCGCAGCCGGATTGAAGTCGCTGAGCGCATCGCCGGAAGTACCGGCAGGAAGTGGTCGCGCGAAAGCAATGACGAAAAGGTACTCCCAACCTTGCGGAAACTGCCAGCTTCCTGACCCCGCAGACTTGAGTGCGGGCAGCACGCGAAACGCGCACACCGCGCACGAACCGTCCCTATTGTTGATGTAGCCGATCGTCTTGGCCATCGGAAAGGGATTACCTGTCGCATCAGTTGCAAACCTCGATGCAAACGTTCCATCTCCTTGCTCCTCGACTTGAACGATCCACCGAGGAGGCTTGCTAGTAACAGCCTGCGGGTTGCTCCAAAACCCCGTTGTCTGGCTCGTCGGCTCGCCCAGGGCCAGCGCCCTGGTGCCACAACTCTTGATGGAAAGGCCGCGGGGCGTAAGCAGCGTCGTCTGAATATCATCCTTGAGCGCTTTAAAGACGCCGAGGATGTCTTGAGTAGGTAGCGGAGTAGCCATCAGGTTGCTCTTCTCGTGTCAAGACGATTATTGTCCTGGGCGCAGGTGATTTCGGTCAACAACGCAACGGGCGGCGGACGCATCGTTCTTGGCCGCTGCGTGATCTCCCAGACCTGGTCGACTTCGGGGGCCTCATGCAGCCGGTTGGGGGCGGAGATCAGCCCCACCAGGCGAGGGGCGTGGAAGGGTGAAGCTATGGTGGCAACAATCTAGAATATAAGCTTGTTGTCACTTGGATGAACAGCTTGCATGACCGCAATCCCGCAAATCCTTGCTGCTTTGCAGGCGGCAGGAGTACCGATTCGGTTAGACAGCCGAAGCACTTATCAAGGCTGCATCGGCAGCGTCGATAACTACCCTCGACCGTTGAAGCTCTATGCATGGCAGGTTACTGATAACGGTCGGGCAACCGGAATTGTCCGCCCAGCAGACGAACGCCGTATTCAGGCAATCGCTAGCGGCACCCAAACGATTCATGCATCGGATGACCCCGAGACGGGTTCTACCCCGAAATCACGGACGGTTGTAAAAGGGTTGAGAACTTCTGGTCTTGCCTGGCGACCCTTCGTCGCATCCTCGGATTGTGGAACCGCTCGATGTATTCGAACACATCGGCCCGTGCGGCATCGAGCGTCGGGTAGGTCATGCGGTAGACCCGCTCGCGCTTGAGCAGGCCGAAGAAGCCTTCGCATGCTGCGTTGTCACCGCAATGGCCCACTGGGGCACTTCTCGAAACCTCCCTCCCCCTTGCAGCCCGTGAGCCGGCATGATGTCGCCCATGATCACCCCGCGCATCAAGCCCTCGTCTTTGTGGCGTCACCAGCCTGGCGCTGACCTGTTCGTGCAGGACCAGCGCCAAGCCAAGCTCGGCGGCTTCATCGCCAACCTGGCAGCAATGGACGAACTGATCGACTTCGCGGCCATTGCCGCCCGGGTCGACACCGCCTGCCCTCGCGCTGACCGTAGCAAAGGCGGGCGCCCGCCGTACCCCACCGAGGTGATGGTGCGGCTGCTGTTCATCCAGTCGCTGTACAACCTCAGCGACGAGGACTGCGAGTACCAGGTGCTGGACCGCATGAGCTTCCAGCACTTCTGCCGCCTGGACGGAGCACTGCACATCCCCGATGCGCGCACGCTGTGGAGTTTCAAGCAGCGCTTGGCCCAAGGCGGTCTGGGCGGCCGCGCTATCTTCGAGGCGGTGAGCCTGCAGTTGCAGCAGCACGGCTACATCCCGCGCGGCGGGCAGATCGTGGATGCCAGCATCGTGCAGGCACCGCTCACCCAGGCGAACAAGGACGAGCGCGAAGCGCTCAACGAAGGCCGCAGGCCCGAGGGCTGGAATGCCAAGCGGCTGCAGCACACCGACCGCGACGCGCGCTGGACCAAGAAGCACGGCAAGAGCTTCTACGGCTACAAGGTGCACGCCAACGCGGACGCGCGCTACAAGCTGATCCGCCGGGCGAAGGTCACGCCGGCCAACGCCGACGACGGCCAGACGCTCAAGGAGGTGCTGGACCGCGCCAACACCGGCGCGCGGCTGCTGGCCGACCGAGGCTACGACGCGCAGACCAACCGCCAGTTGCTGCAGGCCCACGGGCTGCGCGACGGCATCGCGCGGCGTGCCAAGCCCGGGCAGGAGCGGCGCGTGCGACTGGACGCGCGCAACAAGGCGATCAACCGCGTCCGCGCCAGAGGCGAACATGTGTTCGCCGGCCTCGAGCAGTTGGGCGGCAAGTGCGTGCGGGCGATGACGCTGGCGAGAAACGAACTGGCGATCCTGCTGAAGTGCGCGGCGTACAACGCCAAGCGGCTGGTCTGGCTGGTGCGCCATGACCCGTGCGGGTGTGCGCGATGAAGGGAGAGGTGCGCCCGCAGAGCCTGCAAACGCAGTTTTGCAGGGCCTCGGGCGCCCGCCAAGGCTGCGATGACGGGGCCTGAGCGGCACCGAGAACCCCGAACTGAACGACGCGAGCGCCCTCATGCCGGTTCAGCCTTCGGAAATGGGGTTATGCGAAGTGCCCTATAGAGTGTTAAATCTCAAAATACCCTCCGGATGCTTGCTGGTTTCTGCAAGAGCCTCGCCGGATCAGGAACGAGAAGAATCAAGGACCAATGACTATGACTGATGAATGCCAGAAATCCTGCGGATGTGCGTCCGAGCGGAAGGCGGAGTCCATGACGGGTGCCACGCCGACCGGGACGGGAAGGATGAGTCTGTTCTCGGTGCCGAAGATGGACTGCCCTTCGGAGGAGCGCATGATCCGGCTCGCGCTCGAGAATACGAGCGGGCTGGCCGCACTCGAGTTCGATCTTGGCAAGCGCGAGTTGCGTGTTTTTCACGACGGCCCCGTCGAACCCATTGCAAGCAAGCTTGAAAGTCTCGGCTTGGGCGCCCGTCTCATTGCGTCAACTGAATCGAATGGCCCGCACACTGTCGATGGGCAAAGCGACAGCCAGCCGTCCTCCGAGCAAGAGTCTCGCGCTCTCAAATGGTTGCTTGCCATCAACGCCGCCATGTTTGTCGTCGAAGTGACGACCGGGTGGATTGCGCAGTCCACGGGGCTCATGGCTGACTCACTGGACATGTTCGCGGATGCCGCCGTCTACGGGCTCGCGCTCTACGCCGTCGGCCGTCATACCGGGCACCAGCTGAAGGCGGCGCGGTTGTCAGGCTGGCTGCAACTGTTGCTCGCGCTCGGCGCAATGTCCGAGGTGCTGCGCCGCTTCGTCTTTGGTAGCGAGCCCGAGCCACCGCTCATGATGGGGATCGCGCTCGTTGCGCTCATTGCAAACGTTACCTGCCTTGTCTTGATCTCCAGTCATCGAAAAGGCGGCGCTCACATGAAGGCAAGCTGGATTTTCTCCACGAACGACGTGCTGGCAAACCTGGGGGTGATCGCGGCCGGGGCGTTGGTCGCCTGGACAGGATCGCGTTACCCCGATTTGGTGATTGGCTCGCTCATCGCGCTGCTGGTATTGAACGGTGCGCGGCGCATCCTGCGCCTCGGTGCCTGAAGCAGCGAGCGCGGGACATGCCGCCCCGGCAATATCAACGACTGAATTCCCGCCCTGGAATTTCACGCTGCGCTGCCCAATCCAATGGCAAGGCTCGCCGGATCAGGCGCTCCAGCACAAGCCCGACTGCCTTTTCCACCACGCACGCCTCGACGATGTCAGGTGCAAGCCGGGTCAGTTGCGCGATCCGACTTGCATGCCCCCGGTCAATGCTCTCGGCTGCCGCGATCTCGGTGATGGAGGGTCACGCGCGCCCTGACCTCGGCCGGGTTTGCGCTGTCCATCGATGATTTCGGCACCGGGTATTCCTCACTGGCTTACCTCAAGCGATTTCCCGTTCATAAACTGAAGATCGACATCTCGTTCGTGCGGGACATGCTGACCGATCGCAACGATCTCGCCATTGTGTCCGCCATCGTTGCCATGGCGAAGAGCCTCGGCCTCAAGACCCTGGCCGAAGGTGTGGAAGAGGCAGCGCAGGCGGAACACTTGCTGGCATTGGGTTGCGACGAAGCACAGGGGTATTACTTCGCCCGTCCGGAGCCGGCCGAGGTTTTCGCGCGCAGGTGGTTGCAAAGCGCATGTCCGAGTCATGATCTCGGTCAGGACGTGGATCGCCAAGAGCAAGGCCACCTCGGTACATGACGGCAAAGCCGCTCCATGGCACCGGGCCCCGGCGCATGATCACGCCCTCGAGTTCTCTCAAACTCTTCGTAGCGTTCACGCTGATCCGTGATCGGGAGCCGTCAGCCCGGTCGGTTCAACAGCGATCGGGGCCATTGCCTCTGCGAAAGCGCACAGACCAAAGGCACTTGGGCTGGCTCGCCCCAACTGCTTCACCTCATCAGGTTCCGCCTGGGAACTCCAGGCAGAACCGGGTCCTGCCCTGCGCGGACGTCACGCTGATCGATCCTCCATGGGTTTGCATAATGGCGCGGGTAATCGCCAATCCCAGCCCTGCGCCGTCGGTTTCCGGATGTGACCGCGATGGGTCAGCACGGTAAAACCGATCGAACAGGCGCGGCAGTACCCTCGGGTCGATGTCCTCGCCGGTGTTCTCGACGCTCACCCGGGTGGCTTGGGAAGACTGGCTGATCTCGATCGTGACCTCGCCATGTGGCGGGGTGTGGCGCAGCGCGTTCGAAAGCAGATTGCTCAGGGCACGGCGGAACATCAAGCGATCACCGACGATCTCGCCCTCACCACGCTGAGCCAGTCTGACGCCCTTCTCCTCGGCGACCGCCTCATAGAACTCGATCAGGGCGTGCGTTTCCTCGGCTGCCGAGAAACGTTCCCGGTTCGGCAGCATCATCCCGCGTTCGGCCTTGGCCAGGAACAGCATATCGGACACCATGCGGCCCAGACACTGCAGTTCCTCGGCATTGGAAGCCAGGATCTCCCGGTAGGTATCGGCATCCCGCCGGGTAGCCAACGCGACCTGGGTCTGGGTCAGCAGGTTGCTCAGGGGGGTGCGCAGCTCATGCGCCAGATTCGACGAGAACTCCGACAGTCGCGTGAACGCGTCTTCCAGCCGGTCCAGCATCTTGTTGAGTTCGTGAGCCAGATCGGCCATTTCGATGGGTACCGCCTCGACGGGCATGCGCTGGTGCAGCCGCTGGCTCGTGAGCGTGGTGGCTCTGGATTTCATGGCACGCAATGGCGCCAGCCCCTTGTACGCGGCAAACCAGCTCAGCAAGCCACAGATGACGATCGTCACGACGGCATAGGTCATCAGGGTGCGCCGCAACTCCAGCATGAACCGTGTGTGATGCGCCGTGTCCATGGCAACGAGGATGTCCAGCCGCGTCGTTGCGTCATAGGCTGGAATAACCCGGACAAGCATCCCGCGAAACGCCTGCCCTTCGTCGGCCCAATGGATCAGCGCGTCGTTGCCGTTGCCTTCATCCGCCGGTGACAGTTCGCGCGGGAGGCGAAATCCTTCGGACTGGAAGAGCGTTTCACCTTTCGAATCATGGACGCTGACGTACAGCCCGTGATGGTGGCTCAATGCCTCACGCAGCAGCCACTTGGCGTCCTCGGCCGAATTGGATCGCGCCAAAATATCCTCGATCAGGTGCTGCTTGTCCTGCAGCGCCATGTGATCCAGCTCGATGAAATGCCGCTCGGATGCAGCGATGACCAACAAGGCCAATCCAAACACCACAGCCCCAGCCGCCAACGTAAAGAAGAGGGTGAGCCGGGTCGTCAGTGACAGGGAGCGAAACATTCAGCGCTCCTCCGGTGCTTCCAATACGTAACCCATGCCACGTACGGTGTGGATCAGCTTGACCTCATGACCCTCATCAATCTTCGCGCGCAAGCGCCGGATGGCCACCTCGATCACATTGGTGTCGCTGTCGAAATTCATGTCCCAGACCTGCGAGGCGATCAGCGAGCGGGGCAGGACCTCGCCATGACGGCGCATCAGCAGTTCCAGCAAGCCGAACTCTTTGGCACTCAGACTGATCCGTCGCCCGCCGCGTGAAACGCGTCGGCGCAGCAGGTCCAGTTCGAGATCGGCCACGCGCAGCACGGTGCTCTCGTTGCCACTGCGCCCCCGGCGCAGGATCGTGCGCACGCGGGCCAGCAATTCGGCAAAGGAGAAAGGCTTGACCAGATAGTCGTCCGCACCGAGTTCAAGGCCTTTGACCCGGTCTTCCACCTGATCGCGTGCGGTCAGGAACAGCACCGGCATCTGCAGGCCGCGATGGCGCAAGGACTGCAGTACCTGCCAGCCGTCGAGGCCGGGCAGCATCACATCCAGGATGACCAGGTCGTACTCGCCCTGCAAGGCCAGGTGCAGACCATCGGCGCCGTCTTGCGCCAGATCGACCACGAAACCCGCTTCGCTCAAGCCTTGTCGCAGGTAGTCGCCCGTTTTGGGTTCATCTTCGACGATCAATATCTTCATGCGGATGCTCGGCCGTATCCGATAAACGCCAGTGTGACGATTTTTAGCGCACCTGACGCATTGATGACAAACATGTAATCGTTCAGACAGCTTCCTGACAGCGGTGCGCCCCTAGCATCCCAGCACTCATCCGCCGAATTAGAAACTCACTGCAGAAACTCTCCGCGAGGATCCCATGCCCCCTTTGAGACCGTTTCATTCACCATGGCCGTCCGTGCCCTCGCGGCGGCGCTTCGTGCGCGGCTTGGTCGCCGGCGGCGTGATGGTCGGCCTGTCACCCTGGGTGCGTGCTGCGGCGCAGGGGCTGGCCGACACGCGCACGGGTGCGGCGCCCGTGCTCAGCGGCACGAACATCGACCTGGTGGTTGCCGAGTCGCCGGTCAACTTCACCGGCAGGCCAAGGATGGCGACCACCATCAACGGCTCCATCCCGGCGCCAACGCTCAAACTTCGGGGAGGCGACACGGTCACCATCCGCGTCACCAACCGCCTGCGCGAGGCCACCTCGATCCACTGGCACGGGATCATCCTGCCCTACCAGATGGACGGGGTGCCTGGGGTCAGTTTCCCGGGCATCGCCCCTGGCGAAACCTTCACCTACCAGTTTCGCCTCGAACAAACCGGCACCTACTGGTATCACTCGCACTCCGGCATGCAGGAGCAGACCGGCATGTACGGGGCCTTGATCGTCGAGCCGCGTGAGGCAGACCCCATCCGCGCCGACCGCGACCATGTCGTGCTGCTGTCCGACTGGACCGACGAAGACCCCATGCGGGTGCTCGCCAAGCTCAAGGCGCAAAGCGACTACTACAACTTCAATCAGCCGACGGCGATCGATTTTTTCCGTGACGTGGCCGACATGGGGCTCTCCCGCGCACTGGACAAACGTGCGATGTGGAACCACATGCGGATGAACCCGACCGACCTGGCCGATCTCTCGGGGGCGACATTGACCTACCTGATGAACGGCGTCACCCCTGCCGGCAATTGGACTGGCCTGTTCCGGCCGGGCGAGCGCGTGCGTCTGCGGTTCATCAACGGCGCGGCCAACACCTTCTACGACGTGCGCATCCCGGGGCTCAAGATGACGGTGGTGCAAAGCGACGGGCAGAACGTCGAGCCCGTGACCGTCGATGAGTTCCGCTTCGGGCCGGGCGAGACCTACGACGTGATCGTCACGCCCCGAGAGGACGCCTACACGATCTTCGCGCAATCGATGGATCGAACCGGCTTCGCCCGCGGCACGCTCGCGGTGCGCGAGGGCTTGAGCGCCGCCGTGCCTGCGCTCGATCCCGTCGAATGGCTCACCATGGCCGACATGATGGGCGCGATGGACCACGGCGCGATGGGGCATGGCGGCTCGGCCATGGGCGCGATGGACCACGGCGCGATGGGCCACGACATGCCGGGCATGAAGCACGACATGTCCGGCATGAACCATGGCGCGATGGCCATGGATCACGGCCAGCACGCGATGCATGGCATGACAGGCGGCGCGATGGCCAAGCCCAGCGCCACGGTCCGTCACGCACGCACGGAATACGGCCCAAGCACGGATATGCGGGTGGACATGCCGCGCACCAATCTTGACGATCCGGGCATTGGCCTGCGCAACAACGGCCGGCGCGTGCTGACGCTGGCCGACCTCAAAACGATCGGCGGCCCTCTCGATCCTCGCGGGGCCGAGCGCGAGATCGAGCTGCACCTCACCGGCAACATGGAGCGCTATACCTGGTCGCTCGACGGCCTCGAGTTCGGCAAGAGCACGCCGGTGCATCTGAAGTATGGCGAGCGGGTGCGCATCATCCTGCACAACGACACGATGATGACCCACCCGATGCATTTGCATGGGCTGTGGAGCGAGGTGGAAACACCCGACGGGCAGTTCCTGGTGCGTCGCCACACCATCCCGGTGCAGCCCGCGCAGCGCGTCAGCTTCCTCGTGACCGCCGACGCCCTGGGGCGTTGGGCCTGGCACTGCCACCTGATGTTGCACATGGACATGGGCATGTTCCGTGTGGTGGTCGTGTCATGAAACTCATCCCAAGTAGATTCGCCATGAAACCCTGCTCTCTCTTCACGGCGGCGCTGGTGCTGCTCGGTGCGGCGCCCGTCTGGGCGCAAACACCGACGGAAGGCGGCGCCCATGCCGCGCACTCGGGCGCGGCTGCCGCCCCAACGCGCGCCCCATCGTCCGCGAACGCCACCATGGACCACGGCAGCATGCGCATGCAAGGCGGAGCCGCCCCCGCCGATGCCCGCGATCCGCACGCGTATGCCAATGGCTTGACCTTGGAGTCGGGCCCGTACGCATTTCCTGGGCCACGGCAACTGCGGCTGTCCGATGAACATGCGTTTGGCAGCGTGCTCCTCGATCGCCTGGAGCGCGTCGACACGAAGGACGGCAACGCCACCGCCTATGAGGCGCAAGCCTGGTTCGGCGGCACCTACGACCGCCTGGTCCTCAAGGCCGAAGGGGACGTCGCCGACGGCAAACTGGAGGAGGCACGCACCGAGGTCCTTTGGGGCCACGCGGTGGCTCCGTTCTGGGACACCCAACTCGGGGTGCGGCAGGACAGCGGCGCCGGCCCTGACCGGACTTGGCTCGCTGTGGGCATCCAAGGGCTCGCCCCGTACTGGTTCGACGTCGATGCCACGGCCTACGTCGGCGGCGCGGGACGCACGGCACTGCGCCTGTCGGGCGAGTACGAGCTCCTGCTCACCCAGCGCCTGATTCTGCAGCCCCGCATGGAAGTCAATCTGTATGGCCGGCGCGATGAAGCGCGTGGCCTGGGCAGCGGGCTGGCCGATGCCACCACAGGGCTGCGCCTGCGTTACGAATTCTCGCGCCAGTTCGCGCCCTATGTCGGCGTCGAATGGGCGGGCAAGTTTGGACAGACGGCGGATTTTGCGCGCGCCGAAGGGCAGCGCACCCGGCAAACGCGGTATGTGGCGGGCGTGCGCCTGTGGTTCTAGCAGCGCCCACGCACAACCACGATCTCATTCACGAATCCCATCAGGAGCATCCAATGATGAAGAAAACCTTGAGCGTTTTGGCGCTGAGCGCGTTGCCTGTGTTGGCGCTGGCCGCCGGCAATCATCAGGGCGGCCATGGCATGGCCGGGCACGACATGCAAGGCATGCACGGTTCGATGCACGGTGGCGCATCACACTCCAACGTCGGCAAACCAGGCGATCCCGCCAAGGTCGACCGCACCATCGAGGTGGTCATGGACGACTCGATGCGGTTCACGCCCGCCACCATCACGGTCAAAAAGGGCGAGACGATCCGCTTCTTTGTCAAAAACGCGGGCAAGGTGCCGCATGAAATGGTGGTCGGCTCCTTGCAGGAGCTCAAAGAACACGCTGAGATGATGCGCAAGATGCCCCAGATGCAGCATGCCGAGCCGAACATGGTGACGCTCCAGCCTGGCCAGCGCGGCGGGCTGGTTTGGCAGTTCGATCAGCCCGGTACGGTGGACTTCGCCTGCCTCATCCCCGGCCATATGGAAGCGGGCATGGTGGGCAAGATCGTCGTCGAGTAAGCAGCGTCACCGGGGGTCCTTGTCATGCACCAAACCGGTGATCAACCGTTCCCCCGGCGGCGCAGGCTGCTGCTGGCGGTGCTTGCGCTGAGTCTTCCCTCCCTGGCACCAGCCGCCGCACCGCAGACGCTTGCCGTGCAGGTGTGGAAGGACCCGAACTGTGGGTGTTGCAAGGACTGGATTGCCCACCTGGAGAAAAGCGGATTCCGCGTGAGTGCCGTCGACCAGGGCAACAGCGCAGCCCGCACTCGCCTCGGGATGCCGCAGAAATTCGGTTCCTGCCATACGGCCCTGATCCAGGGCTATGTGATCGAAGGCCACGTACCCGCCACGGACATCCAGCGGCTGCTCAAGGAAAAGCCCCAAGCCCTGGGCTTGGCGGTGCCGGGCATGCCCATTGGTTCACCCGGCATGGACGGGCCGGTGTATGGCGGCCGACGTGATGCCTACCAGGTCTTGCTGGTTGGGAAAGACGGGTCGGCACAAGTGTTCAGTTCCCATCCATGAAGAAACCCCTCACCCGGCGATGAGCGCGACGCATCATGATCACCACCCCGACACGCGTGGCTCGTCCGGCCTGAGCCGGCGTGTCAGGATCGCGTTGCTGATGGTGGCCCTCATCGGCGGCTTCTACCTGCTGCGCGAGCACTGGAGCCATGTCGCAGGCAATTGGGTGTACCTGTTGCTGCTAGCGTGCCCGCTGATGCACCTGCTGCATGGCCACGGCAGGCATGGCGCACTGCCCGACAACCGCCCCGACAAAGAGGCCTGAAGCCATGGACCTGCGATCTGCGCACGACCACCGCCGACACACCCACGACCACCCGAGCGCACAGCAGCGGGCCGAAGGTCTGAAGGACCCTGTCTGCGGCATGGACGTGACCGCGCAGTCCGAGCACCACGTCGAACACGCAGGCCGGCGCTTTTATTTCTGTAGCGCCCGGTGCCGGGCGAAGTTCGTCGCCGAACCGGCGCGCTATGCCCACAGCGGCCACGCGCCTTCGCCTGTCGAAGCGCCGGCGCTGGCCGCAGGAACCATCTACACCTGCCCCATGCACCCCGAGATCCGGCAGGATCACCCCGGCTATTGTCCGAAGTGCGGCATGGCGCTGGAGCCGGTGCTGCCCGATCTCCAAGAAGAAGAGAGTCCCGAGCTGCGCGATTTCCAGCGCCGCTTCTGGTACACCCTGCCGCTGACCGTCATGGTCACTGTGCTGGCCATGTTCGGCCACCAGTTGCATTGGTTCGAGGCGCGCACACAGACCTGGATCGAACTCGTTTTGTCCCTGCCCATCGTCCTGTGGGCGGGCTGGCCGTTCTTCGTGCGCGGCTGGCAGTCCGTGGTCCATCGCAGCCCGAACATGTGGACCCTGATCGGGCTGGGCACCGGGGCGGCGTTCGTCTACAGCGTGGCGGCGACCGTGGCCCCACAACTGTTCCCGGACTCGTTCGTGTCCATGGGACGGGTCGCGGTGTACTTCGAGGCGGCGGCGGTGATCATTTCCCTGACCCTGCTGGGGCAGGTACTGGAACTCAAGGCGCGTTCGCAGACCTCGGCCGCCATCAAGTCCTTGCTCGGACTGGCCCCCAAGACCGCCCGGCGCCTTCGCGACGATGGCACGGAAGAGGACGTGCCCCTGACGCACATCCATGTCGGCGATCGGCTGCGCATTCGACCCGGCGAAAAGGTTCCGGTAGATGGTACGGTAATCGAGGGCCGCAGCGCCGTGGACGAATCGATGCTGACGGGCGAGCCCCTGCCCGTGACCAAGCAGGCAGGCGACAAGGTCATCGGCGCGACACTCAATACCAGTGGCGCGCTCGTCATGGTCGCCGAACGTGTCGGCGCGGCGACCATGCTGTCCCAGATTGTGCAGATGGTGGCGCAGGCGCAGCGCTCCCGGGCGCCGATGCAGCGCATGGCCGATGTCGTGGCGGGCTATTTCGTGGTCGCGACGGTGTCCATCGCCGTGCTGACCTTTTTTGCCTGGGGCCTGTTCGGGCCGGAACCGCGTTGGGTTTTTGGCCTCATCAACGCCGTGGCTGTGCTGATCATCGCCTGCCCCTGCGCGCTGGGCTTGGCCACGCCCATGTCGATCATGGTGGCGACCGGGCGAGGGGCTACGCAGGGGGTGCTGTTTCGCGATGCCGCCGCGATCGAGAAAATGCGCCAGGTCGATACCCTGATCGTCGACAAGACCGGCACATTGACCGAGGGCCGGCCGCGCTATCAGACGACGATCGCAGCCGAAGGCTTCACCGCCGGCGAAGCCTTGCGACTGGCTGCCAGCCTCGACCAGGGCAGCGAGCACCCGCTGGCGGAAGCCATCGTCACGGCCGCACGCGAGCAGGGCCTGGTGCTCTCACGCGCCGAGGAGTTCGACTCGCACTCAGGCATCGGCGTGCGCGGGCGCGTCGATGGACATGCCGTGGCACTGGGCAACACCGCGCTGATGGAACAGCTCGGTGTGGACGTGCGGCCATTGGCCGAGCGGGCGGAGGCGCTGCGCGGTGAGGGTGCCAGCGTGATGCATCTGGCCGTCGATGGCGTGCTCGCCGCAGTCCTGGCCGTCGCCGACCCGGTGAAGAAGACCACACCGCAAGCGCTGGCGTCGTTGCGCGCGGAGGGCTTGCGCGTCGTCATGGCCACGGGCGACGGTCTGACCACGGCCAAGGCCGTGGCGGCGCGCTTGGGCATCGATGAGGTGCATGGCGAGGTCAAGCCCGCCGACAAACTGCAACTGGTGGAGCGGCTGCAGCGCGAGGGGCGTATCGTTGCGATGGCTGGTGACGGCATCAATGATGCCCCGGCCTTGGCAAAGGCCGACGTCGGTATCGCCATGGGCACCGGCACCGACGTGGCGATGAACAGCGCACAGATCACGCTCGTCAAGGGTGACCTGCGCGGTATTGCGGTGGCGCGCGCCTTGTCAGTGGCCACGGTCCGCAACATGAAGCAGAACCTGATGTTCGCCTTTCTCTACAACGCACTGGGCATTCCCATTGCGGCCGGCGTGCTGTATCCGCTCACCGGTTGGCTGCTTTCACCGTTGATCGCCGCCCTGGCGATGAGTCTCAGCTCCGCATCGGTGATCGGCAATGCGCTGCGTTTGCGCGGCGTCCGTCTTGTCTGAACACGAGGATCGTCGCGCGTGCCGTGGTGGGTGCTGGGCGCACACCCAGATCGCTGGGTCTGTCGTATCGGTTGCCACCCGACGTTGGACACCTGATCCCTATCGAGGCCTGGAATGCTCTCGACCACGGCACCTGAGCAGGATTGCCCGGGATTGCTCAATCGTTGAGAGAGTGGGTTGGATTCCGGTCGCGTCTGCACCACCACCATTCAACGCCCAACCTCTATCGGTTGGGCGTTTTCATTTCTGGGTTCCGCGACGCCACGCGGGGTTCGGCGCCGTTCTGCGTGTGCCCCGCCGCGGTGCCATGAGGCCCGGAAGCCGCCCGGTTGGACTCTCTTTCGCTCTCCGTTCTCTCAAAACCTGCGCCAACTTCTTCGCGGAAGCACACGCAGGCGGTCTTGTGCGTCAACGCTTTGCACGTGCGTCACGGCCATCGGTTGTCCATCGCGCTTGGATGACCAAGGCATCAGGCCGACGCAGGACTCGACGCCGCCGCGCAGGGCATCGCGTACAAGCCCGCACGCTGCTGCGTGACCACGAGGGCGCGGTAGGCGAACAGCGCTCCCTCGGCCTCGATCTTGCCTTTGTCGCGGGCCTTGACCTTGAACACGTCGATGGGCTTGGTGCTGTCCAGCCCCGCACGGCGCATGACCTGCTCGGCCGTGCGCGGTTCACCTTTGAACGACCACAGGGCCTTGAACACCGCGGCTTGAGCCTCGGTCAGCCGGATCGGGCCGTGCGGCCAGTCGGTCAAGGTCACCCAGCGGAAATCCGCCGAGAACGGCCCATGCACGGCCGCCGCGGGATCGAGGGGCTGCGGCGCGGGCGGCTCCCCCGGCAGGCCGATGAACGCGATGCCGCCACCGTAGAGGGTGAAGCGATCTTCCAGCGCCCACCACTGCACGCCCGGCCCGAAGGGGCTACCACGCGTCTCGCGGGGCTTGGGCGTGATCACCCGAACGTCGCCACCGGCCACGCGCACCCGTTCCAGCAGCGCCGGCTCGCGCCACAGACGAACACTGTCGCGTGCCAGCAGCACCGGCGAACGCCGCGATTCGCCCAGCCGCCACACGCCGTCGCCAAGGTCGTCGATGCCGTCGCGGCTTTCGATCGCAAGGGCCAGGCGCAGCTTCAGATGCAGCCAGTCCTCGTTCAGCCGCAGCGCGGCGCCGTCCTGCGGCAAGACCGGCACCGGCCCGCAGTCCGGGCAGCGGCACAAGCGTCCGCCGTGCCCGTCGCCAAACACCAGTGCCCTATGCAGCGCGCAATGCGGGCAGAGCACACAGGATTGATCGGTCACCGCCGCTTGAACTGCACGGCCCAGGTGCGGCAGCAGCGCCACCTCGCGCGGCGACAGGGTGGCGCGCAGCACCGGTGTGCCCGCGGCGAACAGCCGGCAGAGGAACTGCCAACCCTCGTGCGCCGACATCTCACGCGTCCTCGGGCGTCGCTGCCCCCACCGTGCCCGCAGACAACGGCGCCTCCTGCACGCTCAGGGTCTGGCCGGGGCGCAGGATGCCGATGCGTACCATATAGCGCTCCAATTGCGCTTGCAACTTGGGGTCGAACTGATGCAGGTTGAGCCGCCCGCGGCTCGTGACCTCGATGGGCACCACGCGGGCGCGGGTGCGTCCCGGCTCGGGCGGGTAGTACAGGTTGATTTGGGCGGCCAGCACCGTCCAGCGGCCTTCCAGCGGCGCGGGCAGTTGCTCGCGCAGCAACTCGTGCACCGAGCGGTGGCGGCTGGCCTGCATGGCGGTGCACTCGATCTTGAGCTCGCCGTCCGGGCTCAGCAGCGCCAGCGACTTCAGCTGCACCAGCGAGAAGCCGTCCTCGAACACTTCGGGCACGTCGAAGCCCATGCGCAGCGCCGACAGATCCAGCGCCGGGGCCTTGATGCGCTCGGGCGTGGCCTGCACCCCGAGCACATGCTCGGCGAAGGCCTGTACCAGCATCTGCTGCACCTTGTGGCCGCCGCGCACCAGGGTGCGCACCACCCCCGTGGCCTCGGCGTACTCCAACACCATGTGGATGTTGGGATTGCCCACGCGCTGCTTCAACACCACGCCCTCGAACTCCAGCCGCAGCATGGCCAGGTCCTTGACGTGCACCGTCAGCAGATGGATGCCGGGGCTCCGGGTCACCAGATAGGCCACACACCCCTCGCCGCACTGCCGCTCGCGCTGGTAGTAGGCCGAGATCGCCTGGCGCAAGCCGGCCAGGGCCGCGTCTGTCGGGATCGGGCGGCGCCGCACCCCCAGGTCGAACTGCTGCGCCTGGGCGCTGTGGTGCGCCCAGAAATCGAGATCGCTGGCGCGCTCGAACAGCGCCCGGTGCCGCACGTACAGCCAAAACGACCGATGCAGGTCGCTCTGACAAAAGGTGAGTCCCGTCAACACGGCCGGATCGTTCACCGTGGCCTCGAACATCGCCTGACCGCCCGCGGCATCGCCGAGTGCGACGCTGGCCATCAGCTCGGCCGTCAGCCGGTCACGTGCCGCCGTGTCGCCCCAGGCCTTGATGGCTTCGATCACGTCCCGATTGGGCGGCCCGTCCGGCTGCGGCTCGGGCGCAGGCGGCACCGCCAGCCCTTGGCTGGCGAGGAACTGGTGCAGGGTCTCGTCCGGCGGCAGCGCCAGCAGCACGTCGACATAGGTCTTCTTCATCGCGTCTCGGTCCTTTCCCTGAGGTGGCGTCGGAGGTCTGCGGACCGAGGGTTCGGGCGCGCGGGCCGGCGACAGTTGACTGAACGTGTATCACGAAAAAGTAAGGCAGCGTGAAACAGCGCGATTGTGTCCCTGCGTGGTCCGCTTGTCAAACTACATGGCACATCTGGCGGCATTGGGTATCACAGGGCTATACTGTCAGACCGCATTCCAACACTTCCCGTGATTCGAGACAGGACATCGCCATGGCTTCCACATTCGGATCTCGCCTGCGGCGATTTCGCGAGGCGAAGAAACTGACCTTGCAGCAGGTGGCCGATGCGGTCGGCTGCACCAAGGCCTACATCTGGGAACTGGAGATGAAAGAGGGGCAGCGCCCCTCGGCCGAGC
Organism: Caldimonas taiwanensis NBRC 104434; assembly: GCF_001592165.1. Classification (NCBI taxonomy): domain Bacteria; kingdom Pseudomonadati; phylum Pseudomonadota; class Betaproteobacteria; order Burkholderiales; family Sphaerotilaceae; genus Caldimonas; species Caldimonas taiwanensis. Next base: position 19,981 of record NZ_BCWK01000023.1, read on the forward strand.
GCGTGCAGGCGCTGGCCAAGGTGCTGGGCGTGACCATGGAGGACATCATGGGCGAGCCCCTGCCCGCAGCGCCCGAGGCCAGCCCCGAGGACGTGGCCTTCTTCCGCGCCTACGCCGGTATGCGCGAGGACGAGAAGGCCCGCGTGCGCCAGGCCCTCAAACTCATCTTCCCGGACAAGGACCTGCCGGAGCCCAAGGGATGACCACGGCGCCGCCGCTCACCGGGTCGATCGCCGCCAGCAGGCTGCATCACTGGCTGCGGGCCTGGTATGCGGGGCCGGTGCCGGAGGCAGTCGATCTCGAGGTCGTGCGGCAGATGCTGCCGAGCACGCCCTACGGCAAAGGGGTTCGGGAAATTCGTCCGCCGGTGCCGTTCGACGACGCGGCCTTCGAAGGGATGCTGGCGCGCGATCCCACGGACCCCGCCGTCTGGGGCATCGCCTACAACGGCAGCGTCAGCCCCGAGCGTCAGCGCTTCACCATCGCGCATGAACTGGGTCATTTCGTGCTGCACCGCGACCGGCAGTCGCGCTTTGGCTGCGACAAGGAGAGCGTCTACTCGGGCCACGAGACGATGCGCCAGATCGAGCGCGAGGCCGACGGCTTCGCCGCCAACTTGCTGATGCCCGGCGACCTGCTGCGACGATGGACGGCCAACCGGCGCATCGATCTGCACGTGCTCAGCGCCATCGCCCAGCGCTTCCAAGTCTCGTTCGAGGCGCTGTGCATCCGCTTCATCAAATACACCGGCGAGCGCGCAATCCTGGTCTACTGGGACAACGGCTATGCGAAGTACGAGTGGCGCAGCAGCAGTGCCGTGAAGACCCGGGCGCGCATCCGCCGCACCGACGATCCGCAAGAGCCCCTACCCGGCACGCTCGCGGCCGACGCGAGCGTCGTGCAGGCATGGGAGGGGGTGGAAATGTCCGCCGCGATTTGGTGTGCGGAAGAAGCGCCCTACATGAAGCTGCGCGAGTTCAAGCACAGCTATGGCGCGAAGGATCGGGTATTGACCCTTCTGCTGTTGGAGAGTGCTGAGCCGCGGGGGTGGGATCGGGGGTGGCGGGAAAGCGAGGATTTCGGCACCAGTTCATGTCACGCGGCGGGATTTGAGTGGGGCAATGCTGGGCAGTCAGAACGAGAACCGCGAACACCACCATGAAAGACAAAGGTTCCCGGCTAGAACATGAAGTCTTCACAGACCTTGCGGCGCTTTGCGTTAGGCCTGGGTACATCCATGCGCTCGCATTCCTCTGCTTCCGAGACAACATCATCCTGTATGCCGGACAAATGACAGAAGCCGACATGCTGGGGATGTTTTCCCCTTCGCGCCTGATTCGGACAGAGATCAATACTCTGATTGGTCTGATGGTGAAGGCCGATATCGACTGGGCACTTCCGGCGCCACAAACCCTGCAGGAGTACATAAACACAAGCGAGAATCTTCTGGAAGAACTGCATCACATCATGTCGAGTGCCACGCTCGCCGGCCTGACCAAGGAGGCCATAGCGGCCGGCTCCTTTGATCCATTCAATCGCGGCGAAGCCCTGCGTGAACCAATTTTCTATAGTGGTGAGTCTGCCTATACCTTCCAATATCTAGACTTCGCGGTCCGGAAGTACGCGGCCGACGCGTCCTGGCTGCAGGCGAATCGCGGCTTTACGATAGACGATGCCCGCGCCGTGGCGTTGGCCATCGAGCGCGTTCAGTCGGACCGCTTTAGTGAGAACAGGAAGCGGATGCGCAAGCTGAATCCGCATGAGTGGACGATGCTTCCGTGCTTTGCCGTCACGGTGGCCGAGGTGGCCGCAAAGGCTGGTTTGGCGCCAGAACTGACGGAATGCGTACTGACCGCGTTCACACTGCCTGACGGCGAGCGCAACAGCGGCTTTGGCGCGCTCCAGGACTTCAATGCGATCTGTGCAACGCCGTTGCTGCGCATGCCGAGCGGGGAGTTTTTGTCCCTCCAGTCCTACGCCCTGGCCGAGGCAATCTATGACTCACCCTTCTATTGGATGGCCCAGGACAGGGCCTACCTGCCGACGCTGACGAAACACCGCGGGGACTTCACGGAGAGCTTTGTCGCGGAGCGGCTCGGTCTGGTGTTTGGCAGGGAGCGAGTGTACGGGAATGTCGACATCTGGGAGACCAAGGCCACCAAGGCCGGCGAGATAGACGTGCTGGTCGTCTGGGGTGACCGTGCGATCGTCGTGCAGGCGAAGTCGAAGCGACTGACGCTTGAAGCACGAAAAGGCAACGACCAGGTGATCCGCGACGACTTCAAGAAGAGTGTCCAGGATGCCTATGATCAGGCCGTGCAGTGCGCGCAGTGTCTCGGCGACAAGCGGTTCACGCTGACAGCCGGGGACGGACGCGAGATCGTGCTGCGGTACGAACTGAAGGAAATCTACGTCTTCTGCGTTGTCAGCGACCACTATCCGGCGCTGAGCTTCCAAGCTCGGCAGTTCCTGAAGACTGTGGCCGTGCCCCGTGTGCAGCCGCCGCTGGTCATGGATGTGTTCACGATCGACGCCATGACCGAGATGTTGCAGTCGCCGCTGCATTTCCTCAGCTACGTCAATCAGCGGGCCAACTATGCGGATCGGCTGCTTGCCTCACAGGAGCTGACGATTCTGGCTTATCACTTGAAGCATAACCTCTGGATCGATCCTGAGGTGAATTGGATGCACCTCGGTGACGACTTCTCGGCCGGGCTAGACATTGCTATGGCGGTCAGACGAACAGGGGTTACGGGCGCCGCAACGCCAGACGGCATTTTGACCCGTTTCGACGCGACTACACTCGGGCGCGTCGTCAAGGAAATCGAAGCGCGGCCTGAGCCGGCGACCATTGATCTGGGCTTGCTGCTGCTGTCGCTTAGCGAGGACACAGTCAAGACGACCAGTCAAGCTATCGATAAACTGGCCTTACTCGCGAGCAGTGATGGCAAGCACCACGATCTCACACTCGGGTTTAGATCAGGCGAAACAGGTCTCACAGTGCACGTCAGTGACGACGCTGATTTGATTTGCGCGCAGCGCCTTCGCTCGCATTGTGAGCGCCGTAAGTACAAAGAGAGAGCGAACCAGTGGTTCGGGCTCTGCATGAGCCCAAAGGGTCCGAACGTCCGATTCGGAATTTCTTTGTCCTACCCATGGGCTCATAGCGAAGCCATGGATGCGGTCACCCGCGACATGCGAGCACCTATGCCCCCAGCAGAGGCATTCACGGCGCTGCTTCAAGGCAAGATTCACCGAAAGAAGATCGGCCGCAATGCCCCTTGCCCTTGCGGTAGCGGCAAGAAATACAAGAAGTGCTGCCTTCAATAGATCCTGTTGACCTCGAACTGCGCATACTTCCCCGTAAACACGTTACGCGAAGCACCTCGGGTTCCTAGCATGACAAGCGTTTTCCATAGGAACGCTGGCCATGCACCAACCCAAACCCACCTCACACATTCCTGCCGCCAGCCGCCCCCGGCACGCGCACCAGGAGATCGTCGATCTGCTGGCCATCGGCCTTCTGCGGCTGCGCGCCCGCGGCGAAGTCGAAGTCTCCGGCACCAGAGAGCAAGTTGACCTTGGCTTCGTCGGCCAGGAGCGCGTGAATGCGAACCCCGATGACCACGAAGGAGTTCGCCCATGACGGCACACGCAACCCCCGCCGACGCCAAGACCCTCGCCGCCCGCATCGCCCAGTTGCCGGACTTGCCCATGGACAGCCTCTGGGCGCTGTGGGACGAGCACTTTGACGAGCGCCCCAACCACCACCATCGCACCTGGATCGAGAGCCGCCTGGCCTATGCGATGCAGGCGCGTGTCTTCGGCGGCTTGAAGCCCTCCACGCGACGCCGGCTCGAGGCCATCGGCGAGACCGGCCTCCTGCCGCGTCCGCTGCAGCGGCAGGCGAGCCACTTGCTGCCAGGCACGGTGCTCACCCGCATGTACGACGACGTCGAGCACCGCGTGCTGGTGCGTGGCCCCTTCGACTACGAGTACCAGGGGCAGCGCTTCAAGAGCCTGTCGGCGGTGGCGCGCCACATCACCGGCACCCAATGGTCTGGGCCGGCGTTCTTCGGACTGAAGTCCGGCGACAAGGCGAAGGAGCCGGCATGAGACCGAACCGAACACCCCTCATGCCGGCCACCCCGCTCACGGTGAAGAAGCGCTGCGCCGTCTACACCCGCAAGTCCACCGACGAAGGGCTGGAGCAGGAGTACAACAGCCTGGAGGCGCAGCGCGATGCGGGCCTGGCCTACATCGCCAGCCAGCGCCATGAAGGCTGGATCGCCGTGGACGACGGCTACGACGACGGCGGCTACTCCGGCGGCAACCTGGAGCGCCCGGCGCTCAAGCGGCTGCTGGCCGACATTGAGGCTGGCCGTATCGACATCGTGGTCGTCTACAAGATCGACCGACTCACCCGCAGCCTGCCGGATTTCGCCAAGCTGGTGGAGGTGTTCGACCGCAACGGTGTCTCCTTCGTCTCGGTCACGCAGCAGTTCAACACCACGACCTCGATGGGGCGGCTCACGCTCAACATCCTGCTGTCGTTTGCCCAGTTCGAGCGCGAGGTCACGGGCGAGCGCATCCGCGACAAGATCGCCGCCAGCAAGGCCAAGGGGATGTGGATGGGGGGGATGCCGCCGCTGGGCTACGACGTGGTCGAGCGCAAGCTCGTCGTCAACGAACGCGAGGCGGCGCTGGTGCGCGACATCTTCCGACGCTATGCCGAGCACGGCTCGGCGGCGCGGCTGGTGCGGGAGATGGCCGTCGAGGGGCACACCACCAAGGCCTGGGTGACCCAGGGCGGCCACCGGCGCACCGGCCGCCCCATCGACCAGCAGTTCCTGTTCGCGCTGCTGCGCAACCGCATCTACCTGGGCGAGATTCGTAACCGTGGCGTGTGGTACCCCGGCCAGCACGAGGCCATCGTCCCACAGGAACTGTGGGAGGCGGCCCACGCCTTCATCGAACGACGCAAGCAGGCGCCGCGCGAGCACCGCGCCAAGCATCCGGCCCTGCTCGCCGGCTTGCTGTTTGCCCCGGACGGACAGCGCATGCTGCACACCTTCGTCAAGAAGAAGAGCGGGCGCATGTACCGCTACTACGTGCCCTATCTGCACAAGCGGCGCAATGCCGGCGCCACGCTCGCGCCGGACGCGCCCGACGTCGGGCACCTGCCCGCAGCCGAGATCGAGAACGCGGTGCTCGCCCAGATCCACCAGGCGCTCGCCGCGCCGGAGGTGCTGATCGGCACCTGGCGGGCCTGCCAGCGCCACCCGGCAGGCGCCGCACTCGATGAGGCCCAGGTCGTCGTGGCCCTGCGGCGCATTGGCGCGGTATGGGCGCAACTGTTTCCGGCCGAGCAGCAACGCATCACCCGCTTGCTCATCGAGCGGGTGCAACTGCATGCCCACGGCCTGGACATCCTCTGGCGCGAGGACGGCTGGCTCGGCCTGGGCGCCGAGGTGGCCGGCCATCCGCTCGTCGAGGAGATGCGCGACATTCCGCAGGAGGCCTGCGCATGACGACCAAACGCCCCACCGGCGCGACCAACCCGCGGCTCAAGTGCGTGCGCATCGAGGTCGGCGCGGATGCGCGCAGCTACGTCAGCGGCGATCGGCGCGTGACCCTGGTGCCCTTGACCATCAAGCGCCGGCAGAACCGCAAGCTGCTCATCCCGCCGCCGCGCGAGTCGATGCCGCAGTCGGGCGGCCTGGACGAGCCGATGATCAAGATGCTGGGCAAGGCCTTTTACTGGCAGCGCCTGCTCGACGAAGGGCGCTACGCCACCGCCACCGATCTCGCACGCGCCCTGCGGCATGAACCCGGCTGGGTGGCCGAGGTGCTGCGGCTGACGCTGCTGGCGCCCGACATCGTCGAGGCCATCCTCGAAGGCCGCCAGCCGCGGCCGTTGAACCTGCAGACCCTGCGTGGGCGGCACGAGCTGCTGCCGCGCAATTGGAACGAGCAGCGGGAGGTCTTGGGATTTCCGCCGATGAGGATCTGAAGGCCCTGCGGCCAACCCAATTCTTCAGGCGACCAGATGTTGGCGGTGGAACCTTCAAACGGTTGAGCACCTCGTAGTCGTGGTCTTGACGACATACCGACTAATCGGTATGTTTTTGATGTAAACCAACTGGTTGGTTTGCAACGATTCGTTGATTATGGAGTGATCTATGTCCCTGCATCCCTACACCGGCCGTTGCCACTGCGGCGCCGTGCATTTCGAAGCCGAGGCCGATCTCGAGGCTGGCACCGTGCGCTGCAACTGCTCGATTTGCGCCAAGACGCGCTTCTGGCTCGCCTTCGTGCCGGCTGGGCGTTTCCGGCTGCTGGCCGGCGAGGACAAACTGGCCGACTACCGCTTCGGCACACAGCGCATCCGACACCGGTTTTGCACGGTCTGCGGGGTCAAACCCTTCGGCATGATGGCCGACGGCAGCGGGGTGGCGGTGAACGTGGCCTGCCTCGAGGGACTTGCGTCCGAGCGGCTCGCTGCGTTGCCGGTGACGTACGTGGACGGCGCGCACGACCGCTGGGATGCGGCGCCGGCCGTCACGTCCCACTTGTGAGCCCACGCCATGCCGCGCCGAACGTGTTCAATGGTCGCACTTGCCACGGCGGACGCGCGCACCCGCATCCTGGACGCGGCGCTGACCCTCTTTCGCGAGCAGGGCTACACCGCCACGACGGTTGATGACCTGTGCCGGACCGCCCGCGTCACCAAGGGCAGCTTCTTCCACCACTTCGAAAGTAAGGAAGCCGCGGCGCTGGCGGCCATCGAGCACTGGAACACGCTCACCGGCGCACTGTTCGAAGCCGCACCGTACTGGCAGGTCGAGGACCCGCGCGCGCGGCTGCTGGCCTATCTGGATTTCCGCGCCGCACTGGTGCGCGGCGAACTGCCCGAGTTCACCTGCCTGCTCGGCACCCTGGTGCAAGAGACTTTTGCCAGCCACCCGGCCCTGCAGGCCGCCTGCGGCGCAGGCATCGAGGCCCACGCCCAAACGCTCGTGCCCACCATCGAGGCAGCCCGGGCCCGGTACGCGCCTAAGGCCGAGTGGAGCGCCGAGAGCCTGGCCCGCCATACCCAGGCCGTGCTGCAAGGCGGCTTCGTGCTTGCCAAGGCTTTCAAGGATCCAAACGCTGCGCTGGAGGTCATTGCGCATCTCAAGCGCTATGTCGAGGGGCTTTTACCGGTTCACTGCGATGAAGCGCGCGGCCACGCGAGTCATCCGATTCGTTCCCGAACGCCTCCGCCCCAAAAGAAAGAGAGATGACCATGCCATACACCCTGACCCAGGTCCGCGTCTTTCGTGCCCCGCCCGAGCGCCTATGGCGCGCCCTGACCCAGCCCGCCGCGATCGTCAAATGGAACCCGCCTGACGGCTTCGTCGCCGAGGTGCATGAGCTCGATCTGCGCGAAGGCGGGCGCTATCGCATGAGCTTCATCAGCCTGGGCAATGGCCAGCCCTTCAGCTTCGGTGGGGAGTATCGAGAGGTCATCCCGAACCCAAAGCTCGTCGCCGCCAATTACTTCGACGACGCCAACCCGCCGGGCGAAATGTTGACCACCTATACTTTGCGCGCCGTGTCCTGCGGTACGGAGCTGACGATGGAGCAGGCGGGACTGCCCGATGCGGTTCCCCACGAAGCCTGCCGCATGGGTTGGCAGCAGTCTTTGGACCTGCTCACCCGGCTGGTCGAGGCGGAGGTCCCGGCGCAGTGAACCGACGTTATCCCTCTCAGAGAAGGTGAGTCCATGAAGCCGCGAATCACGGTCATTACGCTCGGTGTGGACGATCTCGAGCGGTCGCTCCGTTTCTATCGTGATGGGTTGGGGCTGGAGACAGAAGGCATCATCGGGACGGAGTTCGAGTATGGTGCAGTCGTCTTCTTCGATCTGGAAGGAGGCTTGAAGCTCGCCCTCTATCCGCGAAAGAGTCTCGCGCATGACGCTGCGCTTCCACTTGGACAGCCAAGCGCAACCGAGTTTTCGATTGGGCACAACGTCGGATCCAAAGAGGCAGTCGACGCCATCATGGAGCAAGCGAGACGAGCCGGCGCCACCATCGTCAAGCCAGCACAGGACACTTTTTGGGGCGGCTACGGCGGATACTTTCAAGACCCCGATGGGCATCTCTGGGAAATCGTGTGGAACCCTCAGTGGGTCGTCGAAGATGAAGCGTGACACATCATTCCAGCCGATGCCGCTTCGCGGCGCGGCTTGATTCAGGCACCGGGCGCATTTCTCCGGATCATGACCGGGTGAACCAAACGTGTCGGTGCTTTCCTGCTCCGTCGCAGGATCTACGAAATGTTCGTCAGTTCCTGGCCCCAATCTACTGATGCGCGCAATGAGGTTGCCACTGCGCTCATTACCCGACGGAAAATTCGTCGCCGCACGGACGCTCGACACGCTGACATGACACCTACGCCGACCATCTCTGCAGCCGCTTGCCGGGTAACAGCTCGTACGGCGACTTCCAGCCCGGCACTCTTGCCAGCCGATCCAGCCAAGCAGCAATGTTCGGGTATGAGGCCGCAAGGTCGATCCCTGTCTCGTCCATCGGATAAGACAGGTAGGCGCACATAGAAATGTCCGCGATGGTCGGGCGTTCGCACGCCACGAAGGTGTTCGTGCCAAGGTGTTGCTCGAGGATGCCCAGAAAATCCTTGACCCGGGCCAGGTGCCAGGCCAGCACGGCCGGATCGCTCTTCGGTGTGAATGTCCGCAAGAAGCGATAGGTCGCCATTCCACCGGACAGTTTCTGGTTGTCCCAGAACAGCCAGCGAAGAAGCTCGTAGGTCTCCGCGTCGTTCGTCGCGCCGAACTTCTCATACCGTGCCGCAAGCTGCAGCAGGATCGGTGCAGTCTGCGTCAGCTTCTGGCCATTGACTTCCAGCACGGGGATTTCGCCCATCGGATTGACCGTGCGCCGCCACTGCGGCGTCCAGGTCACGCGCGAGCCGAAATCCGTCCAGATCGGTTCAAAGGTCTGGCCGCACAGCGTCAGCATCAGGGCCAGCTTGTAGCTGTTCCCTGACTCGGGGAAGTAATGGAGGCGGTACGTGTCCATTGCAGACCTTTCCTTGGGGGCCGCTGGCGCATGATGGGAGTGACGGCTTTCCATGGCCGCGCTAGGCCGGTTTCACGATCGCCAACACGGCGATGACCAACATCGCAACCAAGACACCGAGGTCAGCGCCGGGAATCTTCTCGATCGCCGTTCGAGTTCGAAGGCTGCGACGTATTCGCCCGGAGCGGACCCCGTGCAACGCCGAGAGGGCCACGACGAAAATCAGCTTGACGATCAGCCACCCCGATGACAGCCAGCCTGCACTGAGCGCCAGAGACAATCCAAGGATCCAGGTCAACAACAGTGCGGGCGTGGTGACCGTGCGCTCAAGACGCTGCAGCGCCACCAGCACCCCTGCTTGTGTCTCCGGTGGCGACTGGGGGATGGCATTGATGATTCGTTCTTGCGCGAGCAGGCCGCCCACGAGAAAGACCACCGCCGTTACGTGCGCCGCCAAGAAATAGGGGTAGATCGCTGCCACCATCATCAGGCCTGCTCGGTCTCGGCGAATGTTTTCGCCCGTTCGCGCAGCCATCGGATATTGGCGTATCCGCCGAATGGCACGAACGCAACGATGAACAATCGAAGCACTTCACGTTGGTGCCAGCCCCCGCCGGCGACGGTTTGTAGCGCCGTCCAGATGTACGCCAGAAAAGCGATGCCGTGTATCGGCCCCAGCAGCTTGGACCCATACGGCCATCCCCAGACATGCCGCAGAGGGGCCGCGATGAGCACCAAGAGGACCAGCGTCGTTGCCTCGATGATCGACACCACTTCGAGGCGCTTCAGTTGCTTGCGCTCAAGATCCGCGATGGGTCCATGTTGATGATGCGGGTTCTTTTCGGCGTGTGCGTCCGTGGCCATATCGACTCTTTTCAAGAGCGTTCATTCATGAAAATCACACCGGGCATTTTTCGCCGGGGCGCAAGGTCAGGACCCGAGCCCCGTGGCCCGTGACGGCGACGGTATGCTCGAACTGAGCAGACAGCAGCCCATCGCACGTGACCACCGTCCAGCCATCCTCTGCGGTTCGAACGGCACGCCGTCCTTGATTCACCATCGGCTCGATGGTGAACACCATGCCTTCGCGCAAAACCAGGCCCGTTCGCGGCTTGCCCCAATGCAACACCTGAGGGGGCTCATGCATCTCACGGCCGATGCCGTGCCCGCAGTATTCCCTGACGATCGAATAGCCATTCCTGCGGGCATGCCGCTCGATGGCGTGACCCACGTCGCCGAGCGTGGCGCCGGGTCGGACGGCCCGAATGCCTTTCCACATCGCTTCGTAAGCCACGTGCACGAGCCGCTTCGCCGGCTGTGACACCGCACCGACCAGATAGGTCTTGCTGGAGTCGGCGATGTAGCCGTTCTTCTCCAGCGTGATGTCGAAATTGACGATGTCTCCGTCTTGCAGGATGTCTTCGGCAGAAGGAACGCCGTGGCAGACCACATGGTTGCGGGAGGCGTTGAGCGCGTAGGCGTACCCGTATTGCCCTTTGCTGGCCGGGCGTGCGCCGAGTTTATGGACGATGAGGTCATCGACCAGATCGTTGACCTGCATCGTGGACATGCCGACCAGATTCAGCCGATCGAGATGGCTGAATACTTGCGCCAGCAGTCGGCCGGATTCGGCGATCAGCGCGATTTCCTCTGGGCGCTTGGTCATGTCGCGCCGATCTTGATGGGTTGCGCCACCACCCCAGCGGCCCGCAGTTCACGTGCAACGATCTCGTTGAAGCTATTGGTCGGGTTCATTTCGCACAGCATGCCGATCTTGATCCAGAAGGCCGCCTGCGCATTGATCGACCGGCACGACACCGCGCTGGCCTTGCGCAGCTGGTCATGCAGATCGTCGTCGATGTTCACGATGCCCATGTGCATTCATTCATATGAAACATATACGAATCATATATTCCCTCTGGTTCTGGCACAAGTGAACTGCTGGCCCGCCGCCTGCGCGTCAAAGCAGCGTCGAGCGATGAGCGGCAAGACCCGCGAGTGCGCCGTCGCCGACAGCCAGCGCCACGCTCCCCGCCACTCGCGCGGCATCTCCACAGGCGAAGACGCCCGGCACGCTCGTTTCCTGCGCGGAGTTGACCTTGATGAACTCGCCAAGCGGGCCCTCCTCGATCTCACAACCCAGTTGTTGCGCCACAGGACTGCTGAGGCGGGCTCGTGTCTGGGTGAATAGACCGCTCATCGACAGGATGCGTCCGTCCGCCAACACCACGTCGGCCGCGCCTTCGATGCGATCGATGGGCGTCGACTCGACGCGCGTGCCCCTCCTGGCGAGGGCAGCCAGATCCTCCTGCGTTGGTGCATAGGCGCCGGTGAGGAACAACGTCGGCTTGCCCCAGTCCGGCAACATGAGGCCGTGGTGCTGCGCCATCGGTGATGCGGCAACGATGCCGATGGGCCCGGCGTCCAACTCATAGCCGTGGCAGTAGGGGCAATGGAACACGCTGCGGCCCCAGCGCTCGGTCAAGCCCGGCACCGGCGGTAGCTCGTCGCGCACGCCAACAGCCAGGATCAATCGACGGGCACTGACCACTTTGCTTGCGACACGGAACTCGAAACGGCCATCCGATCTGTGGCGCGCGTCCTCGGCCAGGCCGTCCAGCCATCGCACGTTCGGGTAACGCAGCAACTGGCTCCGGCCCTCGGCAGTAATCGCGCCCGGGGACTGGCCGTCACGCGTGAGGAATCCGTGCGAATGCCCCCCTGCCTCGTCGACGAAGCGGTTGCGACGCTGTCCGGCATCGACCACCAGCACGTCGCGGCGGGCCCTGGCGAGCTGCAGCGCTGCGGACAGGCCCGCGAAGCTGCCACCGATGACCGCGAAATCAATCTGCATGGACGTGCTCCTCGAGCCGATGCGGAGCCTGGCGATGCGCCCTCATGCGTCGACGGAAGTCGCTGGCGAGAGCGGCCAGCGTCACGTCACCCAGTCGCTGCAGCAGCAGACGCTCGGCGTCTCGCATTGCTACGCCCAATGCTTCGTTGACGGCCTGTGCGACAAGACATCGGGGCTGGTCTTCCCGGAAACCCAGCGAGATGAGAGGGGGTTCGCCAAGCGCCTCGTAAACACTGCGCAGCGTGACCGTGTCCAGCGAGCAGGCGAGCACCCAGCCACCGCCGTGGCCCTTGGATGATCTGACGAAGCCCTTGTCCCTGAGTCCGGCCATCAAGCGGCGCAGCACGACGGGGTTCGTCTGCATGGCAGCAGCAAGCGCTTCCGAGGTCGCCGGTCCCTCGGCTTGCGCCATATGCAGAAGGACGTGCAGGACGTCCGAGAGTTGGCTGTTTTTCTTCATGCAACATTATTAGTTGCATGAGTGGCTTTTTGTCAAGCAGCGGACTTCGTCTGATCGGCTCTGGATGGCGTGAAGAACGACGCCGCCCTTTCCCGCGTGACTCGCGTAGGCCATGCCAGCAGGCATTGGCGAACCCCAAGTTCCTCGCCGGTTCGCCATTCGGTCCCTCCAAGGTTCGCCATCGCACGCCTGAAATGACGCCACCGATTCCTCAACCGCGTCATAGGAGGCTTGCATGCCGACAACGGCCTACCCACTCTCCCGATCGCCCGTGCCGGCGATCGATGCCCTCAACCCCGGCGATCGCCGGGTCCTCAACGAAAACGAGCTCGCGCAGCGCTGGGGCTTGAGCCCCAAGACGCTGCAACGCTGGCGCAGCGAAGGGCGCGGCCCGCGCTACCTGAAGCTGTCAAAGCGCGTGAGCTACCCGCTGGAAGCGGTGATCGAGTTCGAGCACGCGGCGCTGCACGACTCGACCTCCGAGCGCAGCCTGCGGTGAGGAGGTCGGCCATGAACGACCTCACGCTCTACCCCGCCGATCTGGCCGCGCTGTCGGTGGCCCAACTCGCCGCCTTGCCGCCCGAGCAGAAAGCCGAGATCAGCCGCAACCTCGACGAAGCGCTGGCCTGGCTCAAGCAGGCACGCGCCAAGTTCGATGCCGCGCTCGATGCCGCCTACGGCGAGCAGGCCCGCGCCGCGCGCCTTGCGGCCGGCAAGGACTTCGGCGTCGTGCATCTCACCGACGGCGCGCTGCGCGTGACCGTCGATGTCCCCAAGCGCGTGGCCTGGGACCAGGCGCAGCTGTCGCAGATGGCCCGGCGCATCGCCGCCGCCGGCGAGCGCGTCGAGGACTACCTCGATGTCGAGTACTCGGTGTCCGAGTCCCGCTTCAACCACTGGCCGCAGGCGTTGCAACGGCAGTTCGAGCCGGCGCGCACCGTCAAGCCCGGCAAGCCGACGTTTCGGCTGACCTGGACCTCGGAGGACTGAACCATGCCCACCGAACTCATCCCGTTCAACTTCGAAGGTCGGCCGATCCGCGTGGTGACCGACGCCCAGGGCGAGCCCTGGTTCGTCGCGGCCGACGTGTGTGCGGCCCTGCACCTGCCCGAGACCCACAAGGCGGTGGCCCGGCTCGACGACGACGAAAAGGCCCGGAATTCAATTCCGACCCCTGGCGGCGAGCAGCAGATGACCGTCGTCAACGAGCCGGGGCTCTACAGCCTGGTGCTCGGCAGCCGCAAGGTTGAAGCCAAGCGCTTCAAGCGTTGGGTCACGCACGAGGTGCTGCCCGCCATTCGCAAGACGGGCCGCTACACCGCGCGTCACGCCTCGCCGGCCCTGCCTGCGCCCACCCAAGACCGGGTGGCCTCGATCCTGCTCATTGGCGAGGCCGTGGCCAAGGTGCCGGGAGTCAAGCCCGGCATCGCGATGGCGGCCACGCTCACCTGCATCCAGGAGAACACGGGACTCGCCGTCGAGACGCTGCGCCGCGCGCTGCCGGCCGCCAACGAGCCGACGTGTTCGCTCAACGCCACCCAACTGGGCCGGTTGCTGGGTCTGTCGGCCAAGGCCACCAACCAGCGCCTGGCCCAGCACGGCCTGCAGTGGCGCAACGAGCGCGACGAGTGGGAACTGACCGAGGCCGGCAAGGCCTGGGCCGAGGCGATGCCGTACGCCCGCAACGGGCACAGCGGCTACCAGATTCTCTGGAACCCTCAGGTGGCCGAGCGGCTGAAGGAGGTGGCGTGATGGCCCTTTCCATCATCACCGCCGACGAGCGCCTCGCCGAGAAGCAGGGCGTGAAGCTCGTGCTGCTGGGCAAGTCCGGCATCGGCAAGACCAGCCAGTTGAAGACCCTGCCGGAAGGCTCGACGCTGTTCGTCGATCTGGAGGCTGGCGACTTGGCCGTCAAGGACTGGCGCGGCGACTGCGTGCGGCCGGCCACCTGGCCGGAGTTCCGCGACCTCGTGGTGTTCTTGGCCGGCCCCAACCCGGCGCTGCCCGCGGATGCGCCGTTCTCCGAGGCGCATTACCGGCATGTGTGCGAGCGCTACGGCGACCCGGCGCAACTGGCCAAGTACGACACCTACTTCGTCGACAGCATCACGGTACTCGCGCGCCTGGCGCTGATCTGGGCCAAGACCCAGCCGCAGGCCTACAGCGAGCGCACCGGCAAGCCCGACACCCGCGGCGCCTACGGGCTGCTCGGCGCCGAGCTCATCGGGGCGCTGACGCACCTTCAGCACGCCC
>NZ_BCWK01000024.1:0-33921 GCF_001592165.1 Caldimonas taiwanensis NBRC 104434
ACCCACCTCGACGCATGAGGTCGAAGAAGTCGTGGTTGTTCTTGGTGGACTTCATTTTGTCGAGGATGAATTCCATCGCTTCGATCTCGTCCATCGGGTACAGCAGCTTGCGCAGGATCCAGGTCTTTTGCAGGATCTCGGGCTTGAGCAGCAGTTCCTCGCGGCGGGTGCCTGACTTGTTGAGCAGGATCGAGGGATACACCCGCTTTTCGGCCATGCGGCGGTCCAGGTGGATCTCGCAGTTGCCGGTGCCTTTGAATTCCTCGTAGATCACTTCGTCCATGCGGCTGCCAGTGTCGATCAGGGCCGTCCCGATGATGGTGAGCGAGCCGCCTTCTTCGATGTTGCGGGCCGCGCCAAAGAAGCGCTTGGGCCGCTGCAGGGCGTTGGCATCCACACCGCCGGTGAGCACCTTGCCCGAGGAGGGCAGCACGTTGTTGTAGGCACGCGCCAGGCGGGTGATGGAGTCCAGCAGGATGACCACGTCTTTCTTCAGCTCGACCAGGCGTTTGGCCCGCTCGATGACCATTTCAGCCACTTGCACGTGACGAGCGGCAGGCTCGTCGAAGGTGGAGCTGATCACTTCACCGCGCACGGTGCGCTGCATCTCGGTCACTTCCTCGGGGCGCTCGTCGACGAGCAGCACGATGAGGTAGACGTCGGGGTAGTTGGCCGTGATCGCGTGGGCCAGGTGCTGCATCATCACGGTCTTGCCGCTCTTGGGCGGGGCCACCAGCAGGGCGCGTTGGCCTTTACCGATGGGGGCGATGAGGTCGATGATGCGACTGGTGATGTTTTCGTCCGAACGGATGTCGCGTTCGAGCTTGAACTGCTCTTTGGGGAAGAGCGGGGTCAAGTTCTCGAACATGATTTTGTGCTTGTTCTCCTCGGGGGTGAGGCCGTTGACACGGTCGACCTTGACCAAGGCGAAATAGCGTTCACCGTCCTTGGGAGTGCGAACTTCGCCCTCGATCATGTCGCCGGTGTGCAGGTTGAAGCGGCGGATCTGGCTGGGCGAGAGGTAGATGTCGTCGGTGCTGGCCAGGAAGCTGGTCTCGGGCGAGCGCAGGAAGCCGAAACCGTCGGGCAGCACTTCCAGCACGCCATCGCCGAACACCTGCTCGCCTTGTTTGGCGCGCTTTTTCATGATCGCAAACATCAGCTCTTGCTTGCGCATACGGCTGGTGTTTTCGATCTCCAGCGACTCGGCCATTTTGATGAGCTCCGAGACGTGCAGGACTTTGAGTTCTGAAAGGTGCATGGGTGCAAACCCTGGTCGGTGTGAAGACGAAACTGGAGAAACCTGAGGCATCAGCGAGGCGGCTGCGCTGCCCATGAGGCACGCAGCGCCGTCAACCTGCGCCGGTTTGCGTCCGCGATGTCCGCGGATGCTGCATTTGGGAAGGGTGGTGAGCCGAAACTGAGCGCCGGCAATGAATGGGGCGCAGCGGCGAGTTCAGCGACCTATTGCCCGTCGAGCTGCGCCGGGCTTGTGGCTCCGGCGTCAGCCAACTTTCGCGCTGATTATAGATGCCCGTCGACGAAGGCCGTCAACTGGGCCTTGGTCAGTGCGCCAACTTTGGTGCCGGCGAGCTGGCCTCCCTTGAAGAGCATCAAGGTGGGGATGCCGCGAATGCCGAATTTGGCGGGCACTTCCCGGTTTTCGTCGACGTTCATCTTGGCGACTTGCAGACGGCCGTTGTAGTCTCTGGCCACTTCGTCCAGGATGGGAGCGATCATCTTGCAAGGACCGCACCACTCCGCCCAGTAGTCCACCAACACAGGCTTGTCGGCCTGCAGCACGTCGGCGTCGAAAGACGCATCCGAGACGTGTTTGATCAGCTCGCTGCTCATTGTTCAATCCTCGTGTGCGTCAGGCCTCCAGCCCGACAAGGCACAATGATTTTGACACAAAGCCTGCTGGCCCTTGAGCCGTCAGGGAGTCCGCGCGGCAGTGGGCCGCGTGGATCGAATCCTCGTGATGCATGTCTTCTTCGATGCCGACTTCGCTCGAACGATGCCAGCTGCCCAGCGCACCGGAGGCCTGGGCGGACGTCATCTCGGCGCTGCGTCGCTTCCTCCAACGGCACGGCGTGGCGGCGCGTGACCTGTGGGTGATCGTGCCTTTTGCGCAACATCTGCCCTTGGCCCGCGAAGCTTGGGCCAGTCAGGTCGGTGCCGGATGGATGCCCCGGTTCGAAACCACGCAGACGCTGGCGGCCGCGTTGGGGCCGCCGCAGGACATCCCAGAGGCGTTGCCAACCGGCAATGCGCTGGTCGACCGCTTGGCCGCGGCGCCTTTGCTGGCCAGCCAGTCCTGGGCCCGATGGACCGCGCAGAACGATGCGGTGATGTTCCGGCACTGGGTGCGTCTGCTCGTGGAGACGACCCATCAGCTGATGGAGGGGGCGGCTTGTCAGCCTCCCGATCTGCGGGAGGCTTGGTGGGCTCGTGTGCAGGAGCGGCTCGAAAGCCGGCTGGCGGCTCAGGTGGCCGCCGGTGAGGTGGAGGGGGCCTTGGCTCGGGTGGCCTGGGCCTGGGCACGCCAGCGCGACACGCTGCCCACCGATGCGTTGTTCCGGGTGCGGCCTGCGGCTTGGGCGGTCGTGCAGGCCGGCGAGGTCGATGCGCTCATGGCATCGGTCGTGGCGCAATTTCCTGGTCCGGCGCTGTGGCTGGAGGTGAATCCACCCGAAGGGACCGCGATCACCGACATGCGGCAGGTGCCGTCCTTGGTGGCGTGTCGGGACGCCGAGGAGGAGGCCCAGGTGGCGGCAGCCCGGGTTTTGCGTCATGTGGCCGACGGCGAGGTGCCAGTGGCCTTGGTGGCCCAGGACCGCGGGCTGGTGCGCCGCATTCGGGCCTTGTTGGAGCGGGAGAAGGTCCGCATTCATGATGAGACGGGCTGGAAGCTGTCCACGACCCGGGCGGGCGCATGCGTGATGGGGCTGCTGCGGCTGTGCGAGGCCGGGGCGTCCACGGATGAACTGCTGGACTGGCTCAAGAGCGGGTTCGTGGACCTTCAAGGGCACGAGGCGGGGCTCGTGGCGTTGGAGGAGGCGCTGCGCCGACAGCAAGCGGCCTCGGTGGCGCAGGTGCGGCTGCAGGCTCTGCCGGAAGCGGCGCGGTCGCTATGGCAGTTTGGGAGCGAGGTGCGCGAACCGCTGGCGCGTCTGACGCAGACGCATCTCGCTCGATGGCAGCAGGCTCTCGTGCAAGGGCTGCAGCGTTGCGGAGCCTGGCAGCGCCTGCAGCGCGATCCTGCAGGCGCCCAGTTGTTGCAGGCCTTGCATTTGCACGAGGGGGAGGCAGGGGCCGGTGCCTACGGCAGGCAGGCCGCGCAATTGGTGTGCGACCGCGTGGAGTATCGGGCCTGGGTGGACGAAGTGCTGGAGGCGGTGTCGTTTCGACCGGCGCCTCAGGAGCCCGCCGAGGTGGTGATTGCGCCGCTGTCGCGATGCATGCTGCGGCCCTTTGCGGCGGTGGTCTTGCCTGGCTGCGATCACACGCACCTGGGGGCTGCAGCCAGTGTCGGTGGCTGCTTGAGTGAGGCCGAGCGCCGTGATTTGGGGCTGCCCACGGGGCAAGCGCTCTGGCAGCGCGAGCGGCTGGCGCTGCGCCATGTGCTCACCCACCCGCGCTTGAGCCTGTCATGGCGGCGCACGCATCAGGGCGAGCCGCTGCAGGTGTCGCCGCTGCTGGAGCCCCTGCGCCTGGCGCTGCGCCGCGCCGGGCGCGACTGGGCGGCGGCCACCGATGGGTTGGTGCGCCAGGTCTTGCCCGTGCGTGTCGTGCGGCCGACGCGGCCTTCGGCGCCGGCTTTGTTGCCATCGAAGGTCAGCGCGTCGGCCTATGAGGCCTTGCGAGCCTGTCCCTATCGTTTTTTTGCGCTGCACATGCTGGGCCTGCAGGAGGTCGAGGTGCTCGATGATGCGCCGGACCGGCGCGACCTGGGCCAGTGGCTGCACGGGGTGCTGCATGCATTCCATGTGTCGCGCGCATCACCGAGCAACGATTGGCAGGCCGATGTCGATCGACTGCTGGCGATGGGGCGACAGCAACAGCAGGCACTGGGCCTGGACGATGCGGCCTTTTTGGCCGAGTGGTTGTATTTCGAGCGTTTGGCCCCGGCTTATGTGGACTGGCTGCATGCTCAAGAGGCTCAGGGGTGGCGCTTCGAGCGCGGCGAGTGGGCTGTTTCGATGTCTGATGCAGGGCCGGCCGATTTGAAAGGTCGGCTGGATCGGGTGGACCGGCTGATGCAGCAGCACGGTGGGGCCCGGGCCCGGTTGATCGACTACAAGACGTCTTCGGCCGATAGCTTGCGAGCCCGTGTGCGTCGGCCGCTGGAGGATACGCAGCTGGCCTTCTATGCGGCCTTGTGGGAAGGCCTCGTCGGGGCGGTGGAGGAATTGGAGGGGTTGGAGGCTGGCTATTTGGCACTGGAGACGCCGGTGAAGTGGATCGAGCATCCACGAGTGACCGACAGTGCGGCGGCGCTGCGCGCAGGACTGGCCGAGGACTTCACCCGTTTGGCAGCGGGGGCGCCGCTGCCGCCCTTGGGGCAGGGGCCGGCATGCGAGCATTGCGCAGCGGCCGGCTTGTGCCGCAAGGCGCATTGGGATGGCTCGATGGGCGAGGAGGCGTTGGCATGAGGGGGGACGTGGGGCATGCCGATGTACCGTCTTATTACATCGACGGGCAACGGGTCAGCCGCGAGGCGTTCTATGCGCAGGCCTGCGACCCCAGGCGCAGCGTGGTCGTGGAGGCTTGCGCCGGCGCGGGCAAAACTTGGATGTTGGTGTCGCGCATTCTGCGGGCCTTGCTCGACGGGGTGCCCGCGCGCGAGATTTTGGCCATCACCTTCACGAAGAAGGCGGCTGCGGAAATGCGTGCCCGGCTGATGGAGTGGCTGGCTGAGCTTGCGCTGGCGGGCGAGGACGCTCGGGTCGAGGCGCTGGTGGAGCGAGGCCTGAGCGAGCCTGAGGCACACCGGCAAGCGGCGACCCTGGGAGGGTTGTACGAGCGCTTGTTGGAGTCGGGCGAGCAGGTGGAGGTCCGCACCTTCCATGCCTGGTTTGCCCAGCTGCTGCGGGCCGCGCCCCTGCACGTGATCGACGAGCTCGGCTTGGTGCCGCAGGCCCGCTTGCTCGAGGACACTGCCGAATTGCAGGGGCCGACCTGGCGGGAATGGTTGCGCCGTGTGCACGCGGATCCGGGCTTGCGTGACGACTTGGCGGCCTTGATGCGAGACCATTCTCAGACGCGGGTGCGCCAGTGGTTGCTGGGTTTGATCGAGCGGCGTGTGGAGTTCGAGCTGGCCGACGGTGCCGGCACGTTGGCCGCCAGCGTGCCGGCGGCCGCGCAGTGGCGGGCCGAATTTGCAGGGCTGGAGCACCCGGCTCAACGCATGCGGCATGCGGCCGTGCGGGATGTGCTACAGGCCGTGGCCCGTGCTTTGGGCGCGCAGAAAAACGCCACGCCGCGCAAGGCCGCCCAGGCGCTGGAGCAGGCGTTGTCCTTGTCCGATGACCAGGCGGCATTTCATGCGGTGCGCACGGCGTTGTTCACCCAGTCGGGCTCGCTGCGCAAGCACCTCCAGGCGCCAGGGCTGGACGATGCCGTGGCTTGGCTGAACGAGATCCAACAGGGGATGGCTCAGGAGATCGCCCACCGGGAGCACCAGCGTCTGGTGCGCTTGGGCAGGGTGCTGCTGCAGGCTTACGGGGCGGTGAAGCGGCAACGGGGCCTGGCCGATATGGCCGACCTGGAGCGATGTGCCCTCAGGCTGCTGGGCGATGGCGCGATGGCGGCCTGGATGCAAGAGCGCTTGGATGCCCGAGTGAGTCAGGTTCTGATCGATGAGTTCCAGGACACCAACCCGCTGCAGTGGCAAGCATTGTCTCAGTGGCTGTCGTCTTATGCCGGTGCGGGCGGCGGCCAAAGCGGGCGGCGGCCGCCGGCGGTGTTCATCGTGGGCGATCCCAAGCAAAGCATCTACCGCTTCCGTCGGGCCGAACCCCGGGTCTTCGAGGCGGCCAAAACCCTGGTGGTGCAGGGTCTGGGCGGCTCGGTCTTGGCGTGCGACCACACCCGACGCAATGCGCAAGCGGTGATCGATGCCCTGAAAGTGGTGTTCGAAGAGGCGCAAGCCGAAGGAGCTTTCGAGGGTTTTCGGCCCCATACGACCGAGCACCGAGACAAGGGTTGGGCCGGGCGGGTGTGTGCGCTGCCGCGCATCGAGCGACCCGAACGGCAAGCGCGGATCGAGCCGAACGAGTCGGCATGGCGTGACAGCTTGACGCAGCCGCGCCACGAGGAGCAGGAACCTTGGCGGGCACAGGAAGCCCGCGCCGTGGCGCAAGCCATCGAGCACCTGGTGCGGGTCGAGGGGGTGCCCCCAGGAGAGATCCATGTGCTGGCGCGCCGGCGCGCACCGTTGGGCTGGGTCGCCCGAGCCTTGCGCGAGCGGCATATCGCCTGCGCCAGCCCCGAGGAACACGCCTTGATGGATGCGCTGGAGGTGCGCGATCTCGTGGCTTTGCTGGATGCCCTGGTCTCGCCCGGTCATGCGTTGTCGCTGGCCCAGGCGTTGCGGTCTCCGCTTTTCGACGCCGATGACGAGGAGCTCGTCTGGCTGGCCGGACGCGCGCGCCAGATGGGGGGCTGGTGGGAGGCGCTGATGGCCTCCAGCACGCAGGACGACCTGCCAGGGCCGGCGCTGCAACGAGCTCGCGCGCTTTTGCCGGGCTGGGCCGAGGCTGCCCGCCATTTGCCGCCGCACGATTTGCTGGACCGCATTTACGCCGAGGGTGACGTGTTGGCCCGGTATGCGCAACGGGTGCCGCCAGAGTTGCGCCTATCGGTGATCGCACACTTGGAGGCCTTGTTGTCCTGTGCGCTGGAGCTCGACGGTGGTCGCTACGCCACGCCCCATCAGTTCGTGCAAGCCCTGCGCAAACATTCGCCCAAATTGTCCTTGGACGGCGCCCCCGAGGCGGTCCAGCTGCTCACCATTCACGGGGCCAAGGGCTTGGAGGCCCGTGTGGTCTTCTTGATCGATACCGACCCGGAGCGTCGTAGCAGTGCCGATCGCCACGACAGCGGCACCGTCTTGGTGGACTGGCCGGCCGAGGCGCCGCAGCCGCGTTGCTTTGCGTTCGTGGCCGACGAGCGGCAGCCTGCGCCCAGCCTGGTGGAGGCGATGGCTTTGGAGCGCGCCGCGCGCGCCCGCGAGGAGATGAACAGCTTGTACGTGGCGATGACACGTGCACGCCAGCAGCTCGTGATCAGCGCCAGTGCCCCTCATCTGGGGCAAGACGGAAAGAGCTGGTGGTCGCGGTTGGCCGCCGTGTGTGTGCCGTGGGAGCCGGCTGCGGGGCGCGGCGAGTCGTCGCAGGAAAGCGTGGCCGCCGAGGTGGGCGTCTGGCGTTTGCCGAGTTTGCATCGCCAAGCCCAGCCGGCCATCGAGTCCGCCTCTGCACTGCGATCGACCGAGGGCGCGCGACTGGGGGAAGTGGTGCACCGTTGTCTGGAGTGGTTGGCCGCACCGTCTGGCTTGGTACCGAGCCGCGTGGACGCGCTGGTGCAGTGTGCGGCCGAAGCGCTCGGTGCCGACGAGGGGACCGCGAGGGCCGCCGCGGAGGTGGTGCGGCGCATGCTGGCCGATGCACGCATTGTTGCGTTGTTGGGGGGCGAGACGCTGCTGTGGGCCGGCAATGAGGTGCCGGTGGTGGTCGATGGCCGTCCGGGTCGTATCGATCGCCTGGTGTTGCGCCGGGAGCCCGATGGGCAGCGATGGTGGGTGCTGGACTACAAGACCGAGTTCCGCCCCGAGGACGACCCGGCCTTGCGGATGCAGCTGGAACGGTATCGGCGTGCCGTGCAGGCGGGCGACCCCTCTCGGCCGGTGCGTGCGGCATTCATCACCGGAGACGGACGGTTGGTGGAAGTCGAGCCTGCCGGGAAATAAGCCCGCTTTGCTCGGGTTAGTTTCCCGTTTGCGGCAGGCCAAGGCGGTGTCCAATGGGGTGTGATCCTCCACCTCGCGTGCCAGCATGCCAACCCCGACCACCGCCCATCCACCCGTTCGTCGCTTGGGGAGGTATGAACTGCGCCAACTGCTCGGGCAGGGGGGGCAGAGTGCGGTCTGGAAAGCGTTCGACCCGCGGTTGGATCGGGAAGTCGCCCTCAAGTTGCACCGCGCGCAGGCCAGTGACGGTCAGATCTTGACTCAGTGGCTGCATGAAGCGCGGGCGGTGGCTCGCCTGACGCATCCTCACATCGTGCCGCTGTTCGAGGCCGATGTGCACGATCGCCACCCCTATCTGGTGTTCGAGCTGGTCGAAGGCCCGACCTTGTCGCAGCGCCTGCGAGAGCATGGCGCCATGCCGGCAGCCGAGGCGGTGCGCCTGATGCTCGGGGTGTTGGAGGGACTGGAGCATGCCCATCGGGCCGGCGTGATCCATCGCGACCTGAAGCCGTCCAACATCTTGGTCGACCGTGATGGCCGGGCCCGTGTGATGGATTTCGGCATTGCGGTGAATCAAGGCCAAGGCTCCGTGCAGGACGCCTTGGTCGGCACGCCGGGCTACATGGCCCCGGAGTTGGCGCAGGGCTTGCCGGCCACGGTGCAGACCGACGTGTTCGCCGCCGGCTTGGTGCTCTATGAGATGCTGGTGGGCGTGCCGGCCGTGCGTGAGTCCGATCCGTATCGGGCCTTGCACCGTCTCACGCACGAGGACGTGGCCCTGCCGGCGCAGCTGCCCCATCCGGTGGACGACGCTTTGCGGGCCATCGTTCACAGGGCCACGGCGCGTGAGACGAGCGTGCGTTACGCCAGTGCTGGCGAGCTGGCGGCTGCTTTGCAGGCTTGGCTCACGCCGAAAGACACCGGTGGCCAAGTCGCTGGGCATGCCACACTGGAATTCTTGATGCGTCGCATGCGCCACAAGAGCGACTTTCCGGCGCTGACCGACGCGGTGGCGCGCATCCAGCGCCTGGCGGCCTCGGAGCACGAAAGCTTGCATGGCTTGTCCAACGAGATCCTCAAGGATGTCGCTTTGACGAACAAGCTGTTGCGCCTGGTCAACTCGGCACACTACCGTAGCGCCGGTGGCGGCAGCATCAGCACGGTCACACGGGCGGTGGCACTCGTGGGATTTGCAGGCATCCGCAACTTGGCGCTGTCGCTCGTGATGCTGGAGCACATGCAGGACAAGGCCCACGCAGCCTCACTGAAGGAGGAGTATCTGCGGTCGCTCATGGCCGGCAACGTGGCCCGTGAGCTGGCCCTCAGCGGCCGGGAGGCCGAAGAGGCCTTCATTGCGGCCATGTTCCACAACCTCGGGCGTACCTTGGCTCAGTTCTACTTCCCGGAAGAAGTCGAGCAGATCCGCCGCCTGGTGCACGCCGGCCGGGGCTCGGGACTGGACGAGTCGGCAGCGGCCGTGCAAGTGCTGGGGCTGAGCTTCGAAGAGCTGGGGCTCGGCGTGGCCCGTCACTGGGGCTTGCCGCAAACGCTGCAAGCCAGCATGCGCAAATTGGCCGCCGATGCGCCGGTGAAAAAGCCCAGTGTGCCCACCGAAAGGCTGCGCTTGCTGGCCTGTGCGGCCAATGAGCTGGCCGATGCCGTGCTGTACGTGGAACGTGCGCGCCACGTCGAAGCGCTCAAGGCTGTGGCCGCTCGGTACGGGGCGGCCTTGGAACTGGCCGAGCGCGATGTGCTAGAGGCCGTGCAACGCTCGCGCGAGCGCATGGCGGAGATGGTGCCGGCGCTGGATATCCAGGTCGCTGCGGGCAGCCGCAGCCAGCGCTTGCTCGACACTCGGGGGCCTGCGCAGGGCTTGCAGCGAAGCGACGGACTCGGCGAGCACGACCTCGACACCGTGGTGCAAACGCAAGCTGGAGAACTCCAGGATGTGGCCGAGCCGGCACACGATCTTGCGGCGCAGGGCTTGGCCGCTGGCATCCAGGACGTCAGCAACGCCCTCGTCGAGAACTGCAAGCTCAACGAGGTGCTGCACATGATCCTGGAGACGATGTACCGCTCGCTGGGCTTTGGCCATGTGCTTCTGTGCCTGCGTGATGCCCGCAGCGGCATGATGATCGGCCGCTACGGCCTGGGGCGTGATGCCGAGCAGCTGGCCGCACGGTTTCGCATCGACCTCTCGTCCACGGCCACCGATTTGTTTGCGCTGGTGTGCAAAAAGGGGGTCGATACTCTGATTTCCGATGCCCGCGTGCCCAATCTGGCCGAGCGCCTGCCCGAGTGGTATCGCCGCCAGGTCGATGCGCCAACGTTCTTGCTCTTGCCACTGATGTTGCGCCAGGCGCCGCTGGGGCTGATTTACGCAGACAAGGCCCGCAGCGGCTCGATCTCGATCGATGAGCGCGAGCTGTCTTTGCTGCGGACCTTGCGCAACCAGGCCGTGATGGCTTTCAAGCAAGTCGCTCACTGAGCACCTTGCTGCCGGAGATACCGGTCAAACCCCCGCCAGTTCTGCGGTCCGATGGGGGGACGATCATGGTCAAATCGGGGCATGTCGCGCGCCTTCATTGCCCAGACTTGATGTGAGCACCGTCGATACCGAGACCCCCAACGCATCGCTCGGGCGCTATCAGTTGGTTCGCCTGATGACCAGCGACGTCGACAGCGCCTGGTGGCAAGCGCGCGACGTGACGACCGAGCGGGACTGGTTGCTTCAGGTTTGGCAGCAGCTACCGCTGCCTGGCCTGACCCCGGCGACGTGGCGCGAGGTCACGCGGGCGCAATGCGCGCTGAGCCACCCCAACATCGTGCAGGCCGTCGAAGCTCGCATCGAAGCCGATCGGGCGGTGTTGGTGTGCGCGCCGTTTGCCGGCATGGTGCTGTCGCAATGGCTGGCCGATCACGAGACCATGCCGGTGCGTCAGGCCGTGCTGGTGGCCATCGGCGTGCTCGATGCCCTGGTGCATGTGCACGAGGCCGGGATGGTGCATGGCCGCGTGCGGCCCGATGCCGTATGGCTGGACATCACGGGCCGCGCCTTGCTCGGCGCGTTCGAGCCGGCGGGGCGAAGCATCGATCCTTTGCGGCTGAACACCGCGCGCGGGTTGTATCTGGCGCCGGAGGTGGCCGCAGGGATGCGCGCTGATGCGCGCAGCGACGTGCACGGGGTGGGCTTGCTGTTGTATGCGCTGCTGGTGGGGCGGCCGGCCGTGGCCGATGCACAGCCGCGTCGTGCGCTACAGCGGCTGCAAACGGAAGACCTGAGCGTGCCGGCGGGTGTGTTGGACCAGCCTGGCGAAGCAGGTTTGCGCTCCATCGTGCACGCCGCGCTGGCACGCGATCCACGGCAACGACCACAGAGTGCGCAAGCGCTGCGTCAAGCCTTGCAGGACTGGCTCACCCCCGCCTTGCTCGACGGCAGCGGCGATACCCTGGCCCAGCGCACTTTGCAGCGCCTGCTGGCCAGCCTGGCCCAGCGCGGTGATCTGCCGGTGCAGGCCGAGTCGGTGCGCCGTGTGCGGCGGCTGGCGGGTGCCGAAGCCGTCAATCTCGACGAAATCGCGCGTGCCGTGCTCGATGACGTGGCCCTGGTGCACAAGTTGTTGCGCATGACCAATGCTGCCTATTTCAGCTCGGTGGGCGGTGGCAGCATCACGACGGTGTCGCGTTGCATTGCGCTGCTGGGGGTGCAGGCCTTGCGTGACATGGCAGGTACCTTGCCGCAGCTGGAGGATCTGCGCGACAGCGCCCAGCGCGAGGCGCTGGCCGACGAATATGCGCGCTGCCGCGTGGCCGGGCGGGTCGCCGCGCGCTTGTGCCCCACGCAGACCGCGGAAGAAGAGAGCTACATCGCCGCGCTGATGCAAAACCTGGGTCGGGTGCTCGTGCAGCACCATCTGCCCGACGAGGCCGCGCAAGTGCGTCAGCTGGCGCGCAGCCAAGGGCAAAGCGAAGAACAGGCCGCTCAGGCCGTGCTGGGCTTGAGTTACGAGGACCTCGGCGTGGCCGTCGGGCGCACCTGGGGGTTGCCGGAGGAATTGCTCCGAGTGATGCGTGTGCCGCAGCCCGGCAGCCCCGTGCGCATGCCGCAACGACGCAGCGATTGGTTTCGCCTGCTCGGTGGCGTAGGCAATGTCGTGGCAGGCACGCGCAAGCGCGATGCCGCCCGCGAGGTGTCGGATCAGACGTTGCGCTGGCTCGACCAGTACGCCGCGGCACTGGGCGTTCAGGCCCAGGACATTTGGGAGGCGGCGGGCACGGCGGCTCCTCCTGCTGCGGCGATGCGACGCGACCCCGCCAGTGGAACTGCCACGCTGCGCTCGGGTCTGGAGCCCCCCGTCAAAGCAAGCCTGACGACGGCGGACGTTTCACCGGTTCATCCCTTGTCGGCCGCCCTCGCCCAGCTGCGATCTGCGCTGCGGCGCGGGGAAGGGCGGGAGGCCTGTGTGGACATCGTGGGGCAGGCGGTGTGGCGACACTTTGGCTGCCGCTGCGTGGCACTGATCGAGCTCGAGCCCACCAGCGGTTGGTTCCAAGCGCGCAAGGTGTGGGGGCAGTTCGATACCGCCTGGGGGGCTCAGTTTCGATTCCCGCGTGACGATGCGGCCGATGCCTTCAGTGCCCTGTGTGCCAAGGGGGCCGATTCGCTCATTCGCGATGCCACCGTGCCGGGTTTGGCCGCCAAGCTGCCGGCCTGGTTTCGCACCCATGTGGCGGCTCCGGCCTTCATGCTGCTGCCCATCAGCGATGGCCAACAGACGGCCGCCGCCTTGTATGCCGACCATGCGCAGCCCAATGGCTTGCGGTTGTCGGACCGCGACTTGTCTTTGATGCGCAGCCTGCGCGACGAACTGCGCAAGCTGTATGTGGTTGCGCAGCGCACGAAGGCTTGAGCAAGGCTCAACGGCGGCTCCTCCCGTACACTTCACCCCCCAAGGCCCCGGTGGCGAAAGTGGTAGACGCAGCGGACTTAAAATCCGCCGCCGTCCGAGAGGAGGCGTGCCGGTTCGAGTCCGGCCCGGGGCACCACGGGAGCGGCCCACGCCGTGCATGCCCCAGGCATGCAAAGCCGACTCTGGCATCATGCCCGCCAGCGTGCACAAGGAGATCTCATGGCGGCCGTGTTTCCTCAGCAAGCCCTCAACGAAGGCGTGCGTAAGCGCGAGGTGTTCGGGTGGGCGATGTACGACTTCGCCAACTCGGGCTATACCACCGTCGTCTTGACGGCCGTGTTCAACGCGTACTTCGTTGGCGTGGTCGCTGAAGGTGCCCAATGGGCCACCTTGGCCTGGACGGCCTCGCTGTCGGCCTCGTGCCTGTTGGTGATGTTCACCGCGCCGACCCTCGGTGCTTATGCCGATTGGCGGGCGGCCAAAAAGCGCTTGCTGGCCTTCACCACGGCCGGCTGCGTGCTGACGACCTTGGCGCTGGCCCTGGTGGGGCGTGGTGACGTGGCCCTGGCCGTGGTAGCCATCATTTTGTCCAACAGCTTTTATGCCTATGGTGAATCGCTGATTGCGTCCTTTCTGCCCGAGCTGGCCCGCCCACCTGCGCTGGGCCGCGTGTCGGGCTGGGGCTGGAGCTTTGGCTACTTTGGCGGCATGCTGTCTTTGGGCTTGAGCTTGGCCTATGTGTTGTGGGCCCAGGCCCAGGGACTGCCCGCCACCCATTTCGTGCCGGTCACGATGGTCATTACGGCGACGGTCTACGGCGTGGCTTCGCTGGTCACCTTTGCCTTGTTGAAGGAGCGGGCCGTGCCGCAGCCGCAAGCCATGCGGGACAGGGGGCTGCGCGCCTCGATCGATCGACTGTGGCAGACCTGGCAGCGCGCACGGGGTCATCGTGACTTCCTCTGGCTGCTGGGCTGCACCGCCAGCTACCAAGCCGGTATTGCCGTGGTGATCGCATTGGCGGCCGTCTACGCCGAGCAGGTGCTGGGCTTCCAGCAGCAACAAACCATGGCCCTGGTCTTTCTCGTCAACATCGCGTCGGCCCTGGGCGCCTTCGGTTTTGGGTACCTGCAGGATCGCTTGGGTCACAAGCGCTCGTTGGCCTTGACGCTGGTGGGCTGGGTCGCGATGGTGGTCTTGGCCTACCTGGCCACTTCGGCTCCCTTGTTCTGGGCCGCTGCCGTCATCGCCGGGCTGTGTATGGGGTCCAGCCAATCGGCCGGACGCGCCCTGGCCGGTCTCTTTGCGCCGCAGAAGCATTTGGCCGAGTTCTTTGGGCTGTGGACATTCGCCGTGCGGCTGGCGGCCATCGTCGGGCCCATCACCTACGGCCTGGTGACCTGGTGGACCGCTGGCAACCATCGGTTGGCCATCGTCTCTACGGGGCTGTTCTTCTTGGCAGGGCTGCTGTTGCTCAAGCCGGTGGACATCGAGCGCGGTCGCGCAGCGGCCATCCAAGGGTGAGGCGGCGACCCGCCCCGTAGAATCCACTCCATGAGTTACCTCGTCCTGGCCCGGAAGTACCGCCCGCGCACCTTCGAGCAGATGGTGGGCCAGGGCCATGTGGTGCAGGCCCTGTCCAATGCGCTGACGCAGCAGCGCCTGCACCATGCTTATCTTTTTACCGGCACGCGGGGGGTGGGCAAGACCACGGTGTCGCGGATCTTGGCCAAGTCGCTCAATTGCGTCGGCCCCGACGGGCAAGGCGGTGTCACGGCCACGCCCTGCGGGGTGTGCCCGCCGTGCCGGGACATCGACGCCGGTCGCTTCGTCGACTATGTCGAGCTCGATGCGGCCTCCAACCGGGGCGTGGACGAGATTGCCCAACTGCTCGATCAAGCCGTCTACAAACCGGTGGTGGGGCGCTTCAAGGTCTACATGATCGACGAAGTGCACATGCTCAGCAACCATGCCTTCAACGCGATGTTGAAGACCTTGGAAGAGCCGCCGGAGTACCTGAAGTTCGTGCTGGCCACCACGGACCCTCAGAAAGTGCCGCCCACGGTGCTGTCGCGCTGCTTGCAGTTCAATCTGCGTCCGATGGCCCCGCAAACGGTGTTGGAGCACTTGCAACAGGTGCTCGCTGCCGAAGGCATCCAAGCCGAGCCGGGCGCGCTGCGGCTTTTGGCGCGCGCCGCGCGCGGCTCGATGCGCGACGCCTTGTCGCTGACCGACCAGGCCATTGCCTACGGTTCCGGGGCTTTGGCCGAAGCCAGTGTGCGACAGATGCTCGGCGCAGTCGGCCGCGGCCATGTGTTCCGCCTCATCGAGGCCTTGGCCGCTGGTGATGGGCCTTCGCTGCTGAGCCTTGTCGATGAGATGCGCATGCAGGGGTTGTCGCCGGCCGGGGCCTTGGAGGAGATGGCCGCCGTGTTGCAAGAGCTGGCCGTGCGCCAAGTGGTGCCCCAGGCGGGCGCCACCGACGATCCCGACCATGCCACCTTGCAGACCCTGGCGGCAGCCTTGCCGCCGGAGGACACGCAACTGTTCTACAGCATCGCGCTGCACGGGCGCCATGAGCTGGGCTTGGCCGCCGACGAATACGGCGCCCTGACGATGGCCTTGTTGCGCATGTTGGCATTCCGGCCGGCCATGCCGGGCTCTACCCGCCCGGCGGCGATGCCTCTGCAGCGCCAAGGGGCCGCTCGCGCCAGCGTGCCGCCGCGCACCAGTGCCGTTTCTGCCGTGCCCCAGCCGGCTGATGCGGCGCTGCCGCGCCCCGCAGCGGCGCGCGGGCCGCGTGGGGCGTCCCAGGGGCCCCAACAGGCATCTGCCGCCGCCATGGCGCCCGTCACGGCGGCCCCCCAGGCCGACACCTTGCCATCGTGGGAGGCCGATGCGCCGCGGGCGGCCGAAGCGGCGAGTCCAGGGCTGCCACAGCCGAGCGTCAGCCACGAAGTGCGGGCGACGGCGGCCACGCCGGCGCCGAGCCCCGTCGCCGATACGGCTGTGGCGGACCGTTGGTACGCCCTGGTGGCCCAGATGATCGATCGGGGGCTGGTGACGGCACTGGTGCGTGAGCTGGCCTTGCAGGCCCAATGCGTGGCGGTGGATGATGCGGCCCAACCGGCGCGCTGGCAACTTCGGGTCGAGCGCGAGACGCTGGCCTCGTCGGCATCGCAAGCCCGGCTTCAAGCGGCGCTGTCGGAGGTGCTGGGTCAGCCGGTGGTGCTGGAGCTGTCGGTTGGCCCCACCGACGACACCCCCGCACGTCGGGAGGCCCAGGCCAAAGCCCTGCGCCAACAGGCGGCCGAGGCCGAAATCCTCAATGACCCGTACGTGATGTCGTTGCTGCAGGAGTTTGCCACGGCTCGCGTCGTACCCGGTTCGATCAGACCGCTGTGACCCTAAGGCGGTGCCGGCCCCAGGCCGCCGCTGCCTCGTTTTTCTCCAGGAAAGGACCCTCCTCATGCTCAAAGGACAACTCGCAGGCCTGATGAAGCAGGCCCAGGCGATGCAAGAGAACCTGCGCAAGGCGCAAGAGGAACTCGCGCACACCGAGGTGGAAGGACAGTCGGGCGCGGGCTTGGTGAAGGTGCTGATGACCTGCCGGCACGACGTGCGCCGGGTCAGCATCGACCCCAGTTTGCTCAGCGACGACAAAGACATGCTGGAAGACCTGGTGGCGGCGGCTTTCAACGATGCGGTGCGCCGGGCCGAGGAGCTGAGCCAGGAAAAGATGAGCAAACTCACCGCCGGCATGCCGCTGCCGCCGGGAATGAAGTTCCCCTTCTGATCGGTCGTTCCGCCGGCCATGGCCACACGCGCACTGGATGCATTGATCGAGGCCTTGCGCCGCCTGCCGGGCGTGGGGCCGAAGTCGGCTGCACGCATGGCCTACCACCTGCTGCAGCATGACCGCGATGGCGCTTACCGGCTGTCGCAAGCGCTGCAAGCGGCCATGACGGCGGTGCGCCACTGCCAGCGGTGCAACACCTTCACGGAAGACGAGCTCTGCGACACCTGCCGCGATCCGCTACGAGACGCCAGCCAGCTGTGTGTGGTGGAGACACCTGCGGATCAGGCGGCGATCGAGCGCACGGGCAGCTACCGCGGGCTGTATTTCGTGTTGCAGGGAAAGCTCAGTCCGCTCGATGGTGTGGGCCCGCGCGACATCGGTCTGTCCAAGTTGTATCAGCGCGTGGCCGACGGCCAGGTGCGTGAGGTCATTCTGGCCACCAACTTCACGGCCGAGGGTGAAGCCACGGCCCATGTGTTGTCTGAAGGGCTGAAGGCCCGGCGACTCAAGGTCACCCGTCTGGCTCGCGGCGTGCCCGCAGGCAGTGAGCTGGAATATGTCGATGTGGGCACCATCGCCCATGCGCTGGTCGATCGACGCTGATCTACGTCTCCCAAGGCGGCATTCCACGGGCTTACCCTGACAGGAGCCGCCCTGATGGGAGACGCCCCGCGCCTTGCCTAAGGTGCAGGCATGGCGCGTGTGCATGCTTGGTCTTCTCGGCCTGCGTGGCCCAGCCGCCGGCGCTGGCTCGTGCGGGCAAGCGCGGGGGCGGCTGGATTGGCCTGCCCGGCCCTGTGGGCCGAGCGGCCGGGGCCGCGGGCGCGTGTGCTCCTCGGGCTGACGCGGGAGGACTCGTTGTTTCATTTGCCGCTTGTGGTGGCCAGGCAGCTGGGGTACTTCACCGACGAGGGCCTGGACGTGCGCCTGGTTGGTTGGGGCTCGACGGCCGCCGTGG
The DNA here is from genome assembly GCF_001592165.1 of Caldimonas taiwanensis NBRC 104434. Lineage (NCBI taxonomy): Bacteria > Pseudomonadati > Pseudomonadota > Betaproteobacteria > Burkholderiales > Sphaerotilaceae > Caldimonas > Caldimonas taiwanensis. The sequence goes on from NZ_BCWK01000024.1 coordinate 17,637, forward strand.
CCCGCGCATTGCGGCAAGGTCGGATCGACGTGGCTGCGGCTTCTTACCTGCAACTCATCGTCCAGCGCCTGCAAGACCAACCGTGGCAGTCTTTCGTGCTGATGGGACGCTCTCCCATGGTGGCCATGGGCGTATCCACGGCCCAGTTGCCGCAGTTCGACCATGTCGTGCAACTGCGTGGCCAGTGCATTGGCGTTGCGGCCGAGAGTCTGGCGGCCCGCTTGTTGGCCCAGGCCTTGTTGGCCAAGGCCGGCCTCAGCCCGGCCGAGGTCCATTGGCTGGAGCTGCCCGCCGGCGCGGCCGATCTGGTGGCATGGGACCAAGGCCGCATCCAGGCGCTCAGCCATGCCGATCCCCTGATGACGCAGCTCGAACGGCGCGGTGAGTTGCGTCTGCTGGCCGATGCCCGCACCTTGCGCGGGACGGAGGATGTCTTCGACGGCCCGCTGCCCTCGACCTGCCTGTTTGCGCATCGCGGCTATGTCAAGGCCCGCGCGCACATCGTGCAGGGACTCACGCAGGCCGTGCTGCGATCGTTGCGTTGGCTGCAGACGGCCGCCCCGGCGGATCTGCTGGCAGCGGTGCCAGCCACGCACACTTGGGCAGACCGCGCGCTCTACCTGGCCGCCTATTTCCGTGTGCGCGAGGGCTATTCGCCCGACGGGATCTTGGACGACGAGGCCGCACACAACGCTTGGCGCGTGGTGCAAGGCCTCGAGGGCGTCGGGTTGCGGCCGGATGTGGCCGCACGGATGGCCTCGGCCCACACCAATGCCTTCGTGCTGCAGGCGCGGCGCGTCATTGGCGCGCCAACTTGACCGTTTGCTTGGCGCGCGGGGCCGCCTTGGCCTGCGTGCGCGTCGACGGTTTTTTCGATGCCGTGGTTTGAACGGCTCGGGTATAGACCACCACGCGCTGTCCGCGGGTGAAGCGGCTGGTGGGACTCACGTTGTTCCAGGAGGCCAGTTCGGCGGCCGAGACCCGGTAGCGCCGCGCCAGGCTGGCCACGGTGTCTTTGCTGCCAGCGCGCACGACGATGCGCTTGCCAGGCGGGCGCTGCGGGGCCAAGGACAGTGTGGCATGGTCGGCGATGTGTTCGTCCACGTCACGGAGGTGTTTGCGGTCATTGCGCGGCACCAGCAAGGTCGAGCCGGCTTTGACCACCATGCGCGGGGGAATCTTGTTCACCGCGCGCAATTGCGCTTCACTCATGCCCAGCTTGCGCGCGATCTCGGCGGGCGATTGCGTTTGCGGCACGACCCAGGCGGTCCAACTGGCCAGCGGGCCCTTGTGTTGGGCCAGGTTGCGGACGAACTGCTTGGCATTGTCGTAGGGCAGCAGGATCTGCGGCATGCCGGCAGCCAGGATCACCGGCTTGTTCAGTTGAGGATTCAAGGCCATGAACTCGGCGCGGTCCAGGCGAGCCAGCGAGATGGCCAGGTCCACGTCGATGTCACGCTGGATCTCGACCGTGAGGAAGTAGGGGTGGTTTTCGATCGGGGTGAGCGTCAGGCCGAAAGCCTCGGGGCGCGCCACGATGTTCTTGATGGCTTGCAGCTTCGGGACGTAGTACCGCGTCTCCGTGGGCATGCGCAGACTTTCGTAGTCGATGGGGCGCCCCTGCGCCCGGTTGCGTGCGATGGCGCGTTGCACATTGCCCTCACCCCAGTTGTAGGCCGCCAGGGCGAGGTGCCAGTCGCCAAACATGTCATACAGCCGCGTCAGGTAGTCCAGCGCGGCCCGGGTGGAGGCCAACACGTCGCGCCGCTCGTCGCGGAAGATGTTTTGCTTGAGGTCGTAGTGGCGGCCGGTGGACGGGATGAACTGCCACATGCCCGAGGCGCGGGCACTGGACAGCGCTTGCGGGTTGAAGGCGCTTTCGATGAATGGCAGCAGCGCCAGCTCGGTGGGTAGGCCGCGGCGTTGCACTTCCTCGACGATGTGGAACAGGTAGCGGCTGGCCCGCTCGGTCATGCGCTGCATGTACTGCGGGCGGGCGGCATAGTAGCGCTCGCGGTCGCGTACCAGTTCGTTGTCCAGGTCGGGCATCGCGAAACCTTCGCGGATGCGCTGCCACAGGTCACGCGAAGCCACTTCGTCCGGCACATCGCCCACATCGGCCGCACTGCTGGGGCCGCCAGCATCGGGCACGATCACTGCTGCTGCAGCGTTGGGGCTGGGGGCCGGCTGCGACGGCACGGACGGCGCTGGGGATTCGAGCGGCGCGATCGGTGCCGGGGGGGCCACCGTTGCCGGCGCCGCCGCAGGCAGCGCTGGAGCGGCTGCAGGCGAGGGTTCGTTCAGGCTCGCGCATCCGGCCAGACCCAAGCAGGCCAACGCGAGCAGCGTGGCACATCGATGAGACAAACGTACAAACATCATCGGTAGTCGTTCTTCCATTCGCGCAAGGCAGCCAGCACGGACACGGCATCGTCGGCCGTGGGTTGGCGGCGTCGAGCGGCGGCCACCACTTCGGGCTCGCGGCAGCGCAAAAAAGGATTGATCGCGCGTTCGCGCGCGATCGTGCTGGGCAGGGTAGGCTGGCCACGCGCACGCAAAGCCTCACAATGCCGCACATACTCTGCCAGTGCCGCATTGCCGGGCTCGACCGCCTGTGCAAAGCGCAGATTGCTCAAGGTGTATTCATGGGCGCAGCACACTTTCGTCGAACCGGGCAGCGCGGCCAGCCGCGCCAACGAGGCGCTCATCTGAGCCGGTGTGCCTTCGAACAAGCGACCACAGCCGGCCGAGAACAAAGTGTCACCACAAAAGAGCAGGGGGCCTTCGCCCGCACCTGGGCTCCAGAAAGCGATGTGCCCGGCCGTGTGTCCGGGCACGTCGATCACCTCAAAGTCCAGCCCCCTCCACTGCACGCGCTGTCCATCGCACAGCGGGGTGTAAGGGGGCGGGATGGCCTCACGCGCCGGACCGTAGACTGGGCCGTGCAGCACACTGCGCAGGGCATCGATGCCACCGACATGGTCCCCGTGGTGATGGGTCACTAGAATGCCGCTGAGCCTCAGGCCATGGGTCTGTAAGGCCTCGATCACCGGCGCTGCTTCGCCTGGATCGACCACCAAGGCTTCGCGGCCATCGTGGAGCATCCAGATGTAGTTGTCGGTGAAGGCGGGTAAGGCAAGCAGTTTCATGAGGCAAGACCGAAGGATTATAGGTTTGGAGGAGTGGCTGCTCACCCCAGCGGGTCAGTACCTGTTGGCGTGGGAACGCGAGCAAATCGATCGGACCGTCAACGATCTGTTCGGGTTCCATGCCGTGCAGTTGGGCTGGCCCTGTCTGGACGCATTGAGGCACAACCGCATGCCGCATCGTTGGGTGCTGCTCGATCGACCGCCGGCTGGTGACCCGCCACAACCGCCCCTGAGGCCGGCACCATCGCCCAGCGGCCACACCTCCGAGGCTGCGCAGCCGACCCCGCATGCGGTGGTGGCCGACTTCCACGCCCTGCCGTTCGAGACGCAGAGTCTGGATCTGGTGGTGTTGCCGCACAGTCTGGAGTTGGCCGGCGATCCGCATCAGACCTTGCGCGAGGTCGAGCGGGTGCTGGTGCCCGAGGGCAGAGTGATCATCCTCGGCTTCAACCCGGCCAGCCTGTGGGGCTTGCAACAGCGCTGCGCCCGCATGGGCATGCGCTTGGGCCTGGGGGCCTTGCCGCTGCCCGAAACGGGGGAATTCATCGGCTACTGGCGCTTGCGCGACTGGTTGCGCCTGCTCAGTTTCGACATCGAGGGCGGGCGTTTCGGCTGTTACCGCCCCCTGCTGCGCACCCAATCGTGGTTGGATCGCTACCGTTGGATGGAGCCGGCCGGCGACCGCTGGTGGCCCGTGCTCGGGGCGGTGTACTTTTTGGTGGCGGTCAAGCGGGTGCGAGGCATGCGCCTGATCGGACCGGCCTGGAAACAGCGTCAGCGCACCCAGGCCGCACCGGCCGTCGTGGCCCGTCGCAAGGCGCATCGGCCTGCGAATGGTTCTGGTTCGGGGGCGCCCTGACGCTTGGGATCAACACAAGATCAATGTCCATGAATATCACGACTCCAAGACCCCAGGTGGTCATCTACACCGACGGGGCTTGCAAAGGCAATCCAGGCCCCGGGGGCTGGGGCGCTTGGCTGGTCTGCGGCGTCCATGAAAAAGAGTTGTTCGGCGGCGAACGCTCCACCACCAACAACCGCATGGAGCTCACCGCCGTGATCGAGGCCTTGGCCAGCCTCAAGCGCAGCTGCGATGTGACGATCTACACCGACAGCCAGTACGTGCGCAAAGGCATCACCGAGTGGTTGCCCGCCTGGAAGGCCCGTGGCTGGAAGACGGCCGATCGCAAACCCGTGAAGAACGTCGAGTTGTGGCAGCGGCTGGAGGCGTTGGCCGCCTTGCACCGCGTACATTGGCGTTGGGTCAAGGGCCATGCTGGCGACCCCGGCAATGAGCGCGCCGATGCCCTGGCCAACCGCGGAGCGGCCAGCGTGGGCTGAGAGCCGTCGTGTGCGATCTGCGATCGCTGGGCTGCCAGGACTTGTGAAGAAGTGTGAACCGGCTTGGTGGCTTGCGCGTACATTGTCGGCATGCCCGCAGGATCGCGCCGTATGAAGAAGTTGCACACCCTCGTTGCGGTGGCCGGCATCGCGCTGGCCAGCGTGGTGGCCTACTGGTACCAACACATCGGGCCAGGATCCAAGTCCGGCCCCTCAGCGGTGGGGGCCCCAGACAAGGCCGCGACCGCCGCGCGCGCAACGGGGCCCGCCGGTCCTGTGGCCGTGGAGGTGGGGCGAGCGCTGTCACTGCCGGTGGCCGAGCTGGCCCAGGCCGTGGGCACGTTGAAGTCCCGTCAAGGCGTGATGCTGCGGCCGGAGGTTTCAGGGCGGGTGGCCGCACTGGGCTTTCGTGACGGTCAGGTGGTGCGTCGTGGCCAGCTGCTGGTGCAGCTCGACGACAGCGTGCTTCGTGCCCAACTTCAACAAGCGCAAGCCCAGCTGGACATTGCCCGAGCCAACGATGCCCGCAACCGCGAGCTGCTGGCGCAAAACTTCATCAGCCAGGCGGCGGTCGATCAGGGGGCTGCCAATCTGCAGGTGGCTCGCGCGCAAGTGGCGCTGGTGCAGGCTCAGATCGAGCGTTTACGCATCGTGGCGCCCTTCGACGGGACGGTCGGTATCCGGCTCGTCAACGTGGGCGACTATGTGCGAGAGGGAACCGATTTGGTGAGCTTGGAAGACCTGCGCACGGTCTACGTGGATTTCCGCTTGCCCGAGCGCTATCTGCCGCAGCTGCGCGTCGGTCAGCCGGTCCAGGTCCGCGTCGATGCCTTGCCCGGGCAGCGCTTCGAAGCCCGTGTCCAGGCGCTCGAACCCCAAGTCGATGTCAACGGACGTTCGGTGCTCGTGCGGGCAAGCATCGATAACCCTCGAGGGCTACTGCGGTCGGGCATGTTCGCCCGTGTCGAGGCGGTGCTTGCAACTCGTGTCGATGCAGTGATGGTGCCGGAGGAGGCCATCGTGCCGCAGGGCGGACGGCAGTATGTGATCCTCGTCGTCGACGGTGGCGAAGGCATGCCTGCCGGTACTCGGGTGTCGCGTCGCGTCGAGGTGGTGCTGGGACAGCGCCGTGAGGGCCTGGTGGAAATCGTGCGGGGCGTGCCGGCGGGCGCGACGGTCGTCACTGCCGGGCATCAGCGTATTGGTGCCGACGGCACCCCCTTGCGGGTGGTCGAAATCGGTGGTGCTGCGCGTCCTGCGGAGGCGGCGTCGGCACCGGCGGCAGCCAGCGCGGCTGGCCAGGCGCGTCGCCAGGGGCAGCGTACCGTGGCGGCCAGCCCGTTGTCGCAGCCATAGCAGGGGCCGACCATGAAAATCTCCGAAGTGTGTGTGCGCCGGCCGGTGTTCGCCACCGTGCTGTCCTTGCTGATTCTGTTGCTGGGCTTGGTGTCTTTTCAGCGGCTGCAGGTGCGCGAGTACCCGCGCATCGATGAGCCGGTGGTGACGGTCGCCACCCGCTTGGCTGGCGCATCCTCCGAGGTGATCGAATCGCAAGTGACCAAGCCGCTGGAAGATTCGATCGCCGGTATCGAGGGCGTGGACATCATCACCTCGATCTCGCGTCAGGAGCAAAGCCAGATCTCGGTGCGCTTCAAGCTCGACAAAAACCCCGATGACGCGGCCGCCGAAGTGCGCGACCGTGTGGCCCGGGTGCGCGGGCGGCTGCCCGACTCGGTCGACGAGCCGGTCATCTCCAAGGTCGAGGCCGATGCCTCGCCGACGATCTGGCTGGCTTTCACCACGACCACCCTGTCGCCCTTGGAGGTGACCGATCTCATCACCCGGGTGATCAAGCCGCGCCTGCAGACGGTCACCGGCGTGGCCGACGTGCTGGTGCGCGGCGAGCGCGAGTATGCGATGCGTGTGTGGCTCGATCCCGACCGGCTGGCCGCCTATGGCGTGACCGTGCAGGACGTCGAAGACGCGCTGCGGCGCCAGAACCTTGAAGTGCCCGCCGGACGCATCGAGGGGCAGCAGCGCGAGTTCAGCGTCACCGCGCAGACCGACCTCAGCACGCCCGAGCAGTTCGGGCAGGTGGCGCTGCGCCAAGTGGCCGGCTATACCGTGCGGCTGCGTGATGTGGCTCGCGTGGAGCTGGCCGCAGCCAGTGAACGTTCGAGCGTGCGCTTGAATGGACAGCGCTCGGTGTCGCTCGGAGTGATCCGACAGGCGACCGCCAATCCGCTGGAGGTGGCCGAAGGCGTGCGTGCGATCTTGCCGCGCCTGCAGCAGGAGCTGCCCGAGGGGGTGACGGTGCAGGTGGCCAACGACAACTCGGTCTTCATCGACCGCTCGGTCAAGGCGGTCTACAAGACGATCGCCGAGGCCGTGGTGCTGGTGGCCCTGGTGGTGTTCGTCTTCTTGCGCACCTTGCGGGCCTCGATCATCCCGTTGGTCACGATCCCGGTGTGTCTGATCGGGGCCTTCGCGTTGATGGCCGCCGTGGGCTTCACGATCAACACGCTGACGCTGTTGGCATTGGTGTTGGCCATCGGCCTGGTGGTGGATGACGCCATCGTCGTGCTGGAGAACATCTATCGCCACATCGAGGAAGGCCTGGAACCTTTCGCTGCGGCGATCAAGGGGGCTCAGGAGGTCGGGTTTGCCGTGGTGGCGATGACCCTCACCCTGGCGGCCGTGTACGCACCGCTGGCCTTCACGCCGGGGCGTACCGGACGGCTGTTCGTGGAATTCGCACTGACCCTGGCCGGCGCGGTGATCATCTCGGGCTTCGTGGCGCTGACGCTGTCGCCGATGATGTGTTCCAAGCTGCTGCGTCACAATCCGCGACCGACCCGCTTCGATCGGGGCATGGAGCGTGTGCTGGTGGCCCTCACCCAGGCCTATGAGCGGGCTTTGTCATGGACGCTCGCGCGCCGATGGATCGTGGTGCTGACCATGCTGGCCAGTGCCGCAGCCAGCTGGTGGCTGTTCATCGGCATGCGCAGTGAGCTGGCCCCGATGGAGGACCGGGGCGTGGTGCTCGTCACGGTCAATGCGCCGGACGGCTCGACCCTGGCCTACACCGAGAAGTACATGCTCGAGATCGAACGCATCGGTGCCAGCCTGCCCGAGTTCGACCGTGTGTTCGTGGTCGCGGGCAACCCAACCGTCTCCCAGGGCATCTCGTTCATGCGCACGATCGACTGGGACGCGCGCCAGCGCAGCACGCAGCAGCTCGCACGTGAGCTCCAGCCCAAGCTGGCGGCCCTGCCTGGCGTCAATGCCTTTCCGATCACACCGCCCTCACTGGGGCAGGGTTTTCGTGAGCGCTCGCTCAACTATGTCATCCTCACCTCTGACAGCTATGAGAAGCTGCACGCAGTGGCTCAGCAATTCGTCGAGGCGATGAACCGCCATGGCGGTTTCGTGCAACCCGACATCGATTTACGGCTGAACAAGCCGGAGATCTACCTCGAGGTCGACCGTGAGCGTGCCGCCGATGCCGGCGTCTCGGTCGACCAAGTCGCGCGTACGGTCGAAACCATGCTCGGCGGTCGCAACGTCACCCGCTTCAAGCGTGATGCCGAGCAATACGATGTGATCGTCCAGACCGAAGCCGGTGGGCGGGCGCGGCCCCACGACATCGAGCGGATGTTCGTGCGCGGGCGTGACAACCGCATGATCCCGCTGTCGTCGCTGGTCACGGTGCGCGAGGCCGTCTCTGCGCGTGAGCTCAACCACTTCAATCAGCGCCGCTCGGTCAGCATCACGGCCAACCTGGCGCCAGGCTTTGCCCTGGGCGATGCGCTGAAGTTCATGGACGAAACCGCCGAACGGTTGCTGCCAGCAGGCTATGCCACCGAACTCAACGGGGTCTCGCGCGAGTTCCGCGCCTCCAGTGGCGCGCTCGGGCTGGTGTTCGTACTGGCGTTGTTCTTCATCTTCCTGGTGCTGGCCGCCCAGTTCGAGAGCTTCGTTGATCCCTTCGTGATCTTGCTGTCGGTGCCGCTGTCGATGGTGGGCGCGCTGGCGGCCCTCAATCTCAGCGGCGGCACGCTCAACGTGTATTCACAGATCGGTCTGATCACCTTGGTGGGCTTGATCACCAAGCATGGGATTCTGATCGTCGAATTTGCCAACCAGTTGCGCCAGCAGGGCCTGGGGCTGATGGAAGCGACACGCCGCGCGGCGGCTTTGCGTTTGCGGCCCATTCTGATGACCACTGGCGCCATGGTGTTGGGTGCGGTGCCCTTGGCCATCGCTGCGGGGGCGGGCGCCGAAAGCCGGCAACAAATCGGCTGGGTGATCGTGGGCGGCATGACGGTGGGCACCGTGCTGACCCTGTTCGTGGTGCCCACGATGTACACCTTGTTTGCGCGGCGCAGCACGCCTGGGCCGATCACGCGGCCGGTGGAAGAGGCGGTGCGAGCCTGAGGCGAGCGCCGCCGCCCCAGCGGATCAGATCAGGCCCTCGAAAGGCAGCACGTCCACCAGGTCCCCCTCGGCCACAGGGCCCTGGTCGTGGTGCAGAACCACCAGCCCATTGGCTTCGGACATCGAGCGCAAAATGCCCGATCCTTGTGAGCCGGTGATGCGAACCTGCCAGCGTCCATCCACCAGACGCACGATCCCACGCTGGTATTCGGTGCGCCCGGGTTTCTTGCGCAGGGCTTGTTCGGTGTGCGCGCGCAGCAGGGGCAGCGCTGGCGGCATGGCCCCGCCCATGACCAGCAGGGCCTCGCGCACGAAGGCATAAAAGGTGATCATGACCGCCACGGGGTTGCCGGGCAGTCCGAACAGGATGGCCTGACGGCCGCGGCTTTCGATGCGGCCAAAGGCCATGGGCCGGCCGGGTCGCATCGCGATGCGCCAGAAGGCCACCTCGCCCAGCCGCGCCATCATTTGTTTGGTGAAGTCGGCCTCGCCCACGCTCACCCCGCCCGAGGTGATGATGGCATCGGCGCTTTCGGCCGCCTGCCGAAAGGCCGCTTCCAGGGCTTGCGGATCATCGCGCACCACCCCGAGGTCCAGCAGCTCCACACCCAGGCGCTGCAACATGCCATGGATCGTGTAGCGATTGCTGTCGTAGACGCAGCCAGGCTCCAAGGGCTCGCCAATGGAGCGCAGCTCATCGCCGGTGGAAAAGAAAGCCACCCGCAACCGCCGGAAGACCGGCACCTCGGCCTGCCCCAGCGAAGCCAGCAAGCCCAGATCGGCCGGACGCAGGATCTTGCCCGCCGGCAGGGCGGGACGGCCACAGGCCAGATCCTCGCCTCGCAGCCGGCGGTTGTCGCCAGGGCGCACGGCGCCGGCGGGAATGCTGACGACGTCTGCGTCGAGGTGGCAGAACTCCTGCGGCACGACCGTATCCAGCCCTTCGGGCATGACCGCGCCGGTCATGATGCGCACACACTCCCCCGGTGCCAGCCGCCCCTCGAAGGCCTGCCCGGCCAAGGCCGTGCCTGCGATGCGCAGCCGTGTGGGGCCGTCGGTGGCGAGGTCGGTGCCGCGCAGCGCGTAGCCGTCCATGGCCGAGTTGTCGTGGGCGGGCACGTCAATGGGCGAGACCACATCGGTGGCCAGCACGCGCCCCAGCGCCGAGCGCAGGGGCAGCTTCTCGACAGTGTCCACCCGCGGAACGAAGCGGCGGATGAACTCCTGCGCCTTGTCCACCGGCAGGGCGTTGGGGTCATAGCCGCTCACGCAGGACGCGATGTGCTCGAGGGATGTCATGGGGGCGGCGGGCTTCAAAGCATCAATACCATGTGGGCCTTGTCGAAGTACTGCACTTTGCGGCCAGTCTCGACACGGATGGCTCGCGGCAGCAGGCCGTACATTTTGAAGCCTGCCCGCTCGTACAAACGCACCGCCCGCTCGTTGGAGGCCGTCACCGTCAGGGTCAACATCTCCAAGCCCTGGGCTTGTCGCGCCAGGTCGATGCAGGCAGCCAACAAACGACGGCCCACGCCCAGCCGGGTGTGGGACTCCCGCACGTACATGCCGACGATGTTGGCGCGATGACGCAGCTTGCGCTCGAGTTCGCGTTCACAGGCCACGGAGCCAGCCAGCTCGCCATCGACCCAGGCGCCCATCAGGAAGGTGCCGCCCAGCGGTTCCCCCAGGCCCAGACGTCCCAGATAACTCTCGGGGCTGCGCAGCCGCTCCGTCTCGGCATCCGAGGTGAACGATTCCGGATGACGCTGCAGGGCCTCGTCGCGCAGCAGCTTGTACGCCGGCAGATCCTCCGGCCCCAAACGGCGCACCTCGATCCGCGCGGTGGGTTCAAGCTCCATCGCGCTCGAGCGCCACCAGCTCGTCTTGGGTGTTGACGTTGGCAAAGGCCGACTCGTCATCGAATGGCACCTCCACGGTATGGTGCTGGGCCGTCCAGCGGTCGATTTTGCGTCCGCCCGCATGCAAGTAGCGCACGAGGCTTTCCTGCAGTGACGTGCGCATCAGCGTGAACACGGGCTGGCGCTGCGTCCCAGTGCGCGCCATCGCGATCTCGGCACCGTGGGCCTGCAGGGCCGACGCCAGCCGATCGACCAGGTCAGTGGGCAAGCGTGGCGAATCGCAGGGCACCGTGACGAGATAAGGCGTTTCACAATGTTCCAACCCTGCCAGAAAACCGGCCAGCGGCCCGGCATAGTCCGGCAGGGCATCGGGCCAGACCGGCACTCCGAAGGATTCGTAGGCGCCCAGGTTGCGATTGGCGTTGATCATCACCCGCCCGACCTGAGGAGACAGTCGCAGCAGCACGTGCAAAGCCAGCGGCAGGCCGCGATAGCTCTGCAGTCCCTTGTCGACCCCGCCCATGCGACTGCCACGGCCGCCGGCCAGGATCAGGCCCGTGATGAGTTCAGGATCCATCGCTGCGCTCGTTCGGGAAGGGATCGCCCAGATAGTGCGGGCCTCGCATCACGGACACCACGACGCAGCCCACGGCCACGGTGAGGATCATCGCGCACAGAAAGATCGTACTGCCGGCCACGATGTAGTCGACGAGCTGCGCTGCACGGTGCGCCTCATCATGCAGCCCTGGCTGCATGCCAGATTTGATCCAAGCCCCGATCAGCCAGGGCGTCGCCAGGCTGGCCAGCGTGGCGATCGTGAGGCGCCGTTTGACGGTCGGGGGCAGCAGCGCAGGGCGTGCCATCGGCTCAGCCTCCGATGTAGTGCATCTCGACCTTGCGCAGCGGCGGGCTGGCAGTCGCTTGCAAGGAGGCGCGCAGATCCGAATAGCGGTCTTGGCGATCCTGCCAAATCAGCCCGATGGCCCCCGCGATCTGCTCATCGGTGTAGCCCGCGCGCAGCAAAGCCCGAAGATCATGCCCTTGCTGAGCAAACAGGCACAAAAAGAGCTTGCCCTCCGTGGACAAGCGAGCTCGGTTACAGTCTCGGCAGAACGCCTGCGTGACGCTGGAGATGACGCCGATTTCTCCGCCACCGTCGCGGTAACGCCAGCGCTCGGCGGTCTCGCCAGGGTAGTTCGGATCGATGGGCTCCAGCGGGAAATGGGCATTCAAGCGCTCGATCACCTGGGCCGAGGGCAGCACCTCCTCCATCTGCCAGCCATTGGTGGCGCCGACATCCATGTATTCGATGAAGCGCAGCACGATGGACGTGCCGCGGAAAAAGCGCGCCATCGGGATGATCTCATGGTCATTGGTGCCGCGCTTGACCACCATGTTGACCTTCAGCGGTCCCAGTCCGACCCTTTGCGCGGCCTCCAGCCCCGCCAACACATCGGCCACCGGAAAATCGACATCGTTCATGCGCCGGAACAGCGCATCGTCCAAGGCGTCCAAACTGACCGTCACGCGCTGCAGGCCGGCGTCTTTCAACGACTGTGCCTTGCGCGCCAGTATCGAGCCGTTGGTCGTGAGCGTCAGGTCCAAGGGCTGGCCGTCGGGCGTGCGCAACGCGGCGAGCATCTCGACGAGCCGCTCCAGATCCTTGCGCAGCAGCGGTTCACCACCGGTGAGTCGGATCTTGCGCACCCCGTGGGCGACGAACAGCCGGGCCAGCCGGGTGATTTCTTCGAAGCTCAGCAGCGCGCTGTGGGGCAGGAACTGATAATGCTTGTCGAAGACTTCCTTGGGCATGCAATAGCTGCACCGGAAGTTGCAGCGGTCCGTCACCGAAATCCGCAAGTCGCGCAAGGGCCGGCCCAAGCGATCGGCCAGCGGCCCGGCCGGCGGGCGCCACTGATCCGGCACCCGCGGCACGCCGGCCCGGACACGGTGATCGGCCAGCGGGATCACTTTCTCTGCCATGGCCCCGATTGTGCATCGGCGCAGGCTGGGTGGTCTATCGTCCCAGTTCGTGTCCCGGGTGTTGACGGGCCGCGCCTGCAAGCCGGTGCCGCCATGCGGCACGGACCTGCGCCGCCCGAAGGTTCAGTGCGACAGCGTCCACGCTGCATCGCCAGCCGGCGTCGTCGGCAGGGTCGGGTTGCCGGCGTCCACGGGCGAGGCGGCCGCCAGCGCCACGGGTCGCCGCGCCCCGTTGTAACGCTGGCTCCAATAGGGCGTGCGCATGTCCTCGATGCGCACCTGCGCGCCGCTGCGGGGAGAGTGGATGAACTTGCCGGCGCCGACATAGATGCCCACATGCGAATAAGCCCGCCGCAGGGTGTTGAAAAAGACCAGGTCCCCCGGTTGGAGGTCGTGGCGAGGCACAGGCACCAAACCGGGGGCTCGGGCCTGTTCCTCGGCGCGGCGCGGCAGCTCGATCCCCAGGGCCGTGTCGAACACATGGCGGGCAAAGCCGCTGCAGTCGAAGCCTTCCTCGCTGGACGTGCCGCCGCGGCGGTAATTCACCCCCAGAAAGCTCATTGCCGTGACCACGGCCTGCGCTGTGGCTTGCGGCGCTGCAGGGGGGGCGGTGCTTGGGGGCGGAGGACCAAGCTCCCCCCCGTCGCCCTTGGCCATCGGCCCGACCGGATCGGTCGCGGCCTGCGCTGCGGACGGCGACCATCCCCGCTCGGCCAGGAAAGCGGACATCCGGTCCACGGAAGGGGGGCTGCTCGGAGCCGGCGCCACCGAGGCGCAGCCTACCAGGGCGGCCATCGAGCCGACCACACCGACCAGAGGCAAGCAGGACTTTCGCATGGCCGCAACCATAGGCCAAGGCCGCCGGATTCGTCAAGAAACATTCATTCCGACAAGCACTTAGCGCGATTTGCTCGAATCGTTCTCGGTGTGCCGGATCCTCCGGTCGGCTCTCGGGGGGCGGGTCGAACCTCTGGTCGCGCGCCGCGCACGAGGGCACGATGTGCACGGTATGCAAGGGGGGGCGGTCATGGACCGTCAGGGCACCGTCAGCCTGACTGCCTCCAATCGGTGCCTCGAGAGGAGGGCTGCCCCCCCACAGAGGTCCCCCAGAAGAGGAGACAAACCATGCATTACGAAGCCTTTTACCGGCGCTCGATCGAGGACCCGGACGGGTTTTGGGCCGAGCAGGCTCGCCTGATCGACTGGCAGCAGCCGCCGCAGACCATTTGCGACGACAGCCGCCCGCCCTTCGTGCGTTGGTTCGTGGGGGGCACGACCAATCTTTGCCACAACGCCGTGGACCGGCATCTGACGCAGCGGGCCGAGCAGGCCGCGCTCATCCACGTGTCCACCGAAACGGGTGCCGAACGTGTCTACAGCTTCCGTGAGCTGCATGCCGAGGTCCAGCGCATGGCGTCGATGCTGCAGTCTCTGGGCGTGGTGGCGGGCGACCGTGTGCTGATCTACATGCCGATGATTCCGGAGGCCGTGTTTGCGATGTTGGCCTGCGTGCGGCTGGGGGCTATACATTCGGTGGTTTTTGGCGGGTTTGCCAGTGTCAGTCTGGCCAGCCGCATCGATGATGCGCAGCCGCGCGTGATCGTCAGTGCCGATGCGGGTTCGCGTGGCGGCAAGGTGGTGCCCTACAAGCCCTTGCTGGACGAAGCCATTCGACTTGCCAAGCACGCGCCTGAGCGCGTGCTTCTGGTCGATCGCGGCTTGGCGCCGATGGAGCGCATGCCCGGGCGGGATGTCGATTACGCGGCCTTGCGCGAGCAACACCTGCAGGCCCAGGTGCCTTGCGTGTGGGTGGCGGCCGATCATCCGAGCTACACGCTCTACACCAGTGGGACGACGGGCAAGCCCAAGGGCGTGCAGCGCGACACGGGCGGGTATGCCGTGGCCCTGGCGGCGAGCATGAAATATATTTTTTGCGGTCAGGCCGGTGAGACCTACTTTTCCACCAGCGACATCGGCTGGGTCGTGGGCCACAGCTACATCGTGTACGGTCCGCTGATTGCGGGGATGGCCACGATTCTTTACGAAGGCCTGCCGATCCGGCCCGATGCCGGGATTTGGTGGCGGCTGGTCGAGAAGTACAAAGTCACCGTGATGTTCAGCGCGCCCACGGCGGTGCGGGTGCTCAAGAAGCACGACACGGCGTTCCTGAAGCAGCACGATTTGTCCAGCTTGCGCGCACTTTTCCTGGCCGGTGAGCCGCTGGACGAACCCACGGCCAGTTGGATCGCCCAAGCCCTGGGCAAGCCCATCATCGACAACTATTGGCAGACCGAGACAGGCTGGCCCATCCTGACCATTGCCAACGGCATCGAACCCAAGCCCAGCAAATTCGGATCGCCAGGCGTCCCGATGTACGGCTATCGGGTCAAGTTGCTGCACGAGGCCACCGGAGAGGAGCTGACGGGGGCGCACCAGAAGGGCGTGTTGGCCATCGAGGGCCCGCTGCCGCCAGGCTGCATGCAAACGGTCTGGCGTGACGACGAACGCTTCGTCAAGACCTACTGGAGCGCCGTGCCCAACCGGCAGATCTACAGCACCTTCGACTGGGCCATTCGCGACGAGGACGGCTACTACTTCATCCTTGGCCGCACCGACGACGTCATCAATGTGGCCGGCCACCGCCTGGGCACGCGCGAGATCGAAGAGTGCATCGCCAGCCATCCCGCCGTGGCCGAGGTGGCCGTGGTGGGCGTGGCCGACAGCCTCAAGGGCCAAGTGGCCATGGCGTTTGCCGTGCTCAAAGATGCCGCACTGGCAGCGACAGAGGCGCAGGCGCTGGCGCTCGAAGGCGAAATCATGAAGGTGGTGGACCAACAGCTCGGTGCCGTGGCACGACCGGCCCGTGTGCATTTCGTCACGGTCTTGCCCAAGACACGCTCGGGCAAACTGCTGCGTCGGGCCATCCAGGCGGTGTGTGAGCACCGCGATCCGGGCGATCTGACCACCATCGAAGATCCGTCGGCCCTGCAACAGATCCGTGCGCTGCTCGGCGCAACAGGCTGAGCCGCGCCCAGGCGGCCGATGCGTCGGGCGGTCTGGGCGCCGGCGGCCTGGCGTCCCCCCTGTGGGGGATGTGCGACAGTCGTGCTCAAGTAGGGGCTGAATCGGTCGAAATCTCGAAAGCCTGGATACATTTGCGCTCCAGTGCTTTCCAGATGAAAGATTCTCCGGTCCCGCTCTTCGTCGACGTTCACCAACTCAAGGTTGGCATGTATGTGCATCTCGACTTGGGTTGGATGGATCATCCCTTCGCCATGAGCAGCTTCCGCATCTCGTCGGCGGAGCAGATCGCCACCATCCGCGGCCTGGGGCTGCAGCGGGTGCGGTGGGACCCTTCGCGCAGCGACCCGGGGCTGCTGGCGCTGGTCGGCGCCCCCGAGCCTCCCACCCGCTCCGAGCCCGATGCCTCGGCCGAGCCGGCGCAGGGCGGGCAGCGGGACCGGCGGCGTGCCTTGCTCGCGGCGCAGCGCGCGCATTTGGCTGCCTGCGAGCGCG